>CAZENI010000290.1:0-10485 GCA_964513055.1 uncultured Opitutus sp.
CCTGCATCACGCGGCCGAGCACCTCGTTGGGCAGCAGTTCGTGGACGCCGCCGGTGACCTCCCATTCGGCCTTGGTGCCGGTGCCCAGCGCGGCGCCGGCGGCCGCCTGCTCGACGCGCGCCCAGATCTCCTGCACGACCTCGCGGCTGGGGCTGCGCACATAGTAATAGACCTCGGCGAACGCCGGCACGACGTTGGGCGCCTCGCCGCCCCGCGTAATCACATAGTGGATGCGCGTCGAGTCCGGCACGTGCTCGCGCATCAGATTCACCATGTAATTCATCGCCTCGACGCCATCGAGCGCCGAGCGCCCGCGGTCGGGCGCGGCCGCCGCATGCGCGGCCACGCCGCGGAAGCGGAACTTCCCCGACTTGTTCGCCAGCGAACTCGTCATCGTGACGCCGTTGCGATCGGACGGATGCCAGTGCACCGCGACGTCGACATCGTGGAAAAGTCCGGCGCGCACCAGGTAGACCTTGCCGGAACCGCCCTCTTCCGCCGGCGTGCCGTAGACCCGGATCGTGCCGGGCCGGCCGGTGGCCTTGAGCCAGTCCTTCGCCGCGATCGCCGCCTGGATCGAGGCGGCGCCGAACAGATGGTGGCCGCACGCGTGGCCCGCGATCGCACCGGCGCGCTCCTTCTTCTCCGGCACGGCCTCCTGGGCCACGCCGGGCAGCGCATCGTATTCGGCGAGCACGCCGATCACGGGCGAGCCGCTGCCGAAGCTGGCCACGAACGCCGTCGGAATCGCGGCGACCCCGGCCTGCACCGTGAACCCCTCTTTCCTCAACTGCTCCTGCAGCAGCGCGGAGCTGCGCGTCTCCTTGTAGCCGATCTCGGCGTAGTCCCAGATCTTCAGCGCGATGTCTTCATAGACCGACTTGGTCGCGTCGACGCGCGCGAGCACCTCGGGCTTGGTGGACTGGGCGACGAGTGCCCAGGGGACGGACAGGAACACGAGCAGCGGGCAAATCTTCATGGGGTGGGAATGGGGAAAGGAAAGCGGCGGAGCGAAACCCGGGCGCCGCCTCAGTAGCCCGCCGCGACGTTCGTGCGCCGCGGATCGGCGAAGCCGGTGAGCGTGCCGTCGGCGTTGAACTCGATCGCGTTGATGCCGCCGAAATGCCGGCCGGTGCCGGCGGGCTCGGGCAGGTTGACCTTCCAGCCGCGAGCCTGCAGCGCAACGGCCTCGGCATGCGGAAACGACTGCTCGGCCTCGAAGGCCTCCACGTCGTCGCGCCGGAAGGGCGACGAGAAATGCACGCGCGTGTCGCCGATCGCTTCGGCCAGCGGGCGCCGGAGTGCGAGGCGATCCAGCAGCACCTGGAGCAACGCGGTCGGGATGCGCGAAGAGCCCGGGATGCCGATCGCGAAGACGGGACGGCCGTCGCGCAGGACGATCGTGGGCCCGATCGTGCTGCGCGGGCGTCGGCCCGGCAACAGGGCGTTGAGGCTCTTCGCGTCGGTGAACGTGAAGTTGCTCATCGAGTCGTTCAGCACGACGCCGGTGCCGGGGGGCACCACGCCGGCGCCGAAATGCAGGCTCTGCGATTGCGTGGCGCACACGATGTTGCCCTGCGCGTCCGCCACGATGAAGTGCGTCGTCGCCGCCAGCTCGCTCTCGTAGAAGAGCGGAACCTCGTCCCAATGGCCGGCCACCTTTTTCTTCGCCTCCGCCGGACCAAACGCCTTCGCGCGCAACTCCGCGATCGAGTCCGGCGCGAGCAGTTTCTCGAAAAGAAAGCGCGAGGCCGAGGCGTCGCCGATCGTGCGGCCGACCGAGGGAAACACCGCGCGCCAGGCCCGCCCGATGCGGTCGAGATTCTCCGCGGTGCGCAGCGGGCCGCCGCCGAAACTCTCCTCTTCCAGAATCTTCAGGATCGGCAGGAAGAGCGCCGCGCCGCTCGCGGGCGGCGGCGCACAGACCAGCGTGTGGCCGCGAAACGTCGTCACCATCGGCTCCGTGATCCGCGCCTCGTAGCCCGCGAGATCCTCCAGCGTGAGGACGCCGCCGCCCATCTCGGAGGCCGCGACGATCGCCGCGGCCACGGGCCCCCGGTAAAAGCCGTCGCGCCCGCGCTCCGCGAGCGCCTCCATCGTGCGGGCGAGGTCCTCGTTCGGCAGCAGCGAGCCCACCTCGGGCAGCTTGCCGCCCGGCAGGTAGAGGCGCGCGATCTCGGCGTCGCCGCGCCGCAGTTTCTTCTCCTGTTCCGCGAACTGTTCGCGGCTCTTGGGCAGGATGCGAAAGCCCCGGCGCGCCAGTTCGATCGCGGGCCGCACCGACTCCGCCCACGGCTTCGCGCCCCATTTCTGGTGCAGGGCCCACAGGCCGGCCGCGAGACCCGGCACGCAGACCGAGCCGTAGCCGTAGCTGCGCTCCTCCTCCGGGCGTTTCAGATACGCCGCCGGGTCGAGCGAACCCGCCGCATCCATCGCGTCGACTGCATGGACCCGGCCGGTCTTCGCCTCGAAATACAGCAGCATCAGCTTGCCGCCGAGGCCCGAGCCGTAGGGCTCGGCCACCCCGACGGCGAGGGAGGTCGCGACCGCGGCGTCGACCGCGTTGCCGCCAGCCTTCAGGATCGCGAGGCCCGCCTCGGTCGCCTGCGGATGCGCGGCCACGACCATGCCCTGCCGGGCGGTGACAGGCGTGACCGTGACCGGCGTGGCCGCGACTGCGACGCTGAGGAACGCAACGAAAACGAGGGAAACGAGCGCGCGCACGGAGGATGACGGTGACGAAACCGGCCGGGCCGACAAGCGCGCCGCGGCAAAAAAGCAGCGCCGGCGGCTCCGCTTCCGCGGCGAGCGACCGGCACCCGGGAAAAGGCGTCCGCTCAGAAGGCCTTGGAAATTTGCGAGTAGAACGTCCGGCCCTTGGCCGTGGTGCCCGCGCCGCGACGATAGCCAAAGGCCTCGTCCGCGAGCGGCGGCTCGATGTCGGCGAGATTGTTGACGCCAAGGCGCAAGCCGACGCCGGAGAGCAGGCCGCCGCGCCGCTGCCGCGGGAACGCGTAGTTGACGTAGGCGCTGTGCGTGGCGAAGGCGCTCACGAGATAACGGTAGCGGCGCACGCCGCCGGAGTCGTCGTAGACGGAAATGTAGTCGGGCTGGCCGAGCACGTCGTAGATTTCCTTCGTGGTCGAGGCGCCGGTGTCGACGTAGGTGCCGTAGTAGGTGGTGAACCAGCCGAGCGTCCAGCGATCCTTGCGCCACGTCGCGCCGAAGTTGCCGCGGAAACGCGTGCGGCCGTCGCGGTTGATGTTGTTCACCTTGGGCGCGCCGGGGTTGTCCTCGGTGTCCGACTGGAGCAGATACGCCGCATCGCCGCGGATCGCGCCCTGGCCGAGCCGGGTTTTCGGCAGCCGCAGCTCGAAGCCGAAATCAAGCCCCTGCACCTGGCGACCGGAGAGGTTGACGTAGTCGGTCACGATCGAGCGCACCTGCCCGACGGGCACGCGCTGCGTGGCGGCGGGACGGCCGGCGTTGTAGGTGTTGAACGCGGCGACATCGGCCGGCGTGACGGCATCGCGCACCACCTGCGGATTGCCGGCGTAGCTGCTGGTGCCGCTACCCAGGTTGATCTGGTTGAGCGGCGTGCCGGCGGCGAGGGCCTTCTGCACGGCGCCGTCGAGGAGCTCCTCGTCGCGGATGAGCTGGGCCGTGCCGGTGACGTCGTCGATCACGTCGCGCTGCTTGATGCGCCAGTAGTCGACGGTGATCGTGAGATCGCGATAGAACGGCGCGGAGACGGCGAGGCCGACGGTGAGCGAGCGCGAGCTCTCGGGCCGGAGGCTGGCGCTGCCCTGGCGGAAGATCACGGGCGAGGCGCTGGAGTCGCGGTTAAGACCGGTGACCTCGGCGCGGTAGGGATCGTTGTAGGTGTTGCCGGAGCGCTGGAGCGGCGTGGTGTTGGTCTGGACGAGATTCGGCGCGCGGAACGACGAGGCGAGCGTGCTGCGCAGGAGGATCCAGTCGTTGGGCCGGAAGTTGAGGCCGAACTTGGGCTTCACCGTGCTGCCGAAATCGGAGAAGCGCTCGGCGCGGGCGGCGAGCGTGAGTTCGAGGGAGCGCACGAAGGACTTGCGATTGTCCCGGCCGACGATCGGCACCAGCACCTCGCCAAACGTCGAGGCGATCGTGCGCGACGCGTAGAGATTCACGTTCGGGCTGACGGCGATGAAGTCGTTCTCATTCGGTCCGAAGAAGAGATTGGTCGGATCGTTGGGGTTGCCGTTGAAGGGGGCGTCGGCGGGGTTGAGGCCGGCGTAGGGCGGGCGCCAGTCCTTGTAGTCCTCCCAGCGCATCTCGGCGCCGAACGCGACGCCGATGGGGCCGCCCCAGAAGCGCTCGAACACGGAGCCGTTGACCTTCAGGTCCCAGCTCGCGAGCTGCGTGCGGCCCTCGCGCACGAAGTTGTCGTAGAGCGATTCGGTCAGCGCGGTGGGGTTGCTGTAGGGCTTGTCGACCATGAGCAGGTAGGGGTTGGTCGTGTTGCCGGCCTGCGGCACGAGCTTGAAGGTGTAGTTGAACGGATTGAAGGCCTTGGTCGGATCCGAGGAGGTGAGCGCGGCGCGCAGCCGGCTCTCACGCACGGCCCCGTGCTCCTCGTCGTGGGTGGTGTTGCGCGAGAAAAGGACGCCCGACTCCCATTCCCAGTTCTTTCCGAAGCGGCCGCGCAGGCCGCCGATCGCGCGGTAGGCCTCCGAGTCGACGTAGATGCGCGTGGCGCGGAAATCCCGCGGGATGACGCCGACGCCGGGGAGGAGTTGGACGTCCGCGGGCGTGCCGACGAGACGCGGGGTGCCGTCGGCGTTGGGCAGGCCGGTGGCGTGGTAGAAACGCGTGCCGAAGGGGTTGAACGGATTGTCCGCGCTGACGTAGATGTTGTGGTCGGTCGAGGCGTCGAAGGACCACGGCAGGCGGCCGGTGACGGAGCGGGCGTTGTAAACCATCACCTCGCCGAAGAGCTCGAGGTTGTTGTCGAGCTTGTGCCGCAGATTCGCCATGAGGTTGAGCCGGTCCGTCTTGGGCAGCGCCGGCTTGAAGTCATTGGGATTCTGATACCAGTTGACGGTGTAGTCATCGATGTTGTGCGACGGCAGCGTCTGGCGGAAACCGATGTTTCCATCGACGAGCGGGATGAGATAGAATGTGCCGTTGGTCGCCATCGTGGCCGAGGTGCTGCCCGAGGTCGTGATGATGCCGCGGTTGCCGGTCGGGCGGACGCCGACGAACGCGCCGGTCGCATCGTAGCTGCCGCGCACGAAACCGCCGTAGTAGCTCGAGTCGGTGCTGAGCCGGTTGTCGAAATCGTTGTCGCGGACGACCGTGCCGGCGGAGTCGGTGATCGGCAGGCCGTTCCACGGCGCGGGGACATCGCGGGTGGTGCGGATGTCCTGATCGCGCGAGAACTTGCGCTGGTTGAGCCAGAGGAAGTCGCGGTGGAAGAAATCGACCGTGAGCAGGAGGTTGCTCCGGCCGCCGTTGAAGTTCTGGCCATGCGTGATCTCGGTGTTCCACTCGTTGCCGCCGCCGTGCTCGGTAACGCTCCCGCGGGCGCGGAGCGAGAGGCCGTCGAAATTGCGCCGGGTGATCGAGTTCACGACGCCGCCGGCGGCGTCGGTGCCGTAGATGGCCGAGGCGCCGTCGCGCAGGATCTCCACGCGCGCCATGGCGGCGGCCGGGAGCTGGTTGACGTTGACGGAGAGCGAGGGCACGCCGCTCTCCGCCTGGCTGATCGGATGCGGCGCCATGCGGCGGCCGTTGAGGAGCACGAGGGTGTTGCCGGAGCCGATGCCGCGGAGGTTGATCGAATTGTTGTCGCCGCGGGCGTCGGCGCCGAGGGTGTTGCCCTCGTCGAGGACGATCGGGCCGCCGATGGACAGGCTGTCCAGGATCTCGGCGGGCGTCGACACGCCGCGCAGATCGAGATCGTCGGTGTTGATGACGGTGATGGGGAGCGTCGTCTCCTGGTCGATGCGCTTGATGTTGGAGCCGGTGACGGTGAAGGCCTCCATCGTGAGCGTCTCGGACTTCTCGGCGGTGGCGGACGGCTTGGGGGCGGTCTGGGCGGTGAGCGCGCCGGCGGCGAACGCGAGAGCGAGCGCCAGCGCGGCGAAACGGGTGGAGTTGGTCATCGTTGGTGGTGCGATCAGGTCAGGTTAAGTCGGTCGGACGGGTCAGGGCCGGACGCGGGACAGCACGCGCCCGTGACGCGATTCCGTCAAGCGGCCATCGACGAGCGCCGGGCGGCCGTTGACGAACACGTGGCGCATGCCCTCGGAAAGCTGGTGCGGCCGCTCATAGGTGGCGAGGTCGCGCACGGCGGCCAGATCGAAAACCACCACATCCGCCCACGCGCCGGGGCGAATCACCCCGCGGTCGCGCACACGAAACACCGCCGCGGGCAGGCCCGTCATCGAGTGGATCGCGCGCTCGAGCGTGAGCACGTTTTCCTCGACGACATAGCGCCGCAACTTGCGGGCATACGGTCCGTAGGAACGCGGGTGCGGCACGCCCTCCCCGGGCGCCACGAGTTCGCCGTCGGAGCACGTCATCGTCCACGGCTGCACCATGAACGCGCGGATGTCGGCCTCCTGCATGTTGAACGACACGATCGACGCGCCGCCGGCGTCGATGATCGCGATCGCGGCATCGACGGGCTCGAGCAGCCGGTCCCGGGCGATGGCGTCGAGGCGCCGGCCTTCGAGCGCCGGATCGGCGCGGTGCGTGCGGATCTGGATGTTCGCCGCGCCCGCGCGGCGCTCGAGGTTCTCGATCATCTCGCGGCGGATCCGCGGGCGCTGCTCGGGGTGCGCGAGCCGCGCCCGCAGCGCGCCGGCGCCGCCCTCCTGCGCCCACGCGGGCACCAGCGCGGCAGTGAGCCCGGTCGACGACGCCTCATACGGATACTGATCGGCAAACACCTCGACGCCGCCCGCCCGCGCCGCCTCGATCCGCCGGATGATCTCGGCCGACTGGCCCCACACCCGCGGACCGAGCACTTTGATGTGCGTGACAATGCCCGGCAGCCGCGCTTCGCGCGCCACGCGGATGACCTCGTCGACCGCGGCCACCACACCGATGGTGTAGTCCGCCTCGTCGCGCACGTGGCTCGTATAAAAGCCGTCGAACTCCGCCGCCACTCGCGCCAGCGCGATGTGTTCCTCGGTCTTGGAAAACGTCCCCGGCGTGTAGAACGGCCCCGCCGAAAACCCGAACGCCCCCGCCTCGAAGCCGCGCCGCACCAGCGCCGCCATGCGCGCGAGCTCGTCGGTCGTCGGCGCGCGGTCCGCGTTGCCGAGCACCTCGCGGCGCACGGAGTTGTGGCCGATGAGCTGCGCGAAATTCACGCCCGGCCGTTGCTTGAGGATCGCCGCCGCCTGCGCCGGCAGATCGGTCGGACCGCCGCCATCGGGATTGAGAAAAACCGTCGTGATTCCCTGCGTGAGCAACGGCTCCGCGGCCGCGGTTTCCGCGCGATCCAACGAACCCGCATGCGTGTGGCCATCGATGAAGCCCGGTGCGACGAACAGCCCGTCCGCTGCGACGAGCCGCTTCGCCGTCGCCCCGGGGAGTTTGCCGACCGCCACGATGCGATCGCCCGTGATCGCGACGTCGGCCGCAAGCCACGGCGTGCCCGTGCCGTCGAGCACCCGGCCGCCGCGGATCAGCACATCGTAGGTCTGCGCGCACAGGGCCGCGTCGCCGGCAAGCGGGACGAGAACCCACAGGGCAAACTGCACGGCTGAGCGGAGGCGGAACACGGGCGGAATTTTAGCACTCGTTATGCCACCCGCCGGCCGCCCGGCCGCCCCACCCGGCGCGGCGGCACTGCGTGGACGCTCCGGCCACGGCGGTGGCTGCATCGTCCACCCGCGACGGAGCGGCCTTTTCCTGTCGTCGGCGCAGAACCCGTTTGGCATCACGGCTGCACTGCCCCCGCCTCACCGCGCTCCCGCATGAAACTCGCCACCCTGCGCCTCGCCGGCACCGAACAAGCCGCCCTCGTCCTCGCCCCGGGCCTCCTCCCGCTCGCCGCCCTCAACCGCCACACCGGGCGCCAGTGGCCCACCGATCTGCTTGCGCTGATCACCACGGGCGAACTCGCCGGCCTGCTCGACTGGTTCCGTCGCGGCGGCCGCGAGGAAGCCGCCGCGCTGCGCGCCGATCTCATCGATCCCGCCGCGGCGCGCTTCGGCCCGCTCTACCGCCGGCCCCGCAAGATCTGGGGCATCGGGCTCAACTACGTCGCGCACGCCGCCGACCTCGCCGAGAAGGCGCCGCACGAGGAGCCCGCCAGTTTCATGAAGCCCGACACGACGATCGTCGGGCCCGGCGACACCATCACGATCCCGCGGCAATCGGAGAAGACGACCGGCGAGGCCGAGCTCGGCGTGATCCTCGGGCGCGAATGCCGCGACGTGTCCGAGGCCGACTGGCTCGGCGCAGTGGCCGGTTTCACCACGATTCTCGACATGACCGCCGAGGACATCCTGCGGAAGAACCCGCGCTACCTCACGCGTTCCAAGAGCTTCGATACGTTCTTCAGTTTCGGCCCCGTCATGCTCACGCCGGACGAGATTCCCGACGTGCTGAAGCTGAAGGTCGCCACCGTGATCAACGGCCGCGTGCACGCGGAGAACGTCGTCTCCAACATGACGTTTCCCCCGCCCTACCTCGTGGCGTTCCACTCGCGCGTGATGCCGTGGCTGCCCGGCGACATCCTCTCCACGGGCACGCCGCAGGCCGTGCCGCTCGCCCACGGCGACGTCCTCGAGTGCCGCATCGAGGGCTTCGAGCCGCTGCGAAATCCAGTCGAAGATCTGAAGAAGAAATAAATCAATCGACCACGGTTTTCACGGAGATCACGGAAGAATCCCGGCAGACGAAGTCTTCATCCGTGCCATCCGTGCCATCCGCGGTCAAAAAAGCCCCCACCCCATGGACCTCGGCCTAACTGACAAACCCGTCATCGTCTGCGCTTCGAGCGCCGGCCTCGGCAAGGCGACCGCGCTGGCATTCGCCCGCGAGGGAGCGCACGTCATGCTGTGCAGCCGCCGCTCCGCGGAGCTGCAGCGCGCCGCCGCCGAGATCGCCGCGGCGACCGGCCGCGAGCCGGCCATCACCGTCGCCGACCTCACCCAGCCCGCCGACATCACGCGGCTGGTGGAGGCCACCGTCGCGGCGTTCGGCGGCGTCTTCGCGCTCGTGAACAACAGCGGCGGTCCGCCCGCCGGCACCTTCGATCTGTTCGATGACGCGGCGTGGCAGTCCGCGTTCGAACTGAATCTCCTCAGCACCATCCGCACCACGCGCGCCGTGCTGCCGCATCTGCGCCGGGGCGGCGGCGGCCGGATCGTGAACTTCACCTCGTCCTCCGTGAAGAGCCCGCTGGAGAACCTGATCCTCTCGAACACGTTTCGCACCGCCGTGATGGGCCTGACCAAGACCCTCGCGGGCGAACTCGGCCGCGACGGCATCCTCGTCAACGTCCTCGGGCCCGGCCGCATCCAGACCGACCGCATCGAGCAGCTCGACGGCATCCGCGCGAAGAAGAGCGGCGCCACGCTCGAGCAGGTCCGCGCCGACACCGCGAAGACCATCCCGCTCGGGCGCTACGGCACGCCCGCGGAATTCGCGCAGCTCGCCGTCTTCCTCGGCTCGCCCGCCAACTCCTACATCACCGGCCAGACGCTCCTGGTCGACGGCGGGATGGTGAAAGCGTATTGATCCCATCGGCGCCATCTTTCCCCGGAATCTGTCATTCTGAGCACAGCGAAGAATCCAGCAGGATCCTCACGGCGAAAAGCGCCGCGAACGTCCAATTGGATTCTCCGCTGCGCGCAGGATGACAGACGATGACAAACCGCCCCTCCATGTCCTCCCCTTTCCACTATACCGGCGTCATCCCGATCCTCGCGACGCCGTTTCACGACGATGAGTCGCTCGATCTCGAATCGCTCGAGCGCCTGATCCGTTTCAACGTCGCCGCCGGTGTCGACGGCATCACGATCCTCGGCCTGCTCGGCGAGTCGAACCGCCTGACCGACCGCGAGCGCGAACAACTCATCCGCGCCGCGGTGGCCGCGGCCGGCGGCCTGCCGGTCATCGTCGGCACCAGCCACACCGGCACCGCCGCGACGATCGAGCACAGCCGGCAGGCGCTGGAGCTCGGGGCGACCGCCCTAATGATTTCCGCCTCCGCGCAGCCGGCGCCCAGCGACCAGACCGTCTTCGGCTACTTCAGCCGCATCGCCGCGACGATCTCCGCCCCGATCGTGCTGCAGGATCATCCCGCCATCACCGGCGTGCACATGTCCGGCGAGCTGATCCTGAGACTCGTGCGCGAGATTCCCGCCATCGTTTCGATCAAGGCGGAGTCGCTGCCCAGCCCGCAGAAAATCGCCGCGCTCAAGGCCGGCATGGCCGCCACCGGCCGCACCGCCACCGTCCTCACCGGGCTCGGCGCCCTCTACGGCT
>CAZENI010000291.1:0-10457 GCA_964513055.1 uncultured Opitutus sp.
AAGTCAGGCGGCGGCAGCTTCGCCTCGCCGCAGAGCGCAATCATGTCGAGCGTTCCGGTGCCGGCGTGTTCGATATAGCCCGTCAAGAAGAGCGGTTCGGCGATCAGGGGATTGTGCGGGACCGAGGCGTGCGGCACCCGGAGCGAGGCGAGTGTGAGAGAGGGCGGCAACCGGCCGGGGTTCCAGATTTCAAGTCGGTCCGCGAAGAGCATGACTTGGACGGAGGCCTTCGACGCATAGTCGCGGTGCACGATGGCGTTCACGATGGCCTCGGTGACGGCCGCGTCGGGCAGCTCATATCTGACCGGCGCTTGCGGAGCCTTGGCTCGCGTGCCGACCGTCCGATTGATCTTGGACAAGACGAAATCAAGCGCCTGCTCGACCAGTTCGAACACCGTTCCCTTGTAAAGCTGGTAGGACGGAATCGGCTTCCGCATTTCGGTGCCGTGGAAGTGCAGGCACTTCACATGCGAGGTGGGGAGGAAACGTTGCGGCTCGTCGCCAAAGAGGAGGACGGCCGCGTGGCTTGGCATCCGCCGATCCAGCAAATTAAGATGCGCCAAGGCGTCGGGCATCGGTGTCTTCGGATCGAGCGCATAGCCCCGCCGTCGTTGCGCAATCGCCAAAAACTTTTCCAGTTTCCCTTTCGAAAGATCGCCGAGCGTGGCCCGCGGACAGGCCGACGCATCGAAAGGCAAATGGCGGATGTCGCCTCGTCGCTCCAAGTATTCGACCAGACTCGCGTAGATACCCGCAATCAATTCAGGCGTGTTATCGAACCGGCGGCGAATCACCTGCTCACCGACCTTGCGCACGAGCGCCTGCATCTTGGGATGTCGCCCCTCGTCACGGGAGTCCTTCAGAAAGATGAGACGTTCCTTTTTCTCCTCGGCGGCCCGATCGTATTCGCGCTCCGTGGGCGAGACTCCCGCCTTGTCCTCGTAACCGTAATCACGTCCAAAAATGCCGACGAACACCTCGCAGTGACGGACTTGGTCGAGGTAAACCTCGTCGGCCCGGCGGCCCGACGCCGGGACATCCTCGAAAATAAAAACCTCGAAATAGCGTCGGAGGAGCGGATCGCCTTCGACATACGCTTTCACCGCCCGACGTTCCTCGGCAAACTCCTTCTGGACGGAGCTTACAAAAACCGGATAGCGAGAAGAGGCGTGGGACACGGTGATGACGCTGCCAGAGGTGAGTCTGCGAGGCGAAGTCAGAAGTGCGTCACACGCGGTGAGGCACTCATAGTGGGGTTCGCTGGCACGGTGGCGACGACCGGCGCATCAAAAAGCCCCGCCGCGCCAGCCGAAGCACGGCGTCCAACGAAACCTCGCGGGTCGCAACCTCCGCCATCGGATCGATCGTTTCGATCATACCGAATCCCGATTCAGTCCAGTTCGCTCAAACCCGTGCCGCCGGTCGTAAGGTCGAGGAGTAACTGCAGCACCGCTCGCTTGCCGCAGCTATCCAGTCGCACGAAATCCCCCGCGAAATCCACCGACGTTCCTTTCCTCAAATTGATGAGTATTTCCCACGCGGCGAATTCGCCGGAGGACGCGCCCGCGTGGCCGCGCGCCATCCGTCGCAGGGTGTCGAGGGCAACTTTGCTCGCCGCCGTCATGCGGCTACTCCGGTGCGCAGACCTGGCGTGACCGACGCCGCGTTGACGGTCGCGACACTCGGCCCCGCCGCTGCCGCCGGCGCAACCTCCGGCCAGCTTACACCGGTAATCTGCGTCGCCGCATACCGCGCCGAATCATTCCGCAGCCGCTGCCAGCAACGCAGCGAAGGCGTCCAATGAAATCCATACGTTCGCAGCTTCCCTATGGTGTCGGCCGACGGCTTCGCGTCGTGATAAATCCGCACGCGGCACTCTTCCGCGTTGTCCTCCACCCGGCCTCCGGCAAACGGAAACGTCACCGATGCGCGCCCGCTCTCGTTCGCCAGCCCCTTCAGCCGTTGCTGCATCCGCCGGATGTTGGCGCCGTTGTTCGTGAGTTTATAGTCCGGGAATCCGAACCGCCCCGCGAAGTCGGGCTTGAGCAGTTCGCGGGCGCTCGGGTCACGCAGACCGCAGGTGGTGACCAGTTGCGCGACTTTCTCGTCGTCAGTCAGCCGCCGGTTCCGGACGATCACATTCGCGGCCTTCATGGTCGCCTGGAGTTTTTCCGCCGCCGCGATTTTGGTCTGCAATTGAGTGACCGCATCGGCGTCTTCCGAGCGGATGATACGTGGAGATGAATGAGAGTGCATAAGGTCAGGGTGAAATTCCGGGCCGCTGACGCGGTCCGCGTTGAATCGTGAGAAACGGGCGATCCATTACCCGCGGGTGGGCGATCTGCCGGCCCGGGCTTTCGATGATCCGCAATCTGCGTTTCCGCGCTTTCGCGATCAGATCCTCCGTCACGTCCTCGCCGGGAAACGCGATGACTGTGCGGGCGAGTGTGAGCAGCGTGGTGTTGCGCTCCGTGGGTGTGGCCGGGCCGTCGTGCATCCAGTTCGCCGTGACACGCCACACGGCGATACCGCGTTTCCGCGCCCAGGCTTCGACCTGCGCGGCGACACCGTCCGAGCCATCGGTGTGGATTTCTTTCGCACCCACGGCGCGCATCGTCCGTTCGATCAGAGCAAAGTCATCGATATTCAAAACGTGATGCCGCCCGCCCGACACAATGACGCCCAGCGCACGCGCACTCATGGCCAGCGATACCCGAGGCGTTCCTTGCGGGTCAGCGGTAGGCCCTGCCCGAGTGGAGCCGGATAAGGTTTCATTTCAGGCTGCTCGACGGCGAGCCGCTCGCGCACCCAGCTCCGCGCCTCCGCCACCCGGGCCAGCGCCGCACGCACGGCTTCGTGCGCGGGCGTGTTTTTGAGACAATCGAAGTTCGCGGAAACTTTCAGCGCGAACTCCGCCTGGCCGAGGTGGTCGTCGAGGTGTGACCGCGTGGACGAATCGACGGGCATCGCTTCACGCCGCGACTTTGGCGGCAGCGGACGGAGGCGGCGTCGCCGGGGTCGTCGCCGGATTGGCGAATTCCTTCCGGGTCTGCCGGTCCTTTTCGCGGAGCGCGGCGTTCACGAACGCCTTATCCTTCAAGTAGGGATTCACTCCCTCCAGGTCGCGGTCGATGCGCGCCTTCGCGTCGGCGGCCTGCGCATTATAAAACGCGCGGGCTTGCGGAAGCTGCTTCTGGATGAGCCGCATCTCGCTTTCGTGCTTCTGCTGGTCGCGATAGAGGAACGTCTCGATCGCGCGTTCCGGGTTTTCCTTCACGAGCCGCGTGTAATACGTGACGTCGTCGGGGTTCGCCTTCTTGTGCGCCTCGATTTTCTTCTTCACCTCGGGATTGTCCCGGAAGACGAGGGGCTTGGGTTTCGTGGTGTCGGTTTTTTCTTTTTGGTCGATGGCCATATGCGTGTTGGTTAGGCCGCCTCTTGGTGTGCGGGCGGTGTCGGCACTGGGCGGGAGTCCCGCCCAAAGGGTTCGGTAAGCACGGGGTTGAACGGCGGCTCGGCCGGGCCTTGGACAAGGCGCAACGCGAGGTCGAACTGCGCGCAGATGTCCGCGCATTCATGGCGGGCCAGGGCGAACGCCATCAGGCTCTTCGCTTCGATCTTCGGATTCGCTTCCGTGAAGCGCCCGTTCAACTGGTCGGCCGCGGAGAAGAATTCGGCTGCGACCGTTTCGGGGATTTGGAGGGTCAGGGTGATCATATCTATTTTGGTTGGTTGGTTCTTGTTTTGTGACTGCGCCGGCCCTGAAACCCGGAGGGTCGGGACCGGAACGAAGCACCGGCCGTCCCGGGAGCCGGAGGCTCGGCGGAGGCGGACGGGCGGCGGTGCGAAGTGGAGGTTCCGACCTTCCGGGTGGTGGCCGGACCCTTCGCCGGGGCGACGGTCGGCGGGCCGCGGCTCGGGGCGGCCCGCTGTCCGTCGCGAGACGGTGCGACCGCCACGATGAACCGGAGACCGATCGCAACTCGCGTGAAGCGCCGGTCTCGTGCCGCCCCGTCTGCCAGGATTTCAACGGACTCGATGATCACGCCCGGTTGCGCGGTCAGCGCGGTAACGAACGTCCCGTAGGCGGCCCATTCTTCGATCCGCGGTGCGACCCGTTGAAGCGTGACGCGACTGGGCGGATCGCCCGGCTCCCAACTCCAACGCCAGCCGGCAGCCTGCCGTTGCTGCAACGCGGCCAACCTTTCCGGAATCCAGGCGACCTGCGTGAGCCCCCGCGCTTGTTCGCGGAGTTGATCGCGCACACGGTCGTCATTCCCCAGAAGGTGCGCGCGTTCGCTATTCAGCGCGGCGAACTCCGCCGCGTCGGCCGACGGTATAGGCCGCTCGTGATGTGCAATCCACGCCACGATTCCGAACAGCAGAACACTACTGCCGAAGGCGAACCAGACGCGACGGGAGATCGAGAACCGGTTCGTCACGGCCGAAATCCTCCCGTCAGAGTGAAGGAGCCGCCGGCCCCGGGTTTGATTTCCGCCGTCCACGGCGCGCCCGCTGGCGCGAGCCGCGTCCGCCATTCATCCAACGCGCTGCGCCCCGCGCCCGGTGCGAGCCATCCGTCGAGAACTACACTCCGACCGGTCATGCGCAACGAAGTCAGCGTGACCTGGGCCGGAAGCGTCCTGGAGATTTTCTCCAGCAAAGCGCCGCAGGGCGGTCCCGCCGCGCCACCGTCCAGCGAGCGGCGCAGCGCGGCGATTTCGACGGCGTTCTCGCGCAACTGCGCGACCTCGGAACGAAGCGCGGCCAACCGCGCCTGATTGTTTTCCGTGGCGGCACGCGCGACGACATAGCCGCGTGCATAGGCGGCACCCGACCAACCGGCAGCGATCAGAAACGCCACGCTCGCCGCGAACAGCGCCCGCTGCGCCGTAACCACGGGAGTGCGTGGCAACAGTTGGGCGGGATGATAGCGCGGGAACACCACCGGTCGGGCGAGCGCCTCGTGCACTGGGAACTGTTCGACGCCGGGGTGGCGTTCGGCGCCAACAAAGGCTCCGAGTGCGGTGGCGGTTTCCTCGTCCGCGCTGATGAGCAGCACCGGTTCCTCGGCGTTTTGCGCGAGCACATCGCCGAGCCATTCGCCCGCGTCGGCGAGCGCCGACTCGCCGCGCCAAAGCACGGCGGTGCGAACGCCGTCGGCAGGGTGACGATAAGCGACGGCCCGTTGGGCCTGCAGTGCCACCACCGTGACCGCTCCCGAATCGCTCCATTCGCTGGGCAGCGTATGTAGGAACGTTGTCAGCGGCCATGCCGAGTCGACCGCCAGCCCTCGCTGGGCGAGCCGGGTGGCGAGCCCGAACAGTCCGGGCCGCGTCTCGAAATGCAGCAGCGTCGAGAAGTCACCGCCCATCGGTCGCACGGGCTCATGGCTCCACGCGCATCCGGTATGGCGCAGCGCGGGGAACTCTTCCGCGAGAGCGGCGGCCAGCGTCGCCCGGTCGCCCTGCGGACACGCCACGGCGACCGTCTCGAGCGCGTCCGGCTGGAAAATCAGCCGGAGGCGAACGGGCTTCGGTTCTTCCGCGTAGTGCGCGACGAGCACCTCGACTGCTTGCTCCAGGTCGGAGAATTCAACCGACGCTCCGGTGCCGGCGACCCACCAGCGGTCGCCCCACAACAGCACGGTGCGCGGTTCAGACGGACGTGAGATAAACATAGACGTCGGTGACTCCGTTGGCAGGGGCGGCATAGGCGACGATACCGCTGTCGGACGCGGCACCCTCCACGGGTGCGAGCTGCGCGCCATTCATCGCGACCGCCAGTTCGTAGGCGTCCTTCGCGGGGCAGGCGGGAATCACGAGATACGCGACGACGTAGTTCGCATTGATGTTCGTCGCGCCATCCAGTCGGAAGTTCGCTCCGAGCGCGGCCGAAGGAGCGAGCGCGGGATTGGCCGTGCGCGCCTCGACGCGCGTGACGGTCGACCAGTTGCGTTGCGGCGCGGCGTCCGGCGTCATCACGAAGCCGAGGGAGGCCTGGCTCCACGTGACTTCGTTGCCAGTGCCGGTCGAGGTGAAAGCCTGCGTGCCCATGCGCAAGGCGAGGGGCTTCTCGATCTTGCCGGTGGCCAGCAGCACGGTGTCGAGCCGCGCGGCGTTGCCCTTGGCAATGTCAGTCGCACCCGTGAGAGCGGCACCGGAGGTGGGAATGCCGGTGCCCTCGGTGCGCGGCAGGCTGCCGTTGCCGCCGGCCATCGACAGATAATCGGTCAGCGCGGTCTTGAGCGTATCGACGATTTTCTCGACCTGCTGGATGCGCGCGTTGCGCAGCGCATCGAAGCCTTTCGGCAACAGCAGGCCGACGAGCACGCTGACAATTGCGAGGACGAGGACGAGTTCGAGCAGGGAGTAGCCCCGCGGGAGGAGACGTTGGTTTTTGGTATTCTTCATATGTTCTTGGGTTATGGGCCCGATGGCCCGGTGAAAAAAATCAGAGGACGCGGGCGACCTGCTCGATCGTGGTGAGCCCCTGCGCGGCGGCGGCGAGGCCGTGCTGCCAGAGTGTAGCGCCGCCTTCGCGGTCGCGGAGCGCCGCCAGATCGGCCAGCGGGGCGTTCGCCGCGATCAGCGGCAAAAACTTCTCGGCCGGGATCACCTCGTGGATCGCGAGCCGGCCTTGATACCCCCGCGACCGGCACGCGGGACAGCCCACGGGCCGGCAAAAGTGAGCATCGGGAATCCGGTGTGCGTCGCGCAGCCGGTCGTTGTCGGGGTGGGGCGCCTTGCATTCGGCGCAGAGCCGGCGCACGAGCCGTTGGGCGGCGACCAATCGCAGAGACGCAGCCAGTAGAAACGTTTCGACGCCCAGATCGCGCAGCCGCGGAATGGCGGCCAACGCATCGTTGGTGTGCAGAGTCGAGAGCACGAGATGCCCGGTCAGCGCCGCGCGAATCGCGAGCTGGGCCGTCTCGGCGTCGCGTGTTTCTCCGACGAGCAGAATATCGGGATTCTGTCGCAGCAGCGCGCGGAGCGATGCGGCAAACGTCAGCCCGATTTTTTCGCGAATCTCCGTCTGCCGGATGCCCGCGAATTCGTATTCCACGGGATCCTCCAGCGTGTGAATGACGCGCCCCTCGTGATCGAGCGCGTGGAGCGCCGCGTGCAACGTCGTGGTCTTGCCGGAACCGGTCGGCCCCGTGAGATAAACGAGTCCGGCCGGACCCGCTAGCGCCGCACGGAGTGCCTCGGCTTGCGGCGGCGCAAGCCCGAGCTGCGCAAAATCCTGGCTCGGCATCGTCTGGTCGAGGAGCCGGATGACGAGGCTTTCGCCGTGGACGGTGGGAAGCGTGCTGAGACGCAAATGAAACCGACGGCCGCGCTCCCGGAGCACCGCACGTCCATCCTGCGGCAGGCGTTTTTCCGTGATGTCCATCCCGCCGAAAATTTTTCCGCGCGCGAGCAGGGCTTCGCGTTGCGCTACCGGCAGTCGGAGGTGCCCGTGCATTTCACCGTCCAGTCGGAAGCGCACGACGAGCCCGTCCTCCTTGGGCTCGAAATGAACGTCGCTCGCGCCCTCGGTGGCGGCCGCGCGTAGGATCGCGTCGAACGTGCGGGTCGGGTCACCGTTGAACTCGGTGGACCCGGTGGTCGCAGCGGGCTTGCCGCGAAAATTCTGGAGAAAATCGAGCATGGTCAGCGGACGAGCCGGGGCGTGAGAAAGATCACGAGCTCCGTGCGCGCGCGGAGGTTGGCCTTGCTGCGGAACGCCGCACCGACGACGGGCAGTTTGCCGAGCACGGGAATCCGGCGCTCGGTTTCACCGGTCTCCTCCGAGATGAGTCCGCCGATGATCGCGGTCTCACCGTCGCGGAGCCGCACGATGGTCGAAGCCTGTTTCACTTCCGTGACGGGAGCGGTCTGCCGGCCATCGGGACTCGTCACGATGGCCTGCAACCGCGTGATGGCCGGCAACACGTCGAGCGTGATCATCCGGTCGCCGTCGATCTGCGGCGTGACCGCGAGGATCGTTCCGATGGTGATGGTCGAGACGGAAAAGTTTTCCTGCGTCTGGTTGAACGCGGTCGTTGCACCCGGTTGCTGCAAGGTGGTCGTTTGTTGCAGACGAAAAAACGGGCGGTCCTCGCCGACCTTAATGAAGGCCGTCTGGTTGTTGAGGGCCCGCAGCCGTGGCTGAGCCACGGTTTTCACTTCGCCCTGTTGCTTGAGCGCCTGGATGACGGCGGAGGCCCGACCGAAGCCGAGGGTGGCGGCAAAACTGTTGGCGCCGAGCACGGTGCCGCCGACCCCGGCCACATCGAGCGGCGAGCGCGCCTGCACCCGCACACCGTCGAGCGTGGATGCCGCGAGATCCCAATCGACGCCGAGTTTCTGTTCGTCGCGCAGCGTCACCTCGACCAAACGCGCTTCGATTTCGACTTGTTGCGTGATCCGGCGGTTCACCAATTCGATGAACGCGCGGATGGACTCATGCCGCTTGATCGGCGCGGCGATCTGCGCGACGCCGCTGAATCGGTTCAGCACGAGACTGTCGCCGTCCTTCAGCATGGTCCGCAGTTCAGCCTCCAAGGTGGTCCAAAAGGTGTTCTGGTTTTCCTGCGAAATGGACACCTGCGTCGCATCGGATGCGGTATTGCCGCTTGCGAGGTTTTGCTGCCGCGCGACATTCTGCATCCCGTTGAAATTTCCGCCGCTGCCGCCGGTGGCACCACCGAGCGTGATCGACGCGCTCCCCGAGCCGCTGCGGGTAAGCTGCGGATAGTCGATCGCGTAGAGCACGATTTTGCGCTGACGCACGACGATGCCCGAGGCCGTTGCCTCGAAAAAAAGTCCGGCGGGCTCGACCAGCGCGGAGAGCGCGCCGCGCAGCGTGCCGCCGGCAAAGTCGACGGTGACCTCACCCGTGATCCCGGATTCGGCATGGATCATCGTCTGGCCGGTGCGGCCCAGCGCGCGCAGTGCCGCGGGCAGCGGCGTTTTCTCGAAGCGGAGCGGGCCGACCGGCTGGTCGAGGGGCGAGGGTTCGGCGGCGGTGGCGAGCGCAACGATGACGGCGAAGCAGAAAAGCGTTTTCATAGGTGGAGTCGGTCAGGGTTTTTCGAGGACGAAGGGCGGTGCTTCGCGCGCGGTTTCATCGCGCAGCAGCGTGCGCGACTGGCCGCGATATTTGAGGGTAGCCGCGGCGATGACGTTGAAGGTCTGATTGACCGGAGCGGCCGGGAGAAAAAAGTCATCGCCCGGCTGGTTGGCCTGGAGTGTGACGGGACCGGCCCCCGTCACCTGCACGGAACTCCCCGTCAAAATCGCCGGCCCGCCGAGGAGCGAGAAATTCACGGGCAATCCCGAGGTCGCGCTGGCGCTGAGAGTGAACGGCGGCGAGGTCAGCCCGTGGTCGCCAGGCGGATCAAACGCGATGGTTTGCGCTGTCTTCGCGGCGAAGTTCGCCTGAACGAATTTTGCGCGATCCATCGCGACCGCGATTGGGTTCCCGGTCCCTGTGGCATCGCCGGTCCAGTCGATGAAGCGATGCGTCGCATCCGCCGTGGCGCTCAGCGTGACGACACTTCCCGCGGGATAGGTTCCGCCCGGTGTCACGCTACCGCCCGTCGTGGCGCTCGTCGTGAGCGCGAAACTCGTCGTGATGAAATTGGCGGTGAGGTTGATGTTGCCGTTGACGACGACGGAAAGCGGATTCGCCGAACTGATCACATCGCCCGTCCAGCCCGAGAACGCGTGCGACGCATCGGGATTTGCGCTGATCGTGGCTGTCGCGCCGGCATTGTAGCTGCCGATGCCGGTCACGCTCCCTGCGCCAGCGGGTGAAATCGCCGCCGTCACCGTATAGGTGCGCAGCGCGAAATTGGCGACGAGGGCATAATTCTGCGCGCCGACAGTGAACGTGAGCGGGTTCGCCGCGCCGGTGAGATCGCCCGACCAGCCGGTGAAAACGTGTGTCGCGTCCGGCATGGCGGTGAGGGTCGCCGCTGCGCCTTCGCGATATGTGCCGACGCCAGTGACGGCTCCCGCTCCGGCGGGCGCGACCGAAGCCGTGACGCTGCGATCAACGCCGAGCACGGTCAGGTAGGCGTAGGCCCCGCGCGTCGGGCCGAAAGCACCCGGACCATACTCGAACACGAAGCTGTATTCACCGGGAGCGAGAGCGGAAACCGAAGTCGATCCGCTCACTGGCGCGGGGTAGACGTGGACGCTGTTGTAGCTCGGCAACTGGCCGTGGACCCACTTGAAATTCGCGCCACTGGACGTCCACGCGAGCGTGGCGCTCTGATTGGAATAAATGACCGTCGGCGAAACGGTGAGTGACCCGGCGAGGCCGTCAGTGCTGTTGACGGTGATCGTCGCCGTGCGCGTGAGCGGTCCGCCCGCACCCTCGGCAACCAGTGTCCACGTCGACACGCCCGGAGGCAGCCCGCCGATGTTGATCGTGAGATTCGGGCTGTTTTGAAAGCCGCTGCCGCT
>CAZENI010000292.1:0-10451 GCA_964513055.1 uncultured Opitutus sp.
AGCCGGGAAAGAACATGCGCCCGCTCCAAGGTCAAGTAAATGGACAGCACTGATGCTAAGTAGCGCTACGCTTCGCGCAGGAACATCCCGAGCAACATGCCGCGCGAAAACGGCAAGTCAGGCGTCCAGCGCGATGATTTGTCGCCCAGACTTTGCGTGATCCACTGGAGATTCGCCTTCATGCGCGCGACATCCAGCAGTCGCGTCACCCGCGGATCTCCTTCCCAATCGCCCAGCCGCTGGAGCAGGCTGGTTTGCAAGCCAGCCAACGCCCTCCCCAAGTCGGGCGCGGTCGAGGACTTGTCGTCGCGACCGGCGATTTTGGCGGGCAGATGGCGCGCGGCCACCCGCCGGAGGAGCCGGCGCGAGACGCCGGCGCAGCGGTGCTGTTGCTCCGGAACTGCCACCGCGAACTCGATCACCCGGCGGTCGAGATAAGGGCAGCGCGACTCGATGCCGTAGCTGGTCTGGTAGCCCCACGCCGCGACCTGGTCGCTCATCACGTGCGTCTGCGTGAGCGCGTAGATCTGGTGCGCGCGCAACGGATTCCGCCAGGCGCCGCGAAGGCGCGGCCGCGAAACCTCCCGGACATAGTTCTCCAGCCCGATCTCCTTTGCGAGCGCCGCGGGCAGCGGGATGCCGAGCTCACTCAAGTCCCCGACTCGTTCGCAACGGCGGCGGTAAAGGCGTTGATACTGGAAAGGCATGCGCAACCGCTCCGGATCGAGCAGCGGACGGAGAAGGGTTTTCGTCCGCCGCCAAAACGTGGTCTGCGGTCCGCGGGCCGCGATTTCCACGAGCAGCGCCGCCACATCCCCCGCCAGCAGCCGCGACAAAACGTAGTCGGGCCCGCCATAGCTCGCGGTCTCGTCTCCTCCCGCGCCATGGAGCAGCACGCGCACTCCTTTCGCGCGGGCCGCGATGACGGTCGGGATCATCTGGTAGTGGTCCACACGGGACTCCGGCACATCCTGGTGTCGCCGCATCTCGGGCGGCAAATCGAAGAGCACGCTCGGGTCGCCGAACACGTAGGTGTGGTCGATCGGATTTTCGCGGAGAAACGCCTCGATGAACGGACGCTCGTCCGCGATCCACCAGTCGTCGTTTTCCCGCAGCGCCCAGGAAAACGCGCTCAAGCGATCCGGCGCGATGGCGCCGCCGCGCATCGCCAGCGCCAGGCACGTGGTGGCATCCAGGCCGCCGCTCAACAGGCAGCCCACGCGCGCGTTTGATCGCAATCGGGCGTTCACCGCCCGTTGCAAAATCTCCTCCATCGCGTCGGCGTAGTCGTCGTCGCGCCCCAGCCGGATCTCGCGGCCCAGCTCCAGCCGCCAGTATTTCCAGACGCGCAGCTCTCGCTCGTCCACGCACAGGGCGGAGGCGGGCTCGAGCGCCCGGATCGACTTGAAGGGCGTCTGGTCGTCGAATGTCGGCAGGCCCGCGAGCGCGCTCGCGATCGGCAGAGCGTTCAGCTCCCGCGTCACGCCCCCCGCCGCAAAGATCGCCTTGATCTCGGTGCCGAAGAGAAAACGCCGCGCATCCGCGAAATAAAAAAACGGCCGCATCCCCATCGGATCGCGGGCGCAGAAGAGGCGTTTCGCCCGCGCATCCCAAACCGCAAACGCGAAGTCGCCGATCAGCCGCTCCGCGCCGGCCGTGCCCCACGCGAGGTAGGCGCGCCCGATCAATTCCGTGTCGCCGATCATGGCGGCCGGCCGCCCGCCGAGGCCGAGCGCGGGGATCAGTTCGTCGCGATTGTCGAGGCGCGCATCGGCGGTCACGACGATCCCGCTCTCCGGATCGCGCCAGGGGCAGCGCTCGAGCACCGCCTCCGGCGTCGTCCACAGGGCGAGGTGCCCGAGCCCCGCGGTCTCATCGTGCCACGCCCCTTGCGCATCGGGCTGCCAGTGCGCCAGCGCCGCCATCATCCGCGCCAGATCGCGCTCTTCCACCCGCGCGCCATCGCGCTGCAACCAGCCACAGATCGAACTCATGCGGACGGTGCGCGCGCGGCGCTGCCGACGACCAGATCGCGCCAGCGTTCGGGCAATTGCGCGGGATCGTCGATGCCGTAGCTGCGGCAAAGCAGGGCATCGCGCTCCGCGGCATCCGGAAGCAAATCCGCCAGCGCACAACGCACGAGATCGCGCGGATTGAGCGAGGCCCGCGCGGCCAGCCACAGGCTCCGGGTGCGAGAGCGTTCGCGTAACGCGGCGACGACGTCCGGCCGGCGCGGCGCGAACTCCGCCAGCAGCGGGAGGATCTCCTGCGCGAAGGGCGTCGGTCCCAGGTTCGCGAGGAGCGTCTCGTTCACGCCGTAGAAATCGCGATCGTTCACACTTTCCAGCAGGCGCGTGAGCCGCGGCCGGAAGCCGCCAGGGTCGCCACTCCGCACCGCGAGCAGCACCTGGGTCTGCCGCACGATCGATTCGCGCGGCGGACGCGACCACACCGCGAAGCCGCAGCGGTGAAAACGGAATTGCCGATCATCCGGCCGCGAGGGCGTGCGCGCCACGAGCGTGAGCGAGGGATTGCCGAGATGGGTGACGGTGTGAATGAACCGCGCATCCGGCAGGATCGGGCAGACTTTCCCGGGGCCGATGAATTCCAGCGTGCGCGGCTCGAGCCGCCCGAGCCGCACGGCCTCCTCCGGCGCGCTGTGCTCGTGGAAATCGTATTCCACCTGAATCGAGAAACCATCGAGCACCACGAAAGCCCCGGTGAACGCGTGGCCGTGAATCGCCGTCGGACTCGGAAACCAGAAAAGCACCTCGATGAAAAACTCCGGCCGCTCGAACACGATCAGCGGCGGCTCGCCAAAACCGGAGTGGAAATTCACCTGCCGCGGCAGCCCGCCCGCTGCGAGCATCCAGTCAGCGATGTCGGTCGCGTTCATTTTGGGCGCCGCCTGCCGCGCGAGCACGCCGCCCGCGATTTCCGGCAGCGCGTGCTCGACCGAGGCCACGCCCCGCAAGCCCTCCGCGATGCCGCGGCCGATCGCTTCCCAATATGCTCCGATGGCGTTCATGCGCTCGAAATCAGGCCGCACCGGCGAGGCGCAGGCCGTCGCGTTTATCAAAACGCCACGCCGCGTGCGGGCCGTGTTGATCGACGTAGTGCAGAAAAACCTGCGCCGCCGAGTCGCCAGTGAACGGCTCGCGCCAGTGCTCGAGTTCAATGCCTTTGTAGAGCACGCCATCGCCCGGGCGGAGCGATGCCGCGGCCTCGCCCTCGGGGCCTTTGACCCACAGCGGCCAGTCCTCCGCGCCGCGATAGCCGAGGCAGAGCGAGAAGCTGAGCTCGCACGCCGGCCGATCCCGGTGCCGCGGCAAAACATCTCCGCGCCGGTAGGCTCGGAAATACGAATACGTCGGCCACACCGCGCGTTTCGTAGCGGCCGCAATTGTCGGCGCGAGCTGCAGGAGGATGCGCTCCATGCACGGATGGCCGTAGCCCGCCGGCGTGCCCGGCACGAGCCGATCGCTGCGCGAATCCCCGCTCCGCGCGTAGTTCAGGCAATACGCTTCGAGGATCCGCAGCGTGTTGACCGGCAGCACCGCCGGTAGCACGACCCAGCCCCGACGATGAAACTCCGCCGCCGATTCAGACATGGTCGCGGGAGGTGAGTCGCTTTCGGCCGTGAAGTCCAGCCGGAGGTCGAACGCGCGACGGTGCTGCTCAAAGTTTGACCGCACTCACCTGCCTTTGCATGAGACAGCTTGATGAGAACTCCGTGGGGCCGCCCGAACCCCGTCCTCGCGATCACGGGTGCGGCGATCGTTTTTGGCCTGCTCATCCTCGTGCTGCTGCCCTCCACCCTCTTCGTCCTCGACGACGACTTCGGCTACCTGCGCTCGATCCTGGGGACGCTGCGGCACCACCGGCCGTGGACCCACGACTTCCTGGAGCCGTGGTCGATCGCTCACTCCGTTTTCGCCGCGGGAGTGTATCGCCTGACGGAGAGTTTCTTCCTCGCCACCTACGGGCTGCACGCGGTCTACGCCGCGTGCGGCTATGCCGCCGTGGCCGCGCTGCTGCGTTCGCGGGGGTTTTCCATAACCCTGACGCTCGTCATCGCGTTCGGGCTTATGACGCTTCCCGTGCTGCTCTGGCGCGCGCTCGAGTTCACCGGCATGGCGCTCTACGTTCCGTGCCTGCTCTGGGCCATCTGGGCCGCGGAAAATCGCCGCTGGCTCGTTTTCGGCCTGATCTGGCTTTGTGCGGTTTCGACGCGACAAAGCGCCATCGCGTGGCTGGCGTGGCCGGCGGTCGAGTGCATTCAGGCGTTCGCCCGCGCCCGCGGCGGCGAAACGCGCGACTGGCTTTCCCCTGCCGTGGTCGTCGCAGGCGGGTTCGCGATTTTTCTCGGGCTTATCACGAACATCAACCCGACGCAGGCCCTGCAGCTCAGCCTTCTGCAAGAGACCAGCGGCGCAAAATTGGCCGCATCCCTTACGACCTTCGGGATCGGACTTTTCCTAATCTTCGCCGGCGCCGGGCTCGCCGCGATCCTGCAGGTGTTCCACGCGGCGCCGCGCCCGCGCCCCGCCGCCGGGATTTCCCGCTGGGCCATTCTCGCCGTGGGGATCGGCGCCCTGGCGCTGGATTTTCGGAGCGGCCTGACGGTCGATCGCATTCCGGTGCACGACACGACCGGCACGCTCTACCTGAAGCTCCTCGTGCTGCTGGCGCTGGCCGGCTGGCTGTTTTTCCGGCCGGGTCTGCGCCTGGCTCCGGTGCTCGGCGGCATTGCGAGCGTCGCGCTGCTCAGCTTCCGCGGGATGGCGTGGGACTATTATTTTCTCGATGCGGCGGCATTCGGTCTCTTCGCCGCGAGCATCGCGCCGGAGATGCCGGGCGCTCCGGGCGTCGATCTCCGCTGGCGGCGGCGCGGCCGGATCGCGGTGGCCGCCGCGCTCGGCCTCGCGCTGGTGTTTCACGCCCTGACCGCGCACCGGCTGCGAGTGCAAATGGACGAGGCCGTGGCCAGATGCGTGCTCTACGAGAAGGCCCTGCGGGCTGGCCGGCTCACGCCCCTGGAGCTGCACGGCGCGACCTTCGGCTTCAAAGGCTGGCACCTCCACGACTACGGCAGAAGCCGCGAGGCAAACCGGCGCTGGTTGTCCGAATCGCTTTTTCCGCGCCCGGAAACCGTCGTGCTCGAGCGGGTGCGACTCGGCCTCGCCGCCCCGCCCGACCGCGCTCCGGCGACCGAAACGATCGCGGAGGAAACATTTCCGATCGGCTGGATCTGGCAGTTTCGCTATCGCCTGCAGCGCACCGGCCCGTCTCCGACCAGCCCGCCCGGCCTGCCGCTGGAGGTGTTCCCCCTCGATAACCGCGAGTGGCAGGCGCTCATCCGCGCGCCGCGTTAGCTTCGGGACAAACCGCGCGTGCCCGGGTTGACACGCGGCGCGCGAGCGCAAAGAGCTTTTCGGTGAAGCATGGCTTACGCGACTGACTACGACGTCTCCTCCTACGGTCACATGCTGGCGCATCGCGCGCGGGTGGAGGCCTACGTCAGCGCGATTCGCGCGGCCGTCCGGCCCGGTGATGTCGTCATGGATCTTGGGACCGGCACCGGCTTCATGGCGTTGATCGCGTGCCAGTGCGGGGCGCGTCGCGTCTACGCCATCGAACCCACCGACAGCATCCGCATCGCGGAGCAGGCCGCGCGCGACAACGGTTTCGCTGACCGCATCACGTTCCTGCACGCCCGTTCGCGGCAGGTGAATCTGCCGGAAAAATGCGACGTCCTCATCTCGGATCTGCGCGGGGCCACGCCCTGTTTTTCCACGCACCTCACCGATCTGATGGATGTGCGCGAGCGGCTCCTGCAGCCCGACGCCCGCTGGATCTGCCAGGTCGACACGCTCTACGTCGGCGTGACCGAGATCGCGCGGCCGGAAGAGCAAATCTTCACCCAATGGGATGGCGCGCGCTGGGGCTTGGATCTTCGCTCGGCGCTGCCGGTCGCCTGCGAGCAAACGCTCCGCCGCCGCTCCGAGCCCCACGAAATGCTGAGCCCCTCCCGGCCCTGGGCGGAGGTCCGCTATCCCACCCTGAGTTCGCCGCATGTGCGCGGTTCCACGAGCCTCCCGATCACGCGGGCGGGTGCCGGACACGGCCTGGTGATCTGGCTGGGGATCGAGCTCTACG
This sequence comes from uncultured Opitutus sp., assembly GCA_964513055.1. Classification (GTDB taxonomy): domain Bacteria; phylum Verrucomicrobiota; class Verrucomicrobiia; order Opitutales; family Opitutaceae; genus ER46. Next base: position 6,160 of record CAZENI010000292.1, read on the forward strand.
GCGGAGCCCGGGTCTCCAACGGACCCGGCGAAAAGCCGGGGATCTATTCCCCGGTTTTCCTGCCATGGCCCCGCGCCCTCGAGCTCCAACCGGATGACCGGGCGGAGATCGGCATCGATGCCATCGCCTCGGGTCACGACTATTGGTGGCGCTGGACGACGACGGTTTTCCGCCCGGGCGCACCGGAGCCGATCGCGACGTTCACTCAGACCACGCTCCGCGGCCTCACTACGAATCGGGCGGCGCTCGCCGTGAGCATGCCGACGTTTGCGCCCCGCCTTTCCGCCGCAGGGGAAGAAACGCGTTTCGTCCTCGAACGCATGGACGGCCGGACCAGCCAGGGCGATCTGGCGGCGGCGCTGCGCGCCCGCTTCCCCGAGCGTTTCCGTCACGACGAGAGCGCGATCGCGTGCGTCTCGGAAATTCGCCGCGCATTCGGAGAGTGACGCGCGAAGCCATCCGCTTCACGTCGGTCGCCCGTCTTCACCCAGATACCCGAGGCGCCGCATCATCGCGGCGTGTCGCTCGATGATCGCCGCGACCTGTTCCGCGGAGAGAACCTCCCGCCAGCCACCGGCCCGGCCCGCGCGAAAGAACGACCGGTCGAACAGGCGTTCGCCGAAACCTTTCGCCAGCTCCTGCGCCTTCAACTCCTCGAAACGCGAATGCCAGGCGGCTCGGCGCACGGCGTCACCCGAGACGCTGAATCCAGCCACCGCGGCGGCGCGCGCGAACTCCCGCTCCGGGTGGGTCAGCAAATCTTCGTAGCGCAGCACGCAGCGCTTGATCCCCGGTGTCTCGGTCCAGCCCCGGACATGCGAGCTCCAGTCACCGAGCGGCTGATCGAGCTCGGGCTCACCCGGGGGAAAAGAAATCCGTGCCGCCGGATTGTTCAGGAAGGCGATCGCGGCATCCAGGCCGCAGTTCAGGTGATGGCTGAGCGAGGGCGCGACATCGAGCGGGTTGCGCACGACATACAAAACGGCCCGCACGGCCTCCGCGGCGAAGCGCGGCGCGCCGTCCGCAGCCGCAAACGCTTCATGCGTCTTGATCGGAAGATCTGCTCGCCCGGCCAGAACCCGTTGCGCGGCCAGCCTCAGTCCGGCCAGTTCCTCCGCTCGCAGCTCGGAAGTTTTCCATCCCGAGGCGCGATCGAGCAGTTCGCGCGTCGAAAACTGGGCGGAGGACAGCGTGTTGATGTCCACCGGCCGATCGCTCCCGGCCCGCAGATTCGCCAGGAAAACGCGCAGCCAGGTGTTGCCCGACTTGGGATAGCTCGCCACCCAGGTGATGCCGTTCATCCGCGGAGATTCTCCAGCACCACGTCCGCCGTCTCCAGCGGGGCCAGCCGATGCGGCGGCAAATCGAGCCGGTGCACCGGCACGCTGCGGGCCAGCGCTGCGCTCCGCAAAAACAGGCTGCGATCGACGCCCAGCCCGCGGGCGATGCCCGGCCAGGCGAGCAAGTCGTGCACCGCGGCCAGCCGCTCGGCTCCGCCCAACGTCCGCACAGCGGCGCAAGCCAGCCCGGCGACGCCCCGCCCCAGCACGAAAATCGCGCGCACCGGCTCGGGTCGCGTCGTCGCGCGCGGAGGAAAGGAAACGACTCGCTTGTCCACGCCAGGCCGCAACGCCGGAAACTCACCCGCGAGGCCGAGCGGCCCGAGGACGTGCGGCCAAAGTCGCAGCGCCGTGCCCCCGGACAACACGCCGGGCGAGCTCTCCGCGCCACTCACCACCGCGAGATCGTCGCCCAGCACGGCGCAGCCGCGGCGCGCGAGCGCCGCGGCCAGCGTGGATTTTCCCACCCCCGCACCGCCCAGCAACAGGACCGTTCCCCGCGGCGTGGCCACCGCGCTGCCCTCGAGCGGGAGCAGACCACGCTGCAGCAGCAACGCCGCCATCGGCGAGGAAGCCAGCAGGGCCGCGACCGCCGCGTCCGCCCCGGACGCAACCTCCACCTCGATCGCGCGACCCGCGACGATGCGAAAGCGGGCGACGCCGTCCATCCACAGCAGCACTTCGCCCGGCCGCGCGGCGAAACACGCACCCACGCCCTCCGCCGAGTCGAGCGACCGCGGCGTGGGGTGCGCCCGAATCGAGACCTCCGCGCCGCGCCCGACCACCGGCTCGACCCCGGGCAAAAGCCAATCGGACGCCACGACAAAATCGTAGATCTCGAAAAGATGCTGGGGCATGATCGTTGAATCAGCCCGCAATCGCGTTCCGCGCGTTCGCGGTGGCACGATCACCATCGACCTCGCCTGAAAAACGTCTTGTTGGCATCTGTGTTGGCAGGAAAATCTCCCCGGTTCCAAATAGCAATGCTCCCACCCGCCGCCCGTCTCGCACCCGCCGAGTTCACGCCCAACGCAGCGAGCACCGCCGATTTCTGGCGCCAGCTCTGCCCGGATCTCGCGCTCGAGGGAAACGTTTCTCCACCCGTCGCGCGCCTCGACGATCTCGCGGGGCTCGGCCGGCTCGTGCGCGAGGAGGGCTACCTCAACCTCCCCGGCGTGCTCGATCTCGCGAGCGTGGGCCGGGCGCGCGCCGGCATCGAACGGCTCGCGGCGCGCGGCATCCCGCCGGTGTTTGCGTGGGTCTACGACGAGTGCTGGCTGCTCTGCCGGAGCCTGCAGCCGTTTCTCGCCCACGTGCTCGGGGCGGAGTATCGCATGCTGCCCGATGTCTGGACCTGGCTCGTGCAACCGTCGAACGATGCCGCTGGCTGGGTGCCGCATCGCGATCGTTCGGCGCGGACGTTCGACGATGACGGCTCGCCGCGCGCGCTCACGGTCTGGCTGCCGCTGACCGACACCACGCCGCTCAACGGCTGCATTTACATCCTGCCGCCGCACGTCGATCCGGGATTGCACGCCGCGGGCGGACCGCTCGAACCCGCGGACGGGAAATATCATTTCGCGGGCGATACCCTTCAGAACATCCGCGCGCTGCCGGCGCCCGCAGGCAGCCTCCTCGCCTGGCACCAGTCGCTGCTGCACTGGGGCAGCCGCGCGAGTCGGCTCGGCGCCAATCCGCGCTGCAGCGTCGCCGCCCAGTTTCAGCGCGCAGATGTCGCGCCCTACGAAACGCCGCTGCTCGATCCGCACGTGCTGCCGCCGTTTTCGCAGCGCCTCGGCCTCATCGGCCATCTCATCTGCGTGTTCTCCGGCTTCCTCTCGCTGCCGCCGGAGACGCGCGCGCTCGGCACGGCGCTCGAGTGGAAATACTGGAAAAAGCCCGCGCGCTGATCGCGTTTCAGTTCAGCACGAGCGCGCACAGCTCGTCCAACGCGAAGCCGGTCGTCGGCCGCGTCACGCGGATCACATCCACTTCCCGGGCGAGGGCGATGGTCGCCGCCGCGAGTTTCGCGGGATTCGCCACCACGCGCGCGAGGCTGCGCCGAAACAGGCTGCGCTGCAGGATGCTCACGCGCTCCTGCCCCAGCATCGGCTCCGCGCGCGGCCGCGTGATCGTGTCGTCCCGATCGAGAAAACAGATCCGCGCGATGGGCACGGGATCGTCGACGATCCGGCCATGATAACGCAGTTGCACCTTGTCCTCGAACAACGCGGCGGCCGGCGTCGCTTCCGGGCCGAAGCCGATCTCCGCGTGCGAATCGAAGCGCAGCCGCACCGTCGGAAAACTCGCCGTCGCCGCGAAGCCGCCGCCCGCGCTCGCGGCGACCATGGTCACATCGTCCGACACAAATTCGCCGCCGCGCTTCAGCAGTGCGGAAGCCGTGGTCGACTTGCCCGCGCCCGACGGCCCCATGATCAGATACGCCCGCCCCGCGTGCTTCACCGCACTGGCGTGGAGGCACAGTCCGCCGCGTTGGTAGAGCACCGCGGCGAAGCCGGTCGTCGCCAGCAGCGTCGCCAGCCACAACGGGTTTCCCGCCGCCGCGCGCTCCACGATCACGCGCCGGCCCCCCTCGATCAGCACGCGGCCCGCCTGCGGGAAATCCAGCAGGCACAAACCTTCGCGGCCGAGGAAGCTCCCCTCCCAGAGCGGCGTCGCCCCCGGGAGATCGCGCGGGACCGCGCCCTCCTGCACCACCACATCCCAAGGCTCCGTGCCGGCGCGCCAGTGCGGAATCTCCACGTCCGAAAGGATGTTGAGGCCAAACGCGTGATAGCGGTGCGGTGGATTCATCGGCGCTCGTTTCAGCAGCGAACAAACACCAAATACGCCGGCACGAGATAAATCCAGTAGTGAATCCGCATGAGCACCGCCGTGCCCGCGGGCAACGCGATCCCGGCCGGCAGAAAAATCCACGCCAGCGCCGGATGC
>CAZENI010000293.1:0-10443 GCA_964513055.1 uncultured Opitutus sp.
GCCCGCACCTGAACCGGTGAAGCTCACGCAGCAATCCGGCGGTCCGCTGCCGGTCGCGCTACGCTGGGACCTGCAGGCCGGAGCCACCGGCTATCGCATCGAACGCGCCTCCGCGCCCGCGGGACCGTGGACCGTCCTGGCCGAGACGGCCCTGGGCGCCTTCTCCGCGGTCGCCGTGCCCGCGGGTCCGACGCATTACTACCGCGTCGTCACGCTCGGTCCCGACGGCGACCTCGCGATCGGCCCGCCGCTCGCGATCGAGGCCGCGGCCGTGCGCGGCAGCGCGACGCGCCTGCGCAACGTCTCCGCGCGCACGCTCGCCGGCACCGGCAACGCCACGCTGATCGCGGGCTTCACGCATGCCGGCGGCGACGCCCGCGTGCTGGTCCGGGCCATCGGTCCGTCGCTCGCCAGCCTCGGCGTGGCCGCTCCGCTCGCCGATCCCACGCTCGAACTGGTGCGGGACAGCGCGGTGGTGGCCGCCAACGACAACTGGGGCGCCGCAGCCAACGCCGACGAGCTCGCGGCGCTGATGAACGCCACCGGCGCCTTCGCGCTGCCGCGGGCCTCGCTCGACGCCGCGACCGTCCTCGCGCTGCCGGCCCCCGCCGGCGCCCACTCGCTGGTGCTCGGCGGCGGCGGCGGCGTGGCGCTCGTCGAGGTTTACGATGCCGGCCCCGCCACCGGCGGCCGCCTGATCAACCTCTCCGTGCGCGGCGCTGTCTCGGCCGACTCCGGCGCGCTGATTGTCGGCTTCGAGATCAGCGGCGACACGCCGCTGACGGTGCTGCTGCGCGCCGCGGGCCCGGCCCTCGCCGCGTTCGGCCTGCCCGGCACGCTCGGCGATCCGCGGATGACGCTGTTCCAGGGCGCGCGGGAACTGCTCCTCAACGACGACTGGGAAACGAATCCAAATGCCGGAGACGTGCGCCGCGCCGCGGAGGAGACGGGCGCGTTCGCGTTTCCCGCCGGCTCGGCCGACGCCGCGCTGCTCGCGACGCTCGCGCCGGGCGCCTACACGCTCGTCGTCTCCGGGCGCAACGCCGCCACCGGCACCGCGCTCGTGGAGCTCTACGCGCTGCTCTGAGCCGCGGGCGCGATCGCGTTCCCCTTCGGCCACTCGCCCGGCCGCACCGGCACCAGCTCCGGCGGCCATGCGCCGCCCGCCGCGACGAACGAGAACGCGTCGCCGCGCCGGCAGATAAGCGCCTCGCGCCGCAGCATCGCCGCCACATGCGGATCGCCGTCCGGCCAGCCCAGAAACGCCGCCGCCGGCGTCGGCCACCGCGGATCGAAACGCGCGCCCCACTTGGCCTTGTAGCGGAGAATCCCGTCGCCCAGCCACGGCCGCACGCCGCCGAAGTCCACCACGCGGCAGCCGTGCTTCCAGGCATATTCGATCGCGTCGAAATAGGCGGCCGCCAGCACGCCGCGTCTCATCAGCGCCGGGTCGCCCCGCGCCACGCCGAAGTAGCGCAGGAAAAGCCGCGGCCCGCGCACCTCCACGACCAGCCCCGCCAGCCGCTCGCCGCCACCCACGACCCACCGCAGCGCACCGTGCGCCAGCGTGTGCTGCATGTGGGCGAAGGAAAGGTGCCGGTTCCCGTGCCGGCCCTCGATATACGGCCGCACCATGTCGTCGAAAAACGATCGGTGCTCCGCCGGATCCGTCGACGCCACGCAGCCGAAACCTTCGCGCGTCTTCCGCGCGAGATCATGCCGCAGGCTGGCGTTGCCCACCGCCAGCGCACTCACCTCCGGCACCGTGTCGATCACGACGCAGTTCCACTCGGGCGACATCACGTAGTCGCGCGCCGGCAGCAGCCGCCCCACCGCGCGATCGAGCAGCGCCACGGTGAGGTTGGACCCGGCGCGCTCCGCGCGCAGCCGCCGCGGCAGCACCCAGGGCGCGACGCTGCCCAACGTCTCGCGCTGCGGCGCGCCCGCGAAGAATTTCCCCGACACGTAGTCGTCCTGCGTCGCCGCCCCGGCGAGCAGCAGCGTGCCCGGCGTGCCCGCGTGCGTGAGCCCGGTCAGCCGCTCGAGCGAGATCGCGCGACCGATCCGGGCCCACCGCCAAAACGCGACATGCCCCGGATACGACAGCCGCTGCGTGAGCTGGCTGGCCTGATAACCGATCTGTTGCCGCAGGCTCATGCGGACATGTTCTCCAGCCGGCTCGATCCGGGCGCGACCGCCGGCGGCCACTCGCCGGAGCGAAGTTCCACCGTCGTCGGCGGCCAAGCGGCGCCAGGTGTCACCCATGAAAACGCGTCGCCGCGCCGGCTGATCAGCGGATGCGCCTGCAGCATTGCCGCCACGCCTGGATCGCGATCCGGCCAGCGGAGGAAAATTCCAAACGGTGAAACCCACCGCGGCTCGAGGCGCGGCCGCCACTTCACCTTGTAGCGCAGCACGCCATCGCTCAGCCACGGCCGCGAGCCCCCGAGATCCACGCTGCGGCAGCCCAGTTTCGCGCCGTATTCGACCGCATGGATGTAGGCGGCCGCCAGCACGCCACGCCGCAGCAGCGTCGGATCGCCCCCCGCCACGCCCACGTTGCGCAGCCAGAGCCGCTCAGCCCGCCGCTCGACCAGCATCCCCGCGACCCGCTGCCCCTCCTGCATGATCCACAGCAACGCCCCCCGTCGCAGCGCGTGTTGCAGGGCCGCAAGCGAGAGCTGCGCGTCGCTGTGCCGGGCCGACACATGCGGCTCCACCATCTCGTCGAAGAACGCGCGGCCGTCCGCCGCCTCGTGCGACACGACATACTCGAACTTCTCGCTCCGCAACCGCCGGTGATCGCGCAACAGGCTCGGCGTGGAGTTCGGATTGTCCCGCACGCTCTGCACGGCATCGGTCACCAGGCAGACCCACTCGGGCGCGAGCAGGTAGTCCTCCCCCGGCAACCGCGCCGCCCACGCGCGATCCAGCACGGCCACGGTCAGGTTCGCCGATTCCCGCAGCGTGCGCAGCCGCCGGGCCAGTCCCCAGATCGGCACCCGTCCCAGCCCGGTGCGCTCCGGCTCGCCGGCGAAATACTTCCCCGCCACGAAGTCGCGTTCCACCATGCCCGCGACGATCATCGTGCCCCGCGTGCCGGCGTGCGTGGTGCCGCTCAGCCGCACGAGTTCCGGCGGCTTCATCAGCCGCAGCACGCGCCACAGCGCCACGTGCGCCGGATGCGGCAGGCGCTCGGTCAAGCGTCCGAAGCGGTAGCCGAGTTGCTGTTTGATCCTCATCGCCCGCGCCTCCACACGCGCCGCCAGCGCGCCAGACCCCAGCAGCGTGTGAAATGCCACGCCTCCTCGAGCATCGGCCCCGGATCGCGCCACGACCACACCATCTCGCCCACACCCGGCCGCGTCGCCGCCAGGAAGCTCCCGATCTCGCGGGCCATCGACGGCTCCCCGGGCCGCCGCTGCCGCCGGCTCCGCCAGCGTTCGACGAGCCGGCGCACGTCGCCCTCGAGCCACCGCATCCGCAGCCCGTGGCGATACGCGGCCGGCACCTCCGGCTCAACGCCGTGCAGTTGCGTCCAGAGCAGCCACGGAAAATCCATCCCCGCCGCCACCGCGACCGCCGTCGTGCCCCAGAACCGCGCGTTGATCTCGAGCAGGACAAAGCGATCCGTCGCCGGATCGTGCCGGAAATCGAATTGCGCGACGCCCTCCCACGCGAGCGCGCGCAGCATCCGCTCCGCGCCCGCTAGCATCCGCGGATCCACGGGCTCCGTCCGCGCCAGCACGCACATCCCGCCCTCGGCAGGCTCCGTGCGCAGCGCCCGGTATTGGAACGCCGCGACACGCTCACCGCGCCGCGCCAGCACCGCCAGCCCCACGTCGTCCCCGGGCGCATACTCCTGCAGTCGGAGGTTGCGCCGCTGCCCGTCCGGCCCCGCCACGAACGCCGCCAGCGCCGCCGCGTCCTCGAGCCGCGCACGCAGGCGGTAAAGTTCATCGCCGGCGTCACCCGTCTTCGCGAACAGCGGAAACGCCAGCGGCACCGGCGCACCCAACCCGCCCGGCGGCAGCGCGATCGATCGTGGCACCGGCACACCCAGCGACCGCGCCAGCTCCTCCGTCGCCTCCTTGCTCAGCAGCCGCGCGATCGTGCCGGCATCCGGACACATGATGGTCGCGTGCGGGCGCAGTTCGTCCAGGTGTGGCGCGAGCCGCGCGAGCGCCCCATCCGTGATCGGCAGGATGAGATCGATCGCCTCGTCGGCGATCGTGCGGCGCAGCGCAGCCACGAACTCCGCCTGCGGCCGCTCCGCCGGCGGCAGCACCACGTAACGCGCGATCGCGCGCGAGCCCAGCGGCCGCTCCCAGTCCGCCACCAGCGCCACCACCACGCGCACGCCGCGCCGGTGCAGCGACCGCGCGACCGCCAGCGCCGTCCGCGGGCCGAAGCCGAGCAGCAGGGTCGAACGGTGGACGGACGCGACGCGCATTTGGCCGCGAGCCAATCCCCGGCGGCGCGGGACGTCACGCCTTCAAATCGCCCCGTGCGGTTCGGAAAACGCGCAGTCGCCCGCGCCGTTTCCGGGTTTGCCAGCGGCGGCGGTTGCGCGCTTCGTTCAGTCCCAAAAACCATGCCACGCACGCTCGTCAAGGACGCCCTCCACGCCACCGCCCCCATCGACCAACTCCTGCTCCAGGGCTGGGTCCGCACCCGCCGCGACGCAAAGGCCTTCTCGTTCATCGAACTCAACGACGGCTCCTCGCTCAAGGGCATCCAGGTCATCGCCGACGCCGCGCTGCCGGACTACGCGACCGAGATTGCCAAGGCCCACACCGGCGCCTCCATCGAGGTCCGCGGCAAGCTCGTCCCCTCGAAGGGCCAGGGCCAGCAGTGGGAGGTCGTCGCGGAGAAGTTCACCATCCTCGGCGAGGCCGACGCCACCTACCCGCTCCAGAAAAAGGGCCACACCCTCGAGTTCCTCCGCGAAATCGCGCACCTGCGCCCGCGCTCGAATCTCTTCGGCGCCGTCTTCCGCGTGCGCAGCCGGCTCGCCTACGCCGTGCATCAGTTTTTCCAGGACAGGAATTTCTGCTACGTGCACACGCCGATCATCACGGCGAGCGACGCCGAGGGCGCGGGCGACATGTTCCGCGTCACAACCCTCGACCTCGCGCATCCGCCGATGACCGAGGACGGCCAGGTCGACGCCACCAAGGATTTCTTCGGCAAGAAGACCTTCCTCACCGTCTCCGGCCAGCTCGAGGGCGAGATCTTCGCCTGCGCGCTGTCGAACGTCTACACCTTCGGCCCGACCTTCCGGGCGGAAAACTCGAACACCTCGCGGCACGCCGCCGAGTTCTGGATGATCGAGCCCGAAGTCGCGTTCTGCGATCTGTCGGGCAACATGGACCTCGCGGAGGAGTTCGTGAAATACCTGATCCGCGACGCGAAGCAGCACTGCGCGGCCGACCTCGAGTTCTTCAGCAAGTTCGTCGACAAGGAGCTGCTCGCGCGCCTCGACTTCGTGCTCGAGCGGCCGTTCCAGCGCTGCAGCTACACCGAGGCGATCGCGATCCTCGAGCAGAGCGGCAAGACTTGGGAGCACCCGGTGTCGTGGGGCGCGAACCTCCAGGCCGAACACGAGCGTTACCTGACCGAGGAGCACTTCAAGTGCCCCGTGACGGTCTACAATTATCCGCGCGCGATCAAGGCGTTCTACATGCGCGTGACCGACGGCTGCGCGCCGGAGCGGCAGACCGTCGCCGCGATGGATCTGCTTGTGCCCGGCATCGGCGAGATCATCGGCGGCAGCCAGCGCGAAGAGCGGCTCGCGTTGCTCAGGGAGGGCATGGCGCTGCACCACCTCGACGAGAAAGCCTACTGGTGGTATCTCGACCTGCGCCGCTACGGCTCGGTACCGCACGCGGGCTTCGGCCTCGGCTTCGAGCGCATGCTGATGTTCGTCACCGGCGTGAACAACATCCGCGACGTGATCCCGTTTGCGCGCACGCCGGGCACCGCGGAGTTCTGAGCGCATCAAGGCTCCAGGCCCCCACCTCCAGGCTCCCATGAAGCACCGGGCTTCAAGCCTCCAAATTATTTTGATGCTCCGATCGTTGAAGTTTGAAGCTTCTCTGGAGCTTGGAGGTTGAAGCTTGGAGCTTCCGCCGCCCCGCCTAGCAGAACCGCTCACGCGTCCTCATTGCTAGGCGTCGCAGCTTGAACCGCCCCGAGGGAGCGGGTTCCCAAGCAGGCGTGAACTTCGCCTACCCTGGCGGAGCCAGCCACCGCTCGTCGCAGCCGCGCGACGGCGCACCCCAAACCCTCGACCGCCGTGCCCGTATCCGTTTCTGCTTTACGCCTCACCCTGCTCTCCCTGGGCCTGGGTGTTTCCGCCGTCGCCCAGACCGCCCCCGCTTCCCCGCCCCGCGAGGAGACCGTCACGCTTCCCCAGTTCACCGTCTCCGACAAAAAGGGCGACGTCTACCGTCCCGTTGACACCATGTCGCTCGCACGCATCCGCGGGGCGCTGCTCGACACCCCCGTCAGCATCAACGTCGTGTCGCGCGAACTCTTCGACGACCTCGGCGCCAACAGCACCTACGAGGCCGCGCGCTATTTTCCCGGCATCGCCAACGGCCGCGGCGCCGGCACCAACGGCGGCATCAACGACCGCATGAACTACCGCGGTTTCGAGAGCAACACGAAGACCGTCGACAACTTTTCCCAGACCTTCATCCCCGGCAACAGCTCGGGCATCGACACGATCGAGCCCGAATACATCGAGCGCGTCGAAATCGTGATGGGCCCGAACGCCATCCTCAATCCGACCGGCACGCCTGGCGGCTCGATGAACGTCGTGATGAAGACCCCGCGCTTCGACCCGCAGACGACGCTGAAGCTCGTGCTCGGCAACTACAGCGCGAACAAGGCCTCGTTCGATGTCACCGGCCCGCTGCAATTCCTCGGCAACGGGAAGAAGCTCGCCTACCGGCTCATCGGCACAGCCCAGGACACCGACACCTACATTCCCGGCGGTTTCGAGAAATGGACCGTCGGCGCGATGCTGCTCTACCAGCTCAGCCCCACGTCGGCGCTCTCGTTCAAATACATCGGGGTCGACTACAAGGCGTATGAAAACGCCTCCGCGCCGAACGACAACGGCTGGCTGATCTACGAGCCGACCTCGATCGGCGGCGTGACCCTGCCGAACGAACCACGCACTGCCGGTGTCACCTACAACGGCCGCAACGGCGTGAACGCCAACTCGATCACGGTCGAGCGCACCAACACGCTCCAGCTCCTCTACACCGGCACGCTCGCGAAATTCATCAGCATGCGCCTCGGCGGCCAGTTGCTCTCGCACAACAACGTGGGCGACTCCGCGTATCCCAATCTCGCGACCAACTCGTCGTCGTTCGATCCGCTCACCGGCCAGGTCAACGCCGCGCCCGCCTACAATCCCACCGCCGTTCCCGTCGTCTGGCGCTACAACAAGAACATCGGGGTCATGCACTCCTTTCAGAACGACTACGCCGCCAACTTCACGCCGGCCGATCGCACGACCCTGCAGTTCGTCACCGGCTGGGCCTACAATCACAATCACAACTTCCCCACCCGCACCGGCACCGCGCCGATGCCGAATGTGAACCTGCTAACGGGCGAGGGCCACTTCGCGCCGCGGCCCGATCTGAAAACGGCGTTCACGTTTGGCAACCGGAGCGAGGCGCAGGCGACGCAGAAGAACGCGTATGCGTTGGCCAAGGCCGGATTTCTCGGCGAGCGCGCCTTCATCACCGGCGGAGCTTCGCGCATCTGGGTCGAAACGAACCAATACAGCCGGAATCCGATCACGGGCGCGCTCGCGTCGTTCGCGGCGCTCCGGGGGCACAAGGACGCCTACATCGGCAGCTTCCTCGCGAAGCCAGCAAAGAACCTGTCCCTCTACTACACCTACTCGACCAACGCGAACCTCACGACCTTCAATAGCGGCAACGGCGTCGCGCAACCGCTCTGGTCCGAGGGCAAGCAGCACGAGTATGGTGCGAAGGCCGAGTTCATGAACCAGCGGCTCGCGCTCACCGTCACGCGCTTCGACATGGAGCAGACAAACGTCACGAGCCCGAACCCGCTCGCCAACACCAACCCGCAGCTCGCCGGCAACATTCTTACCGACAACACGAGCGAGGGCTGGGAATTCGCGGCCATCGGCGGGCTGACGAAGAACATTTCCATCATCACCAGCTACACCGACATGAAGTATCGCGACGCCTTCGCGCGCCGCGTGCGCAACGTGCCGGACAAGCTCGGCAACGCGCTCCTGCGTTACACCTTCACCGAGGGCGCGCTGAAGAACGCGAGCGTCTTCGCCGCCTACACCTACTTCGGTCAGGCCGCCGCGGAGACGATCACCGCGCTCGCGCCCGCGCCGTCACCCGGCGCGCCGCGCGTGCCCGCGCAGCCCGGATTCTACACCGCGCCCTGGCATGTCATCAACGTGGGCGCGGCGTATCACCATGGCCGCTGGTCGTTCAACCTGAACGTCGACAACCTCGAGAATCGCAAATTCGGCTGGCAGCCCGCCAGCAGGCTCACGATCAGCCCGTATCCCGAGCTGACGTGGCGGCTGACGACTGCCGTGAGGTTCTGATCGGAGGGAGAACGCAACGGTGGAGCCCGATGTCCTCTATCGGGCTTTTGGTAGCGTCGCATGCTCCCAATCCAGCCCGATGGGGACATCGGGCTCCACCGTCAAAGGCCGGCCCACCGTCCTCCCTCTGCAACGCCGCTCACGCGCTCCGCGCCAGCACGCCGCTCGCCGTCAGCCCGTGGTGCCGCTTGAAGGCCCGGCTGAAGTCGTTCGCGTGCCGGTAACCCAGCGCGTAGGCCACGGCTTTCACCGTGGCCCCCTTGGCGACGAGTTGCTCGTGCGCCCAGCGCATCCGCCACTCCAACGCGAAATCCCGCGGGCTTTTTCCCGTGTGCGCGTGGAAGAGCCGCTTCAACGAAGCCTCCGACACGTGCAGGTATTCACAAAGCCGTTTCACCGGCTCCTGCTCGCTCAGATGATTGCGCAGAAACTCCGTCGCGAGCTCCACCCGGAAATCCGCGTCGGCCGATCGCCGATGTTCGCGCCCCTCGAGCAGCATCAGATCGAGCTGAAGCCGGGCGACGCGGAGCTGGAGCTGACTGCGTTCGTTGGCTCGCGCTACCGCCTCGCGACATTGCCCGTGCAGATTCTTCAGCCGGCGCAGCGTCGCTCGATCGAGCAGCAACCGGAGCGACTCGCCCGCCTCGGGCCACAGCGCCGAGTGCGCCGGCGGGGTGCGCCACACCCACGTGAGCATCTCGCACCGGCGACCCGGCCGATCGGAATGCCCCACGACACACTCCGGGTGCGCGACGCTGACGAGACCGGGCCGCGTGGGCAGCGTGCGGCCGTTGACGTGCAGGACCGGCGTGCCGGCGAGCACGACGAAATAGTGCCAGCCGTCGTGCGCGCGTGCGTTGGCCGGAGCGTCGCCATACCAGCGATGCCCCCACGAGAGGTAGGCCAGCTCCAGCGGCTTCGCCTTGAACACCCAGCACAGCGGATGCCCCTTGGGCGGCCGATAGTTCGCGTAACGGGGTTTGGTGGCTGGGACCACGATCGTGCCTCTAGCACAATCACGGGCTGAATCAAACGCTCGTCTGCAGCCTGTGTAAATCCTACCGTCCCCAGCGCCCCTCGATGAAGATGTAGCTGCCGCCGCGGCGTTCCCAGCGCGGTTCATGCCACGAACGATAGCCGCGCGGCGGCATCTCGTAGTGGCCCGCGATCCACACGTGCCGGCCATGACGCCAGGCCCAGTAACCGGGCACCCAGATGTGATTCGACGAGGGCCGCGCGTAAACCACCTCGACGCGCGGCTGCGGCGGCGGCGCGACGACGACCACTTGAGACGGGGGCGGCGCCACCACGACCTGCGGCTGCACCGCCGGCGGCGGCGTCGTCACGACCACCGCCTCCCGCCAGTAACCTTCCAAGAAGACGTAACGGTTGCCGCGCATCTCCCAACGCGCCGGCACCCAGGTCAGGCCCTGTCGCGGCGGAGTCGTCCAGTATCCGGAAACCCAGACATGCCGGCTGCCGCGCCACGCCCAGTAGCCCGGCACCCACACATGCGTGCCGCCCGGCCGTTCCTGGATCACTTCGCGCTGCGGCGGGGGCGGCGGGGCGGTGACCACAATCTCCGGTGGGGGCGGCGGCACCGCGGGCGCGGCCACCGTGGTCTGGGCCGCCGGCGGCGGCGCCTCGTCCCAGAAACCCTCGCGGAGCACATAGCCACTGCCCTGCTGCCGCCATTCCGGCGCATGCCACACGACGCCCGGCGCGGGCGGCACCTCCCAGCGCCCCGACTCCCACACATACGCCCCCTCGCTCCAACGCCAGTGGCCGGGGATCCACGCGTGCTGCGGAGTCGGCTGCTCGCCCGGCGC
>CAZENI010000294.1:0-10436 GCA_964513055.1 uncultured Opitutus sp.
GAGGCCGGCGGCCGTGACGGCGCGCGTCGCACGCAGGCCTTGGAGCGCCGCGAGGGCGAGGCCGAGCAGTCCGGGCAGGGCGACGTAGACGAAGTGGTCCATCACCCACGTGAAACGCATGAACGAAATGGAAACGAAGCCGATGAACGGCAGCAGGTGCAGCACGAACCAGCCCGCGCCGAGGAGCACGTGCCGGCCCCAGGTCGCTCGGCGGAGCCAGCAGAGAAAAACGAGCGCCGCGAGCGCGAGCCAGGGACCGGTCTGCCACCACACGAGCGGATCGACGCGCCACTGCGGATAGATGGGGAGCAGGCCGGCGGGCCAGAGGGATTTCCACGTGTAGAACGCGAGCGAGGCGCCGCCGAGCGCGAGGCGCTCGGCCGGGCCGCCGAGTGCGAGCGACTCGCCGCCGAGGGCGCGGCCGAACTGGAACCAGACAGTCACGAGGCCGAGGACCAGCGAGAGGCCGAAGAACGGCGCGAGCCGGCGGGCGTCGGCGGGGCCGAGCCGGCCGTGCCGCCACCAGCCATACAGCGCGAGCGTGACCGGGAACATCACGACGGAGGTCTTGCACAGCATCGCGACGAGGAACCAGGCGAACGCGCGGACGTAGTCGCGGCGGGCGCCGCGGGCGTCGAAGTCGATCCATGCCAGCAGCGCCAGCAGCAGCGGCGGGAGGGAGAGCGTGTTCTTCAACTCGGCGATCCACGCGACGGATTCCACGACGAGCGGATGGACGACGAAGACGAGGGCGCCGAGCCAGGCGTGGCGGAGGCCGAGGCGCGCGAACACCCGGCCGAGCAGCAGGCCGCCGAGCGCGTGCAGCCCGACGTTGGTCACGTGGTAGCCGACGACGTGCGGGCCCCAGAGCTGCCACTGCAGCCACTGCACGGTGAATTTGATCGGGTAGTAATCGAGCGTCGTGGGCGCGAACCAGATCCGCCAGAGGCCGGAGAGATCGCGCAGGAGCGGATTGTCGATCAGGTCGAGCGTGTCGTCCCACAGGAACTCGCCGCGCAGCGCGGGCCAGTAGACGAACGCCGCGGCGAGCAAGAGCGCGGCCGCGGGCCAGAGCGCGCCGCGTCGAGCCGGTGGCGCGACGGGAGCTTGAGCGGGTGGCGCGGGTGGCGCGGGCGAAACGTTTTCCGGCATGGCGAAAGGGGAGCGTGGGAACGCGGGGACGCGGTGTCAGCGGGCGGGCAGTCGCGCGCGGGCGGTCGCGAGATTGGTGGCGATCGAGGCGCGATCGGGCGCGAGACGCTGCGCCGCCTCGAGTTCGCGCACGCCGTCGGCGATCCGGCCGGCCATGACGAACACGACGCCGAGATTCTCGCGCGCGTCGACGTTGGCCGGCTGGAGGCGCAGCACGGTTTCGTAGTGCGGGATCGCCTCGGCCGGGCGCCCGGCGCGGGCGAGGGCGTTGGCGAGGTTGAAGCGGGCCTCGACCAGATCGGGCCGGGCGCGCGCGGCGGCCTCGAAGTGGACGAGCGCGGCGTCGAGCTGCCCGGCCTCGCTGAGCAGGAGGGCGGCGTTGTTGCGGGCGGGGGCGAAGGCGGGTTCGAGCCGCAGCGCGGCCTCGTAGCAGGCGAGCGCCTCGGCGCGCCGGCCCTGCAGGCGGCGGACGTTGCCGAGGCCGTAGTGGGCGAGGACGAAATCGGGCGTGTCGGCGAGCAGGCGTTGATACTGCGCGGCGGCCTCGTCGAGGCGGCCGGAGTCGGCGAGCGCGCCGGCGTAGTTGTGCCGGCCCTTGCCGTAGCCCGGCTCGAGTTCGAGCGCGCGGACGAAGTGCGGCAGCGAGTCCGCGGCGCGGCCGCCGCGAAACAGCGCGAGGGCGAACTCCTGGTGGGCGCGGGCGTTGAGCGGGCGCTTTACCGCCGTGTCGTGCCAGATCGCGAGGGCGGAGCGGTAGTCGGTGTTGCGGCGGACGGTCAGGGTGACGCTCGCGAGCGCCACGGCGGCGAGGAGCCAGCCGGCGCGTCGTCCCGTGCCCGCGTGCGCGAGGACGAGGGGAACGGCGAGCACGGCGGCGAGCGGCAGATACATGCGATGCTCCGCGATGGTCTGTGTTGCCACAGGCAGGATACTCGAGCTGGGGCCGAGCAAGAGGAAGAACCATGCGCCGGGGAAGCCCCACGGGCTGCGGCGCACGACGGCGACGAGCGTGCCGAGACCGGCGGCGACCAGCAGCGCCGCCTGCGGCCAGACTTCCGCGGGCGACTTCACGACGGAGAAGCCGTAGTCGAGCACGAGCGGCGCCGGCCACACCACGAGCCGCACGTAGTGCACGATCGCGGAGCATTGCGTGAGGAGATAGTGCCAGGGCGAGATGCCGAGGCCGAAGCCGGCGGTCGCGCCGCGCGTGCCGGTGTGCCATACGAGCGCGCCGAGCAGCAGCCACGTCGACGCGAGCGCGGCGTAGAAGAGCGGCCGCCGGCGCAGGGCCGCGCCGAAGCTGCCGGCGAGAAACGTCCGGTCATGCAGCCACACGAGCATGGGCGCGGCGAACATCACTTCCTTCGTCGCCATCCCGGCGAGCGCGCTGACGACGGCGAGCGCGTGCCAGCGCGCGGGCGCGGGCGCGTCGAAACCGCGGATCGCGGCATAGAGCGCGAGCAGCAGCCACAGCCCGACGAGCGATTCGGCGCGCTGGACGATGTAGGTGACCGACTCGGTTTGCAGCGGATGCACCAGCCAGAGCAGGGCGAGGGCAAACGCGAGGGGCGTGGCCCCGGCACCGCACCGCGCGGCGAGCGGCGCGCTGCGGAACGTCCGCCGGGCCACGCCGAAGAGCGCGCACGCCGCGAGAAAATGGATCGCGAGGTTCGCGGCGTGGTAGCTCCACACGCGTTCGCCGGTCGCGGCCCAGTTGAGCGCGAGCGAGAGGTTGACGAGCGGGCGGCCGGTCACGGTCTGCCCGTCGCCCGGCGGCTGCAGCACGCCTGCGGGGGGCCAGAGCGAGCGGAGGGTCGGGTTTTCCGGAATCGCCGGGAGATCGTCGAGGATGAAGGGGCCCTGGAAGCTGTTGTGCCAGGCGGCGAGCGCGGCGAGAGCGAGCAGGAGCGGCGCGAGGCGGGCGAGTCGCGGCCAGGCGCAGACGGGCGGGAGCGGCGGCGTGGGCGCTCCGGTCATGGCGGCGTGGGCGGCCCGGCGGCGAACGCGGCCCACTGCGCCCGGAATTCCGCGGCGAGGAGGCGTTTCACCTCGTCCGGATCCACGGCGCGGCCGAGCTCGGCGCGCAGCGAGGTCACGGTGCCGTCCGCGGCGGCGATCCCGCAGGGCACGATGCCGCCGAAATGGGCGAGAGCCGGATCGACGTTGAGGGCGAAACCGTGCGACGCGACCCAGCGCCGCACGGCGACGCCGAGGGCGGCGACCTTGCGCCGGCCGAGCCAGATGCCGGTGAGGCCGTCGCGACGCGTGGCGGCGAGACCGAGCGAGCCGAGGGCGTTGATCACGACTTGCTCGAGCAACCGGAGGTAGGCGTGCAGGTCGCGGTGCGACGCGAGCGACACGATGGGATAGCCGACGATCTGGCCGGGACCGTGGTAGGTGATGTCGCCGCCGCGGTTGGTCGGCACGACGGCGATGCCCTCGCGCGCGAGCCGCTCCGCGTCCCAGACGAGGTGGGCGTCGGCGCCGCGGCGCAGCCCGAGCGTGAAGACGGGATCGTGTTCGGTGAACACGAGGGTGTCGCCGATCTCGCCGGCGAGGCGGCGGGCGACGAGCGCCGCCTGGCGATCCCACGCGGCGCGATACTCCGTGCGTCCCCAGTCGAGGACGGCGGGTGCGGCAGCGGCGACGGCGGACATCGCGCCAACCTCGTGAAATCCGGCCGCGAGGCAATCTCCGGCGTGCGGGCTCAGGCGACGAGCATCCACGCCACGCCGGCAAGCGCGGTGGCGCCGAGCACGAGGCCGACGCGGGGGCGGAGCCCGGACGAGCCGAGGGCGAGGCCCATGCCGCCTTTGAGGAGGGTGTTGCTCACGGCGGCCAGCACGACGGCGCGGGTCGCGAGCGCGGTGGCCGCCGGCTCGGGGCCGTGGTCGCGCGCGATCGAGAGCGAGATGGCGTCCATGTCGGTGAGGCCGGAGACGAAGCTCAGCGGCAGCAGGCCCTCCGTCCAGCCCTCGGCGCGCACCGCCTTCACCGCGAAGGCGATGACGGAGTAGAGGGCGGCGAACTTGATCGCAGTCGCAAGGCCAAGCGGATTGCCGAGGGCCGGGGTGTCGCCCGCCCGGGGCTGCGGGTGCCGCCGAAGCCAGACCCACAGGGCGTATCCGATTCCCGGAGCCGCCATCAGCGCGAACGGCACGAGCAGCGTCCGCGCGAAGTCGCGGTTGACCAGGGCGGTCGCGATCAGGACGCGCGGCAGCATCACGGTGCACGCGGCCACGACGGCGAGCGCGTAGTGCTCTGACAGGGACGGCTCCTCGCGGCTGCGGCGGCTGAAGGCGAGCGTGCTGGCGGTGCTGGAGGCGAGGCCGCCGAGCAGGCCGGTGACGAGGATGCCCGCGCGCGCGCCGACCAGGCGGATCGCGCCATAGCCGGCGAAGGCGAGGCCGGAGATGAGCACGACCATCAGCCAGGTGGAATAGGGATTGAAGGCGCCGTAGGGCCCGAGCGCGCGATTGGGCACAAGCGGCAGGATCACGCCGGAGATGGCGGCGAACTGCAGCGTGGCCCGGATGTCGGCGGCGGTGATGGCGCGCGTCCAGTTGTGGAGCGGCTGCTTCATGCCGAGCAGCACCATGGTGGTCGCGGCGACGACGACGGCGGATTTGGTTTCCTCCCAGAACACGAGCGCGCCGCAGAAGATTGTGAGCAGGGCGCCGGCGAACGACGTGCTGCCGGGCGCGGCGCGGTCGGGCGCGCTGACGGCGAGCACCAGCAGGTGCGCGGCGACGAGCAGGAGGATGGCGAGGAACGCGAAGGGCGCGTGGGCCGCGTTCGCAAAGGCGCCGAGGCAGCCGAGCAGCGCCCAGAACGTGTGCGTGCGCACGCCGGCGAAATCGCCGGGCTGGACGTCGGTCTGCTCGGCCCATTGCCGGATGAGGCCGATGAGCGCCCCGAGCCCGGCGCTGACGACGAGGGAGAGCAGGAGATCGGGCATGGCGGTCAGGAGAAACCAAACGCAGGAAACGCGAAGATCAACCCGGCAGCGACCTAAGAATCGCGGCGGCGGCGCGTCATGAGATCAACCCCGCCCCGCCATGATCGAATGCGACACCGGTTTCTCCGGCCCGAAGAAAGCGCGGATTGAGATCATTCCGCTGATCGACGTGATCTTTTTCCTGCTGGCGACGTTCGTGCTGTTCACGCTCTCGCTGGAGAAAATCAAATCCATCGAAGTGATCCTGCCGAAGGGTGGGGAGAGCCGGGAGAAGGATGTGACCACCGTGTTCATCCAGACCTCGGAGGAGGGCACATTTTACTGGAAGAAGGGGAGCGACGCTCCGGCGGAGCTGATCTCCGCCGGGGAGATCGGGCCGCGCCTCGCGGACTACAAGCGCAGCGTCGAGTTGCCGCGCGTGCTGATCCGCACGGATCGCAAGGCGAAATTCGGCGCCGCCGTCGTCGTGCTCGATGAAGTGCGGAAGGCGGGAATCACGCAGGTGTCGATCGAGACGATGGTGGTGGCGACGGGCGGGTGAGGCGGTTGGCCCGGGAGCCGCCGCGAGCCGGCGGCGGTGGCGGGCAGGGAGGTCGCGCGGTGGCTCTGGGCGATCGGCCCCGTGGCGGGCATCGACACGAGGCTCGCGATGGGAAAGCCTGCGTGGCCCCTCACCCCCATGCCCTCGATCGCGCCTGCGTCGTTTCCCACGGCCAACGAGCCGCCCACCCGCGTCCGCTTCAAAGTCGTCGGGCTGATGATGGCCCTGGCGATGGTGACGTATCTCGACCGCGCGTGCATCGGCAAGCTGGCGCCGGACATCTCGCGCGACCTGAGCCTGAGCAAGGAGCAGATGAGCGTCGTGTTCAGCTCGTTTGCGCTGGCGTATGCACTGTTCGAGGTGCCGACGGCGTGGTGGGCGGATCGCCAGGGCACGCGCGGCGTGCTGACGCGCATCGTGCTGTGGTGGTCGGCGCTCACGATGCTGACGGCCGGGGCGTTCAACTACGTCTCGATGGTGGTGATCCGGTTTCTCTTCGGCGCGGGCGAGGCGGGCGCGTGGCCGTGCGTGGCGCGGACATTCTCGAAGTGGATTCCGCCGCTGGAGCGCGGACGCGTGCAGGGGATTTTCTTCGCGGGCGCGCACCTCGCGGGCGGGCTGACGCCGATCATCGCCGCGACGTTGAACGGGCTGATCGGCTGGCGTTGGGTGTTCGTGGTCTTCGGCGCGGTGGGAGTGGGCTGGGTGATTGTGTGGCACCGGTGGTTTCGCAACGAGCCGGCCGAGCACGCCGAGGTGAACGCCGCCGAGCGCGAGTTGATCACGGCCGGGCGCACGGGCGCCGGAGCGCAGCACGAAGGGTGGCCTTACTGGCGGCGGCTGCTGGCGCATCGCAACACGCTGCCGCTGTGTCTCGGCTACATTCCGAACAGCACGGTGTTTTATTTCTGCATCACCTGGCTGCCGACCTACCTCGAGGAGAAACACCAGTTCGCCGCGATCTCGCTGGGCTTCTTCTCGGGCCTGCCGCTGATGACGGCGATCATTGGCGATCTGTTCGGGGGCGCGGCGACGGACTGGGCGACGCGTCGCTTCGGTCTGCGCTGGGGCCGGGCGGGAATCGCCGGCTTCGGCAATCTGTTCGCGGCGGGGGCGATGATCGGCGCGGCGTTCGCGCCCCACCCGGTGGTGGCGATCGGGCTCATCTCGCTGGCGGTGACGGCGGCGATGTTCACGCTGGGGGCGACGTGGTCGACGTGTCAGGACATCGGCGGTGCGCACGTCGGCGTGGTCAGCGCGGCGATGAACACCGCGGGCCAGATCGGCGCGATCGGCGGCCCGCCGCTCGTCACGTATCTGCTGGCGCGTTACAGCGACTGGAACGCGCCCGTCCTCGCGATCGGCGGCCTCTTCCTCGTCGGGGCGGTGTGCTGGCTGTTCGTGGATCCGCGCGAGCGGGTCTTCGAATAACCACGCGCCCGCAGAGCGGAGATTTATTATCCTTGTCCGGCGGAGAGGCGTGACGTTCTTTGCCGGTGCCTGACGCCGGCTCCGGCCGGAGTGTCGCGGCCTACCTCCAACAACACCTGCCCCCTGATCGGCGCCGCGGCCTTTCGCTTTTCCCGGAGCGCAGGACCGGGGCGCGTCGAATCCCTGCCAACATGAACCTCCCCCTGTCCCGTCCGTCGTTTCTCGCCTTGATGCGCGCCTGCGGCGTGCTCGTGGTCCTGCTCAGTGGTGGCTTGCTCGCCCAGTCCGCGGGCACCGGAACCATCGAAGGCCGCGTGTTCGACCTGGGCCGCGGTGAATTTTTGGAGAACGCGCGCGTGACGCTCGAGGGCACCGGGCGCGAGACGTTCACGGAGGCGGGCGGGCAGTATCGCTTCAGCAATGTGCCCGCCGGTGTCGCGAGCGTGAAGGTGTTCTTCACCGGCCTGGCGGCGCAGACGAAGCCCGTCACGGTCACCGCCGGCGCCACCGTGCAGAACGACGTCACGATGGCGTCGGCGCCCGCTCCGGCCCGGAAAACCGGGACCGCCGGCGAGGACGCGGTGAAGTTGAGTGAGTTTGTCGTCACCACCTCGAAGGACATGGATGGCGCGGCGATCGCGATCAACGAGCAACGCTTCGCGCGCAGCATCATGAGTGTCGTCGCGGCGGACGAGTTCGGCACCGTGGTCGACGGCACGCCGGGCGAGGTGATGAAGTTTCTCCCGGGCATCACGATGGACTACAGTGCGGGCGAGGCGCGCACCGTCTCGATGAACGGCGTGCCCTCCGCGAACGTCCCGATCACGGTCGGCGGCTTCGATCTCGCCAGCGCCGCGGGCAACGGCACCTCGCGCGTCACCAATCTCGACCAGTTTTCCGTCAACAGCATCTCGCGCATCGAGGTCCGCCATGCGCCCACGCCCGAGACGAGCGGCTCCGCGCTGGCCGGGTCCGTCAACATGGTGCCGCGCTCGGCGTTCGAGCGTTCGCGGCCCAGCCACACCGCGAGCGTGTTTCTCACGCTGAAGGACGGCGACCGCAGCTTCCACAAGACCGGCGGCCCGCTGAACGAGCGCACGCGCAAGGTCACGCCCGGCTTCAATTTCTCCTCGGTCGTGCCGGTGAACAAGCGCTTCGGCTTCACGATCTCGGGCAACCACGTCGATCAATACAGCTACGAGGACGTCGCGGCCAGCACCTGGCGCGGGAACGGCTTCGCAACCACGGTCAACGCCAACGCCCTCAACGGCCTGCCCGACACCACGCCGGACAAGCCGTATCTCACCGACTTCGCCGTGCGCGACAGCACGCGCGGCAACCGCGCCGACTCCGCCGGGCTGACGATGGACTACAAGCTCTCGCGCAACGACACGCTGTCACTGTCGTTTCAATACACGTGGATCGGCGTGGTGCACAACAACCGCACGCTCTCCTTCTTCGTCAACCGCGTGCAGCCCGGCGCGTGGGGTCCGACGTTCACCGAGGGCACGCGCTATGTCGCGGGCACGCCGAGCTCGACCGGCACGATCACCCCCGGCGGCTTCGCGAATCCGGGCGGCTTCGGCGAGATCCGCGTCAACGGCTCCGCGCAGACGTGGTTCGGCACGACGATCACGCCGACCTTCGTCTGGCGCCACAACGGCCCGACCTGGAAGATGGATGCCGGCGCCGGCTGGTCGCGCGCGAGCCTGCACACGCGCAATGTCGACAAGGGCTACTTCGGCGCCACGCAGGCGCGGCGCACGGGCGTGCGCGTGAGCTTCGCCGACATCTTCTATCTCCGGCCCAACACGATCACGGTGACGGACGGGCTCGGCCGCGACGTCGATCCCTACAATCTCAGCAACTACTCGCTCGATACCTCGAACAACGTCGTGCGCGATTCGTTCGACGTGCGCCGCAGCGTGAATGCCAGCATCCGCCGCGACCTCAACGTGCGCGGCCTGCCGGTCTCGCTGAAGCTGGGCGCCGAGGTGAAGAGTTCGGAGCGCGATCTGCGGGCGACGACGGAGGCGTTCACCTTTGTCGGGCGGGATCGGATCAACAGCTTCGCCGCGGGCGCGCCGGTCAACGGCGACGACAACGCCGGCATCGTGCTCGACGAGGATTTCTCCACGCGCGTCGGCTCCTACGGTTTCCCGAAAATCCAGTGGATCAGCAACGACGACTACTACGGGCTCTACAAGAGCAACCCCGAGTATTTCACGTCCAACGCCAACACCACCTACCAGGCCGGCATCAACGCCTCGAAGCGCGCGCAGGAAGTCATCTCCTCGGCGTATTTCCGCGGTGACATCGCGTTTTTCGAGAACCGCCTGCAGATCGTCGGCGGTCTCCGCGGCGAGCAGACCGACGTCTGGGGCGAGGGCCCGCTGACTTATCCGGCCGGGAACTACCGTCGCGATGCCAGCGGCGAGGTCGTCTATCGGCGCGACGCCAACGGCAACATCGTGCGCAACGCCCAGGGTGTGCCGCAGCCGGAGTTGATCGTGCCGACGACCGATGCTCTGGGCGTGTCGAAGCTCACCCGCATCGACCGCGGCCAGCGCACGCGGAAGCAATACCTGCGGCTCTTCCCGAATCTCAACGTCAGCTACAACGTCCGGGAAAATCTCATTGCCCGGGTCGCCTACTATCAGTCCGTCGGCCGGCCCGATTTCGGCCAATACGCCAATGGCCTGACGCTGCCCGACACCTCGGTGGTGCAGAGTTCGACCACGGTGATCTCGGTCAACAACCCGGGCATCAAGGCGTGGAGCGCGGAGACGTATAAGGTGCGTTTCGAGTATTATTTCGAGGGCGTCGGCACGATCAACCTGGGCGGCTACCGTCGGGAGTTCACGAATTTCTTCGCCAGCACGCGCTTCCTCGTCACGCCGGAGTTCCTCGCGTTCTACAGCCTCGATCCGGACGAATACGGCACCTACGACGTGACCACCAATCACAACCTCGACGAGAAGGTGCGGATGACCGGCTGGGAATTCGACTACAAGCGGGCGCTGACGTTTCTCCCGCCGTGGGCGCGGGGCGTGCAGGTCTATGCCAACGCCAGCGCCCAGCGCGCACCCGACGGCATCACGCGGAATTTCAACTTCGTGCGCCGCAGTGCGAGCTGGGGCTTCAGCCTGACGCGGCCGAAGTTCGTCTACAGGATGAACTGGAACTACCGCGAGCCGCAGCGGCGCGGCATCATCGCCGTGGGTCGTAGCATCGAGCCGGATACTTACAACTGGGGCTCCAAGCGGCTCTACCTCGACGTGACGCTCGACTACAACCTGAGCCGCCGGTTCACGCTCTTCGGCAGCATGCGCAACATCAACGACCAGACCGAGG
>CAZENI010000295.1:0-10395 GCA_964513055.1 uncultured Opitutus sp.
AGGTGGATCGCTGGCTTCCCTCGCCCACGACGATCGCATGGGGCTCCAGTGCGCCATCCACGGTTCGAAAATCGCTGTAGCGCACCCGGCCGATCACCTTGGCGTCGTTGGACATCGTGTCCACCACCACGAGACTGCCCGTTTCCGCGTCGAACCACCAATACTCGTAGACCCCGTCCTTCGGCCGCATACCCACGACGTGGCAAAGTCTTCCGTCCCGTTCTCGATCGGGAAAACGCCGCCACGCCGCGTATCGCCGCGGCAGGGATTTCGCCGCCTGCCAGGTCTGCCGCAGTATTCCCACCAACTCACTCGTTCCGCCGAGCCGGCCGTTGCCGAGCACCTCGTTCAGATGCCAGTGGTGCGATCCCCCGTCGCCGATCTCTCCATATCGCTTGCCGTCGGGAAGCTCGACGACAAGACGGTAATTGTTGCCTCCACCGTCGACGAAGCGGAGCTGCGTGCCCTTCGCGGCCTCGCCCAGAATCAACTCCTGGCTGGTCGAGCGGGGGAAAACATCCGCCGCTGCCCGATCGAGCCCTTGCACGCGCCGCCAACGCTCCAGCACCGCGCTTGCTTCCTCCCACCCGGCTTCCTTCAGCGGCGGCTCGAGTTGAGCCGCCGACAGCGTCGCCGAAAAAACCAGCGCCATCATGGCAAACCTCCCGCCTCTCGATCGCATCGTGGAATCCATGGTGAACCGGCTCAGCGTGGTGTCGATGGCGGGTGCGCCGGTAGCGCCGGTTGCCGCGCTTCGGACAACCAGCCCATGGCCGCCGCCAACACGGTGTCCCGCCCGGTGGCGATTTCCTCCACCGTTCGCTTCACGAGAACATCCGGCTCGACCCCTTGCCCCTCGATTGTGAGACCCCTCGGGGTGCGTAAATCGGCGATCGCATACTGCAGCAGGTCTCCATTCGGGAGCGAGCGAAACGCCGACGGCAGCGCCGCCCCGGCTGTGACCTCCCCAAACAACCGGACCCTCCCTTGATCGCGCAGGCCCGCGGCGAAGATCTCGCTGGTTGACGCCGACTGCCCGTCGATCAGGACCGCGACCGGCCCGTGAAACGCCCGCTCCTGCGGATACGCCACAAACTTCATCCGCCCGCTCCGCAGCCGCATCTCGCCGAGCGCGAGTTCGCGGTCGATCAAGAGGCCGGCGATACCCGACGCCATATCACTCACGCCGCCGGGATTCCCGCGAAGATCGATCACCAGTGTGTCCCCGGGCTGCAGGCCGCGCAGAAACGTGCTAAGCGGTTTCATCAGCGCCGGAGCAAAAACATTGAACTTCAGGTAGGCAGTGCCGTCGTCGTCCCGGCGGCTCTCGCAGCGCAGCGGCACCGACGGAAGATTTCCCAACGGCTCGGACCACGGTCCGTCATGCGCCTCGCTCGGCACCCCCAGCTCCACCGACTTTCCCGTCGCGTCCTCGCCGAGCAGCCAGATTGCCCCTCCCACAGCCGCGGCGAGCCGGGCGCTCGTCAGGCCCGTCAATGCGCGGCTCCGTTCCGCCTCGTCGATCGCCATGCCTCGCATGGCCTCCGCCACTTCGCGCAAATCAAAACCAGCCACCCTCCGGAGCTTCGTCCCCACTTTCACGCCGGCCCGGGCGGCGGCCGAATCGGACCGCACGCCCGCGACAACCACGCCGCCTTCCACCCACGCCACCTCGATACCGGTGGTGCCGATGCGCGTCCGTTCCGCCGGTTGGAACACCGCTGCCTCGCGCGGCAGAATCGCAAAATGCGAGCGACCCAGCTCGCCGAGCATGGCCTGCAGCATCTGCCGCAGTTGCTCGTTGTTCTCGATCGCGGATAGTTGGTCGCGGGCACGCTCGCCCACAGCCCGCCAGTCCACGCCGCCAAACGTCTCGTCGAAATACGACTCGTTCACGACCGACCAGACCAAGCGAAGCGTTTCCCTCCGCACGTTCACCCACGATTCCGCATCGCTGGGCGGCCTTGCTTCAATCGCACGCGCGAGACCCGCGGGCGCGACGCGATCCGCCGCGGGCAAGGTTGCCGGAGATGCGAGCAAAAGCAGGGCGAGGGGCAGACGCCTCGTTCGACGAGTCATCACGCGCGAAAATGGGGATTCGCCCTCCGCGTGCAAGGCGCTCCGAGGGGTTGGATCCACTTCCTGCCCGCGCCCGGTCTCACCGCCGGAGGAGACGAACGGACGCTTCACCGCTTGCTCACCCAACCTGAGCGCCTCGCATACCACACCATCGCCGCGCCCGCCGCGAATCCGCCTGCGTGCGCCCACCAGGCCACGCCGCCACCGGCACCCGCGCCGCTGAGCAGCGAGCCCACGCCGTTGTAGGCCTGCATCACAAACCACAATACAAGGAACACCACGGCGGGCACCGGCAGGATCGGCACGACCCACGGCACCAGCGTCCAGACAAACGCCGTCGGGAACAGGATCAGATACGCCCCCAGCACGCCGGAGATCGCGCCGCTCGCGCCGACCATCGGCACCGTGGAAAACGGCCCGACCGCGACCTGCGCCGCTGCCGCCGCGAAGCCAGCCAGCAGGTAGAGGATCAGGAAGCGCAGCGATCCGATCCGCCCTTCGACATTGCCGCCAAAGACCCACAGGAACCACACGTTCCCCAGCAGGTGCAGCACGCCGCCGTGGAGAAACATGTGCGTGAGCACGGTCTGCCACGGCTCGCCGGCCAGCGGGTGCCTCACGATCCGCTCCGCCACCAGGGCGTGCTCGTTCACGAAGCCCGCCAGCGCGCCGCCGCCGCGCCCCAGCGCCAGCCAGAGCTGCCAGCCGAACACGACGACGTTCGCCGCGATCAACAGCTTCGTGATCGCGGCCGGTCCCTTCTCCTTCGCGGTATCCGCCAGCGGGAACATGTCCGGAGCTACGCCGACCCGCCGGCCGGATGTCCACGGCAAAACCGCCGGCCCCCCCGTCCGCGGGCGTCCGGCTCAGATCTTCCCGCCCGGCTTCGGCGCGCGCCGCACCACGCCCGTGATCCGCCAGCCCGCGGCTTCCTTCACCAGCGTGTAGTCGTAGGCCGCATCCTCATTTTTCGAATACACCTGCACCGCCACCGTCGCCCGCACCCCGTCGTCGCGCACGATCCCCGGCTCCGCGCGGACGTTCGCCCAGATTTCCGGATAGTTCTCCCGCACGATCGCCGTGAAGACCGCGAGCGGCTTCTGCGCCCGCAGCACCGCTGCGGCCAGCCGGTAGGCCTTCGCCGGATCGTTCTTCCGAAACGCCGTGAGCTGCGCCTCGATCACGGCGACAATCTCCCGCTTCACCTCGGGCTTGCTCGCGCGCATCGTGCCGTCCGCCGCGAGCGCCGCCACCGCGAGCGCCGCGACCAGGGCCAGGAAGATCGTCCGTTTCCACATGCCGCCGAGCGTGCAAAGAACCGGGCCTTTCGCAATCCGGCCCCGCGGGCTCCGGCTCGCGCCGCGCCCACCTTTTCTTGGGAAGACCTCCGCGAAATGTAATTTGCGCGCGCGCGCGCCGGTGCTAAAACACGCGCCTGCCATCGCCGACCTCACGGCCGCTCCGTCCATTCCACCGCGACCGCGCCCTCCGCGCCCCCACCCTCTCCCGCCACCGCAACCTCCCGCTCCAACGCTTATGTTCCGCGCTCTCAAACGCCTCTTCATCTGGTTCGGCCTCGTCGCCGAGCAGGCCACCGAAACCGACGCCATCAACCAGGCCGTCGTCGAGCGCGGCATCCGCGACGCCAAGGCCAAGGCGGAAAAGGCGCACTACGCCAACGGCCAGCTCGCCGGCCAAATCGCGCTGCTGAAGGATCAGGTCAAGCGCCAGGAGCGCCAGAAGACCGAACTCCAGGGCCTGCTCCAGGCCGCCGCCGCGTCGAACGACGAGGCCAATGGCGCGCATTTCGCCGAGGAGCTCGCCGCTCTCGAGGGCGAGATCACCGAGAACGCGAGCCAGCTCGAGAACCTCGAGCAGCTCTACAAGCAAAACACCGAGATCATCGCGAACAGCCTGCGCGAGATTCAGAAATTCCAGCGCGAGTTCGAAGCCGTGAAGGCCAAGGTCGCCGTCGGCCGCTCGCTCGAGAATCTCGCCGGCATGATGAAGGGCTCGATCTCCGAGCTGCAGGGCATGATCGGCGGCGAGATGGGCCAGTCGATGCAGCAGCTCCGCCAGGCCGCCGCCGGCGGCGAGGGCCAGATGCGCGCCACGCTCGATCTCGCGAAGGAGATGGGCTCGAGCATCCAGCGGCAGCAGGAGATGCGGAAGGCCCGCGGCGCGATGCTCTTCAAGGAGTATCAGAAAAAGATGGGCATGGTGCAGCCCGGCGCCAACGCCGCCGCCACCAGCACCCCCGCCCCCGAGCGCCAGAAAATCGCGGAGTAACGAATCCTAAAACCGCTGATGAACGCTGAAGATCGCTAATTCGGAGAACCACTGATGATCACCAATGGCGGGAAATTCCGGGAACAGGAACCCAGGCCCCTAAATTCCTAAGATTCCCTCCTATTGCGGCTCGGGTAAGTGGTCTTCTGTGGTTCGACCTTAGCGTTCATCAGCGCTCATCAGCGGTTTCAAAACAACTTTTCCCATGACCGGTCGCGGCAAATTCGTCCTCACCCTCCTCGTCCTCGCCATCGCCGGCCTCGGCGTCGCCAAGTGGTGGGATCGCCTGAAGCCCGGCGCGCCCGTGGCGACCGGCGCCAGCGACTCGAAACCGGCCGCCGCGGCCACCAAAGCCGCCCGGCTCGACGCCGCCGACTTCATCGCGCCGCTCAACGCGTGCCCCGTGTTGCCGCCCGCCGGCGCCTACGTGCCAAAGGATAACATCGTCGACCTCGAACTCAGCGAATACGCCGGCTACTCCGGCATCGTCGTCGCCAACGGCGGCCTCGAGCCCAGCGAGAACTCCGTCTTCTTCCGCAAGCACGGCTTCAAGCTCCGGATCAAGCTCAGCGAGGAGGAAAGCTGGCCCGCGCTGAACGCCGGCCGGATCGCCGCTTCGGCTACCACGGTCGACGTCCTCGCCGCCTACTGCCGCAATTTCCAGGTCACCGCCCCCGTGCAAATCGGTTTCTCGCGCGGCGCCGACGGCCTCGTTGTCCGCAAGGACATCCGCCGCATCAACGATCTCAAGGGACGCACCCTCGTGACCTCGCAGTTCACCGAAGCCGATTTCTTTCTCCGCTACCTCACGCAGGAGGCCGGCCTCGCCGTGCACATGCTCGCCAGCCCCGATGCCCGCCCCGTGCCCGACAAGGTCAACCTGCTCTTCGCCAAGGACGCATTCGCCGCCGGCGATCTCTTCCTGAAGGACGTGCTCTCGGGCGGCACGCAGCTCGCCGGCTGCGTCACCTGGGCGCCGAAGACCACCGAGGTCGTGGAGGCGAGCAAGGGCGCCGCCACGCTGCTCACGACAAACAAGAACCTGCTCATCGTCGCCGACATTCTCGTCGTGAACAAGGGCTTCGCCGCCGCCAATCCCAAGCTCGTCGCCGGCCTCACCGAGGGCGTGCTCGAGGGCAACCGCCTCGTGCGCGACAATCCCGCGCCGCACCTCGACACGATCGCCAAGGCCTTCAAGTGGGACCGCGAGAAGGCCCGCACCGAACTCGCCAAGGTGCACTTGTCGAACCTGCCGGAGAACCTCGCGTTCTACTCCGGCGCGATCGACGCCGCCGGCAGTTTCTCCGGCATCTACTCGTCGGCGATTCTGGTTTACGGCGCGCTGATCGATCAGCCCGTCGACGCCGACCGCTACATGGACCCCGCGCACCTCAAGGCCCTCTCCGCCGCGGGCGCGTTCGCCGGCCAGCAGGTCGCCATCGCGCCGATCCGCAGCACCGCCGGCGGCGCGCTCGAGGGCGATCCGCTGCTCACGAAAGACATCCGGTTTCTCTTCGAGCCCAACTCGTCGAAGCTCGACATGAACCACAAGGCCAACCTCACCGCGCTCGATTCGATCAAGCGCCTCCTGCAGGTCAGCCCCGGCTCGACCATCCTGCTGCGCGGCCACGTCGACAACGCCATGATCGAGAATTTCCGCAAGCAGGGCGGCGAGCCCTTCGTGCGCCAGATGGCCCTCAAGGCGATGGAGCTCTCCAAGGGCCGCGCCACCGAAATCCGCCGCGTGCTCACCGAGCAGCTCAAGGTCACGCCGCAACGCCTCGAGACCGTCGGCCGCGGCTGGGAGGAACCCCTCGGCACCGACGCCGAGCAGAACCGCCGCGTCGAGGTCCAGTGGTTCACGGTGGAATGATCCGCGCGATTGCGGATTGCGGATACCGGATTGCGGATTGAAATCCGCGTGTGCGGCGCTCCTGCCGCCGGTTCGGCAATCCGAAATCCGCAATCCGAAATCCGCAATTCGTGCCCTCCTACCGCCGCGCCTTCTGGAGCAGCCGCCACCACCTGTGGCTCGGACTCCTCACGCTCGGCCTCGGCTTCGCGAGCGGCGAGCCGCTCGCGCTCATCGCCGGCGCGGTCGCCTACACCCTCGGCCTGATCTTCATTCCTGACTTCGCGTTCTTCCGCCGCGCGATCGACGCCCGCGAAAACGCCACCCGCGACAGCGCCGACGCCACCCAGCTCGCCGCGTTTCAGCAGCAGCAGGAAAAGCTCCTCGCCGGTCTCTCGACCGGCCGCCGCACGCGCTACCAACAACTCCTCGCCGTCTGCCGCGACATCGAGGCCGCCTCCGCCGAAGGCCAGGCCCCGGGCGAACTCGACGCGCAGACCCGCCGCGGCAAGCTTGAGGAGCTCGCGTGGACCTACCTGCGCATGCTCTCCGTCGAGCAATCCCTCGAGGTCTACCTCGAGACCGAGCGCAAGGAGCAGGTCCCCGGCCTCGTGCGCACGCTCGAGTCCGAGACGCAGGCGCTCGCCACCGAAGTGGCCGCGCTCAAGCGCACGCACCCCGGCTCCGCCACGCTCGCCGGCAAGGAGCGCCTCCTCACCTCCCGGCTCGAGCGGCTCGGCGCGCTCCAGCAGCGCCTCACCCGCATCGAGCAGGCGCAGGCCAACCACGATCTGCTCGACTCCGAGCAGGAGCGCCTCGTCGAGCAGGTGAAACTGATCCGCGCCGATGCCATCGCGTCGAAGAACGCCGACACCCTCACCGCGCGGATCGATCTCAGCATCGAGCACCTCGCCGCCACGAACAAATGGATCTCCGAGCTCGCCGAGTTCAAGGACCTCACGTCGCAATTGCCGCCCGTCGCTGCGACGCGCACGTCCGCCACCGGTGCCCTCCCTCCCCGCCAACCCCAGCCCGCGCCGCCGCACACCCAGTAGCCGTCGCGCTCCCGTCGCCCGGCTCTTGAGAGCAGGGACCGACGGGAGTTCGGGCGTCAGAGCCCTCCCGCCCCTCACCAGCCGGGCTACCCCAATCGCCAATCCGCCTCCGCCTTCCCCGATGTCCACGCCCCCGCCAACCCGCGCCCCGCTGCCGCCGTGGGCCACCGAACTCGCCCGCCTCTGGAACGGCGGCGCGCACAGCCTGTTTCTCGTTCATGGCAACATCTTCGACCTCTTCCCGATTCGCCTCGGCGAGCGCGCCGACTACGCGCCGCTCGGGCCGTTTCTCGCCCGCCGGCTCTTTCCCGAACGCGGCTGCCTGATGTTCTTCGACATCGGCGAGGGCCTCACCTTCGGCACATCCGCCATGCAGCAGCGCTTCTTCGAGTGGCTGAAAATCTACGACGAGGTCGAGCACACCGATTACCACCGCGAAGGACCGCCCCGGACCTTCGGCGCACTCGCGCTCGTGCTGCGCCGCTTCTTCCTTCACGCCGCCGAACAGAAAAAGGCCGCGGATCGCGGCGTCACACTCGTCCTAAGTTTCCCCGAAAAGCTCGTGCCCGCCGCCGAGGAGTCCAGCGCCAGCGTCGACGAACGCATGGCCCTTGTGACGCTGCTCAAGTGGGCCGCCTCCCCGGAGTTCCAGCTCGGTGACATCGGCATCCTGCTCGTGACCGAGACCGCCGCCGAGCTGCACGCCGATCTCGTGCAGCATCCGCACCTCGCCAGCGTGCGCATCCCGCTGCCCGATCTCGGACAGCGCCGGCAGTTTCTCGATTCCGACTGGCTCGACCAGCAGGCGCGCGGCCCGAAGCTCGCAGACCCGGGTAACCTCACCACCGAAGATCTCGCGCGCCGCACCTCGGGTCTCTCGCTCCTGCGCGTCGAACAGCTCATCGTCACCGCGCTGCGCGCCGGCGAAAAACTCACGGTCGATTTGATCAGCGCCGGCAAGCGCCGCCTGATCGAGGATTACTGCCAGGGCCTCGTCCGCTTCAAGGACCCCAAGCCCGGCGTCTCGCTCGATCAGGTCGCCACGCACACCGCCGCCAAGGCCCGCCTGCGCGAGCTCGTCTGGCTCATCCGCCACCAGAAGGACGATGTGCTCGAGCGCGGCGTCCTCGTCCCCGGCCGCGTCGGCGTCGGCAAATCCTTTCTGATCGACTGCTTCGCGAGCGAGTGCGGCCTGCCCGTGCTCGAGCTCGGCGAGTTCCGCTCCAAATGGGTCGGCGAGACCGAGCGGCAGCAGGCGCGCATCCTCCTCACGATCCGCGCGCTCGGCCCCGTCATCGTCGTGGTCGACGAGGCCGACGCCGTCTTCGGCAACCGCAGCGCCGACGGCGACAGCGGCGTGTCTTCACGCGTATTCGCCGCCTTCGCCGCGCACCTGGGTGACTCGTCGCTGCGCGGACGCGAACTCTGGATCGCGATGACCTCGCGCCCCGACCTGCTGTCGATCGACTTGAAACGCCAGGGCCGCTTCGGGCTCTGCGTGCCGCTCTTCGCCGCGCAAAACGCCGACGAGGTGGTGGAGCTCTTCACCGTGATCGCCCGCGTGAAAAAAATCACGCTGAGCGAGGAGACGCTCGCCTACATCCGCACCGAGCTCGGCGCACGCCCGCTCACGGGCAGCGACGTCGAGGCGATCCTGGTCCGCGCCAAGGAGCGCGCCGTCCTCGCCTCGCGCGACGCCGACGTGCAGCTCGCCGACGTGCGCGGCGCGGTCGATGCGTTCATCGATCCGCTCGACCCGGACCTGCTGGCCCTGCAGGAACTCGCCGCCGTCCTGGCGTGCTCCGACCGGCGCTTCCTGCCGGAGAAATACCAAGCCGCCCCGCGCGCCGAACTCGGCGCCGCCTACGCCCACGCACGCCGCGCGGCGGGATCGAGGTAGAATTCCGGCCGAAATAAGGCATTCAGCCCGAAGAAACCACTGATAGGCGCTGATGGACGCTGATTCGGAAAAACCACTAATGAATACTCATCATTGGGAATTTAGGGAATAATGGGCTTTAGTCTGATTCCCGAAAATTCCTTCCTTATTGTGGCTGGGATTAGTGGTGACTCCGTGGGTCTGAGATTAGCGAGCATCAGCGCCCATTAGCGGTTTCTCCCGCCCCAAGACGTCAGCGCTCCGCTCTACCCACCCTTCAACACCTCGCGCAGCGTGCGCGCGAAGTCGGCGATGCGATACGGCTTCGGCACCGAGCCGCGGAAGCCGTGCGCCTGAAAATTCGCCATCACCGGATCGCTCGAGTAGCCGCTCGACACGATGCCCCGCGCGCCCGGATCGATCTTCAGAATCTCGCGCATGGCGTCGGCCCCGCCCATCGCGCCCGGCACGGTCAGATCCACGATCACCGCCTGGTAGGGCCGCCCGGAAATCTGCGCGATCGCATACTCGCGCACCGCCTCGCCGCCGTCGCACGTCACCGTCGCCTCGAGCCCGAGCCGCTCGAGCAGCGACTTCGTCATCACGCGGATCGGCTCCTCGTCGTCCATGAACAACACCCGCCCGCTCAGCGGCTCGAGCGGGCTGTCGAGGCGCGGCAGCGGCGGCGGCTCGACCCGCGCGGCCGGCAGCCAGATGCGGAAGGTCGTGCCGCGCCCGAGCGCCGACTCCACCGTGACATAGCCCCGGTGCTTCTGGATCACGGAGTAGACCGTCGCGAGGCCGAGCCCGGTGCCGTATTCCTTCGTGGTGAAGAACGGCTCGAAGATCCGCGCGAGGTGCTCCGGCGCGATCCCGCGCCCCGTATCCGCAATCTCGAGGCGCAGGTAGTCGCCCCGCGGCAGCGGCGCCACCGTGTTGGCCGCCAGCGTCTCGTTGCACAGGCCCAGCCGGATCGTGCCGCCCGCGGGCATGGCCTGCACCGCGTTGATGATGAGATTCTGCACCACCTGGCCGATCTGCCCCTTGTCCGCATCCGCCGCCCGGAGGTCCGCCGCGATGTCGAACTCGCAGCGCACGGCCGAGCCGTGCAGCGCAAACTCGGCCGCCTCGCGCACCACGTCCGGCAGCAGCACCGCCGTGCGCACCGGCTCGCCGCCCCGCGCAAAGGTCAGGAGCTGCTGCGTGAGGTCCTTCGCCCGCAGCGTGCCCCGCTCCGCCTC
>CAZENI010000296.1:0-10328 GCA_964513055.1 uncultured Opitutus sp.
AGCGAAAATTAGCGAAGATTAGCGGTTTCGCCTTCTGCCGAATCCAGGCTCAACGCTCCGCTCACCTCCCCCCGCCCCCCATGCCCGACCCCGCCTGCCCTCACTGCAAGCAGACCTTCACCGTCGCCGAGCTGCTGGCCGGGCTCGGGCCGTATGCGCCCGATACGGCGCACTACACTGCCAAGTGCCCGCGCTGCGCCGCGTGGCTCGAGTTCCAGGTCCGCGCCGAACGTATCGAGTTTGGCTATACCTACTGGGCTGGCTCGATGCATTTCGAAGGCGTCGCCCCACACCCCGCGCCGGGCCTGCGCGCCCTCCCTCGCGGCTCGGCGCCGGGGCTGCACTACCGCGGCACCGATCACCTTTCGAAACCGGCCTGACGCCGCCCGCCGCCTACGGCAGCTCGTAGATTTCGATCAGCGCCTCGCCCGTCGCGTTGCCGACGCCCGAGACCTGCGCCGTGTAGGTGCCGGCCGGCGCCGTCACCACCAGCGCCGCGTCCCGGCTCGTCGTATCCGGCAAATCAAACGCCGCCACGCTCGCGAACGCCGCGCGCGCCGGCGCCGCGCCCGCCTCGGTCACCCAGTTGTCGTTCGCGGCGATGAGCGTGCTGCGCGTCCCCTCCGCCAGATAAAGCTCCAGCCGCGGATCGGCGAGGGCCCCCGTCACGCCGAACGCCGCCAGCCGCGGTCCGACGCCACGAATCAGCAGCCGCTTCGGCACGTTGCCGCTGATCGCGAAGCCGGCGATCAGCGTGCCGTCGCCCGTGCCGGCGAAGTTGCGCGCCGACAGGTTCACGAGCCGGCCCAGGTTGTTCGTCGGCGTCCCCGTCCCCGGCATCACCGCCTCGAACGGAGCATCATAGATCTCGACGAGCACCACGCCGCTGCGGCCGGCGCTGTCGTAGGCGTGCACGGTCCGTGTCTCGCGAAAGGAGGTGTAGACCACCGCGTCGCGGCTCGACGCATCCGCCAGGTCGAACGCGCCCGCCGCCCGAAACAGCGCGCGGAACTGCTCGACGGAATTTCCTCCCGCCGTGCCCCAGTTGTCGTTTCGGCCGATGATCATGTCGAAGCCCTCGACCATGGCGTGGACATCCACCACGGGATCGGCGATCGCGCCGGTCACGCCGAACGTGGACAACGTCGGGCCGATCGCGCGCACGAGCACCTCCCGGTTTCCGCCGGTCACGGTCGCGCCCACGATCAGCGGCGCGTTCGCGCCGCGCGTCGTCGCCCGCACCGACAGGTTCACTAGCCGGCCCGGCTGCGGGGTCTCGACGGCGAGACGCGCCATCCGGCTGACAAGCGGCCCGTTGTTGTCGGTCACCACCACGTCGTAGTCACCCGCATGTGTGGCCGCGGCCGCCGCGGTGATGGGCAACGACGAGTTCGTCGCGCCGGCGAGGAGGAGTCCGTTACGCCGCCACTGGTAACGCAGCGGGCCCGCGCCGGTCGCCTGCACCGCCAGCGTGGCGCTCGCGCCGGGCGCGACCGTGGTGCTCGCCGGATGCCCGGCAAACCCGACGGTCTCGGATACCTCGATCGCGAAGCCCTCCGCGCCGGTGTTCGCCAGCACCTGCATGCGGCCGTTCAGCAGCGACGCAAACGTCGCCGCATCGGCGACCGTGCCCTCGCCGCGGCCGTAGTGATACGGAATCGCCACGCGCGCCTTCAGGTCGAGCGCCGCCTCCGCCGCATCCTGCACGCTGACCATCGTGAACGTCTGCCCCAGCGGCAGCAGCGCGATGTCCGCGGTGAAGGTTTTCATCTCGGGAAACCGCTCCGTGTCGCCCGCCGCATACACGCGCACGCCGCCGACGTTCACCACGTAGCCGACGAAGTTCATCGCGCGCGGGTGGTTGTTTCGGACGACATTATACATCGGCACCGTCTCCACCTCGACACCGCCAATCGTGAACTTCTGCCCGGGCGTGACGGCGTTGATGGTGACGCCCGCCAGCGTCGCATTCGACGACAACACGGGCACGCCCGGCGGCGACGAGTAGATCACCGTGCCGGGTTTCCGCACGCGGTTGATCGACGCGATTTCCTGATGATCCCCGTGATTGTGCGTGATCAGGATGAAGTCCGCATCCGCCGGCGTCGTCGCCGGCAGCACCGCCGGATCGATGTAGATGACCGGGCCGCCGGTGACTTCGATCTTCACCGTGGCGTTGGTCGCCGGGCCGTTGGCGTAGATTTTTCCGACGACCCGGGCCGTGACCGACGCCGGGAACGCGAAACACGACAGTGCAGCAAGCGCGCACGCGCTGCGCCGGAACAACCAGCGATGGGATATATTCATGGGAGGGGCAGAAGCCACGGTGACCGGAAAGCGCGGTTTGTCACCTGCTCCCTGCGTAACAGAACCGTCAGCCACGCCCGCTCAGCGGTTGAACGGCTGCTCGCTGATCCAGTGGAAGCCGCGCTCGCGCAACCGCAGCTTCGAGTCGTCCGACCGCCGCAGCCGGATCGCGTAGTCGCTCTGGTTCATCCGCCCCTCGAGCAGCAACTGGTCCGCCGCGCCGCGCGTGACCTTGAACACCTCGCGCCGCGGCGTCCGCCCGGCGGGAAACTCGAGCGTGATTTTCCCCGGCCCGGGTCCCGGCGCCAGTCGGAACCCCATCCGCGCGTCATTCATCAAGAGCACCGTGCCGCGATTCTGTTCGTCGATTCCCACGCGCCGCCACCGCAGCGTGTCCGTCGTCAACGGCGGCCGCTCGGTCCCGTCGCGCGCGAATCCTTCAACCTCATACACCCCGTAATACGCCGACTTCACCGGCGCGGGCTGCTCGGCCCAGCGCCAGATGCGCTGCACCGGCACCTGCCACAGCACCCCGATCACCATCAGCGCCTTCACGACGGTCATCCCTCGTCCGGCGCGCCCCACCGGCCAGGGACGCGCAATCGACTCCGGCTGGGTCGGCCGGTGCAGCACCAGCACACGCCACAGCCGTCCCGCGTCCGGCGCCGCGAGGATGATCGCGAAAATCAGGTAGTGCGCCGAGTAGAGCTTCACCGGCACGTCGAACGTCAGGTTCATCAGCAGCACGTTCGTCATCACGATCGCGATCAGCAGCGCGCCGAGCGTCGTCGTGCGGCGGAAAAACAGGAGCAAGCCGCCAACGCATTCGAGCCCGCCCGCGAACGCACTGTAGGCCCAGGACTGGCCCATGAACGTCCAAAGCAGCCCCATCGGCGACGACTCCCCATAGGGTTGCAGCAACCGGAACATCCCCGGCGCCGGCATCTGCTCGTGCAGCACCTTGGAGATGCCGTAGCTCAGCATCGTCGCGCCGAGCGCATAGCGCAGCGCGATCCGCACGAGTTCGCGAACGGCGCCATCCGCCTTCCGCGCGCGATCGAACCACACCCAGATCGACGCGCCGACGAACGCGAACGAGAGCATCGCCGCCACCTGCACCCAGTCGAAGAGCTTGTCGCCGCTGCCGCTTGGCGCGAGCGACACCGGTTGCCCGAGCCGCAACACCTCGCGCCCAAACCACGGCACGATCTTCCGCCAGAACTGGAAATACTGCCCGGAAAACCAGCCGAGCCCAGGCACGAGCCCCAATACCCGGCCGATCAGAAACAGCCCGAGATACAGCGCGCCGAAACGAAAACAGAAGCGCCACGCCCAGCCCATGCGCCCGGCCGGCGGCGCGAGGTCGGACACAGCGGACGAAAGACTCGGGGGCAGGACACGCGGCCGATCCATCGGCAACGCGGCGACGGGGTCACTGGACATGGGGTGGGATGCAGGGTGACGGCCTGTCCGGCCGCAAGTTCCGTGTTTTTCCGCGCCGCGCGCGACCGAGGGCGCAGCGGAGATTGGTCGCTACTTCACCTCGAAGGGCACGCTCACGCTGCGCTTTTCCAGGCGTCGCTGGCCGCCCTCCATCACATCCACGTCAAACGTCTTCCCGACATTGTTGCCCGCGAGATCCTCGATGCTCGTCACCACATTCAAGGTGTAGCGACCCCGCTTCCAAGCCTGCGCCGGAGTAAACGTCCACGTGCGCTCCATCGCACCGAGTTCGACGTCGCCGTCGATCTCCTGCGCCGACCCATCCCGGGCGTGCACCGTGATCATGCGTTGCGCGAGCGCGTGGTCCATCGGCTCGCCGAAGTGCACCACGAGGCCGCCCGTCGTGTCGGCCTGCGGCGGCCGGATTTCCCAGCGCGCCGGATCCGGGGGCGTGCGATCGGCCGGACCGGCCTGGTAGGTCTGGCGGGCATCCTTCGCGAGCGGACGGCCCGCCGCGTCGCTCCACCCGGCGCGGACCGAGAGGACATACATTTTTCCCGCTTCGAAAAC
Organism: uncultured Opitutus sp.; assembly: GCA_964513055.1. Lineage (GTDB taxonomy): Bacteria > Verrucomicrobiota > Verrucomicrobiia > Opitutales > Opitutaceae > ER46. Next base: position 4,321 of record CAZENI010000296.1, read on the forward strand.
CGGCCCCACATCCTCGAGCGGTTTCACGCCGCGCTTGATCCGGCCGGGGTCGATCAGGAGCGTCAGGCGCGTCATCGAGGCATCCCAGAGTTCCTCCTCGAGCTCCAGAAACGGCAGGTCGATCGCGCGGCCGGCCGCGTCGCTCAACTGCACATGCCGGTAGGCGCTGCCCCGCGTCATCGGCGCGGAGAAATGCACGTAGAATTTGAGCTGGTTTTCGGGAATCTGACTCCCGCTCGGATAAAACTGCGCGACCACCGTCGTCGCCGGCGTCGTGTCCGGCGGCAGTTGATAGTGCGCGATCACCGGCGCCGCGCCCGGCAGCCGCAGCTCCGCGCGATAGCGCACGCCGCGCGTCAGCGGGAAGCGCGGCGCGAAACGCAGGGTTCCGCCCGCCACCTCCCAGCTCCCCGCCATCGGCGGCATCGTCATCGCCGCCGTCTGCTCGGCGAAGACCGCAAACACCTCGGCGCGCTCCGCGTCGGAATCGAACTTCCCGAACGCGCGCAACGCCGCCTCCGGCACGCCCTCCGCGATCGCGGTCACGCTCGTCGCCGACGCCGACAGCCAGCGGATCACCGGCGCCTCTGCGGCGAAACTCGCCTGCGCCAGCATCCACAGGCCGGCCCAAAGCCACGTAACCCGCCGCGTGAGCGGCGGGACATTCGCGAAGATGGCGCTCGTCACGGCCGCCCTTGCCGCTGAACGGGCAGTCGGAACGAGGACTGCCACGCTCAACGAATCCCTGCGCTCACGCGCACGGCTACATTCGATCCGGGAGTCACTCTCGATCTCAGTCCACCCGCGTCCCCGGCAGTCGCCTGCCGGATGACGCAGGGGAAGCCCGCCGATCACGGCAGCGCCAGCGTCTCGAGGTTCAGCGCGCTGCCCGCGCCGCCGCTGCTGCGCACGACCACGGCGAACTTGTTGTCGAGGCGGTCGAGCTGCGCGACGCCGGCCCAGTCGATCTTCTCGAACTTCAGCCCCTGCGTGTCAGCGACCTTCGCCGTGATCGACTCCGCGCCCGGGTTGATCTGCTCGGCGGCGACTTTCATCACGCCGCGCGTGCTGTTGGCCATGAGCAGGTAGTCTTTGCCGTCTTTCTGATAAACGATGATGTCCAGCGGCCGGTTCCGGTTGCCGAATTCCGCGATCGTCTTGCCGCGGATCTTCGCGCCCGGTTTCAGATCGTTCAGCGCAAACTGCACCAGCGGCGTGCAGGTGTAGGCCGCGAGCAGGTGCTGCTCCGCGCCGACCTTGTAGGGGACGAACGTCCGCACGGGCGCGCGCGTCTCATACGCGCCGTGCGCGCCGTGATAAATCTCCACCGACGTGCCGCGCACCGCCTCCTTGAACGGATACTGGATCGCGCGGAGCGTGGACGCGAACTCCTCGTTGGACAGGCCCGCGACGAGCACGCGGCCGTCCGCGTAGGCGATGTCGGTGATCGCTTCGCTGCGGCGGTTCTGGCCCTTCTTGCCGGCCGCCGGCGGGGCATCGGCCGCCGGATCGGGCAGCGCCGCGACGGAGAACTTCACCTTGTCGAGCGACACCAGCTCGGGCTTGCCGTCGGCCTTCACCCGCACGAGGAGCGGGACGGCGTCCGGACCCTTGCCGCGCGACACCGCGAGATACGCGTGCCGCGAGATCGGGTTCACCGCGAGATCCTCGATCGTGATCTGGTCCACGCTCGTGCCGGCGAGGGCGGCGATCTTCTCGTTGATCGCCTCCGCCTTGATCGTCGTGGCCGATCCCGCCTTGGTGTCGCCCGTCGCGATCGCGGTGATGGTCGCGGACCAGGTGTCGGCCACGAACAGCACGCCGTCGGGGCCGAACGCGAGCTGGTTCATGGACTTGAAGGCCGGCTTGCCTTCCTTGATTTCGGTGGAGGCGGAGGCGCTCGCGGCCGTGAGGCCGAGCGCGATGACACTGACTGCCAACGCAGACGTGAACTTATTCATGGAGGGTATGGGGGTGGTAACGGACGCGTCGCGCAAGACGCGTGGGTTCAAACAAGGATGCGGGGCGACAATCCCCGGCCCCGCGCCCGAGTCAAGGAGCCGGCGGGCGCACGCAGCCGGACGGTCCGCAGGCTTGGATTTTCGACCGGAATCGTGGTTCACTGTCGGCGATGACGAAACAACGCCGCCTCCGCCGGCCGGGAATCCTCCCCGGGGCCGTTCTGATTTGGTTCCTCGCGACCCTCGCGGCACAGGCCGTTCCCACCAGCAGCGCCACGTTCACCGCCGCGAGCACGCCGACCCTGCGGATCAACGAAGTTCTCGCGTCGAACACCCGCATCGCCAACGCCGGCACGTTTCCCGATCTCATCGAGTTGCACAACTCCGGCGCCACCGCCGTCGACCTGAGCGGCCGGAGCCTCACCGACGACCCCGTGGTGCCCCGCAAGTATGTCTTTCCCGCCGGCACCAGCATCGCCCCGGGCGGCTTCCTCGTCATCTACGCCGACTCCGCGACGACCGCGCCCGGCCTCCACGCCGGTTTCTCCCTCGACGCCGAGGGCGATCAAGTCCGGCTCCACGACACGCCCGCAAACGGCGGCGTCGTCCTCGACTCGATCGTGTTCGGCTTCCAGATCCCGGACTTCTCGATTTCCCGCACCGGGCCGGCCGCGAATATCTGGACGCTTACTACCCCGACCGCCGGCGCCGCCAACGCCGCCGCCGCCTCGCTCACGGGCCCCGCCGCCGTGCGCCTCAACGAGTGGGCCGGCAACATCGTCTTCCGCCTCGATCACGACATGATCGAACTCTACAACCCCGCGGCCGAGCCGGTGGCCCTCGGCAGCACGCGCCTGACCGACGACATCGGGCCCGGCAAGGGCTACACGTTTCCCGCCCTCAGCTTTATCGCCCGCGCGGGCTTCCTGCCGCTCTACAAGGGCGACTACCTGTTCGGCCTCAATGGCGACCGCGCGACCGTGACGCTCCTCGGCCAGAACAACGAGCAGATCGATCAAATCTCCATGATCGCCCAGCCCGACGACCGCTCCAGCGGACGCAGTCCCGACGGCTCAACCACGACGAACACGTTCACGATCCCCACCCCCGGCATCTCGAACACCACGCCCTTTCCCGCCGCCTACACCGCGCTGCTCAACCATCTGCGGATCACCGAAGTGATGTATCAGCCGCAGGCCACCAGCGGCTCGAGCGACTATGAGTTCATTGAGTTGCAGAACATCGGGCCCGGGACGCTCGACCTGAGCGGCGTCCGCTTCACCAACGGCCTCGACTACACGTTTCCCGCCGGCACCACGCTCGCCGCCGGCGCGTTCATCGTCGTCGTCAACGACCGCAGCTCCTTCCTCTCGCGCTATCCGGGCTCGACCGGCTTCATGGCGCCGCAGGGCTACAACGGCTCGCTCGACAACTCCGGCGAAACGATCGCCCTCACCCTGCCCGAGCCGTGGAAAGTGCACATCCTGCGTTTCCGCTTCGAGCCGAGCTGGTTTACCTCCACCGCCGGGGGCGGCAACTCGCTCGTCATCGCGTCGCCGGCCACGGCCACGCCGCAATCCTGGCAGGAGCGCGGGAGTTGGCGCGCCTCCGCCGCCGCCAACGGCAGCCCCGGCGCCGCCGACCCCGCCAGCACCGGCGGTGGCGGCGGCACCGCTGTGACCGCGCGCCTCTCGAATCTCTCCGTCCGCACCGCGATGGCTGCCGGCCAGAACCTGATCGTCGGCTTCTTCGTCGACGGCGGCTCCCGCAATGTCCTCGTGCGCGCCGCCGGCCCCGCGCTCACCGTGCTCGGCGTGTCCGGCGCGATGAGCGATCCGCGGCTCGATCTCTACAACGGCTCGACGCTCGTCCTCTCGAACGAAGACTGGCCCGCCTCGCTCGCCGCCACGTTCTCCAGCGTGGGCGCGTTTGCGTTTCCCGCGAGCAGCCGCGACGCCGCGTTCCTTCAGGGCATCGGCGGCTCGGCCTCCGTGCACGCGCGCGGCACCGGCGCGGGCATCGTGCTCGTCGAGGCCTACGACACCGGCACCGGCAACTCCCCGCGCTTCATCAATCTCTCCGCCCGCAACCAGGTCGGCACGGGCGACAACATCCTGATCGCGGGCTTCAACCTCGACGGCACCGGCAGCAAGCAACTGCTCATCCGCGCCGTCGGACCGAAGCTCGCGGCCTTCGGCGTCACGGGCTTCCTCGTCGACCCGAAGCTCGAACTCTACCGCGACAGCACGAAGCTCAACGAAAACGACTCCTGGGCCGCGACCCTCGCGGCGACGTTTGCCACGGTGGGCGCCTTCCCGCTCGATACCGGCAGCCGCGACGCCGCGCTCCTCACCACCCTCGCCCCCGGCAGCTACACCGTGCAGGTCAGCGGCGTGAACAACGGCACCGGCGAAGCCCTGATCGAGATCTACGAAGTGCCGTGAGGAGCTGAGCGAACCCGGGCGGGGATTAATTCAGAAGCCAGGAAACCAAGAATCGATCCATGATTCTCCTGGCCGGATTTTTCCTGGCTTCCTGGCTTCTGAATTCCCCCTGCATTTTCCGAGATCGTCCCTGCTTTCCGCTCCCCGCGCCCACGTCCGTTAGCCCGCCATCTTAACCCGCCCTTAACAATTCTCCGCCCGCGGCAAATGTCACATTAACGTGACGCCCCTACCGTCGGCGCGTGCACTCCGCTCCGACTCGCGCCCTCCTCCCGTCTCCGCGTTTCTCCCGCCTCCGTTTCCGGCTGCACGTCCTGGCCGTCTTCGCGGTCCTGATCTACCTGCGCTTCACCGGCCACGCCGCGCCCGTGATCAACGAGATCATGGCTCGCCCCGGCTCGACCTTCCCGGAAAACACCGCCCTCGAGTTCATCGAGCTCCATAATCCGGATACGACGCCCGCCGCCATCGGCGGCTGGGCCATCACGAAGGGCGCCGACTACACCTTCCCCGCCGGCACCACGATTCCCGCCGGCGGTTTCCTCGTCGTCGCCGCCAACCCCACCGCCCTCCGCGCCGCGTCGTCCGCCGCCGCGGCCGCGACCGTGGTCGGCCCGTGGAAGACCGGCGCCACCCTCGCCAACAAGGGCGAGACCATCACCCTCGCCTCACCCGGCGCCACCGCCGGCTCCTGGACCACCGTCGACTCCGTCGACTACGCCGACGAGGGCGACTGGGCCGTCCGCACCCGCGATTCGCTCGGCGGCTGGTCCTGGGTCACCGGCGCGAGCGGCGGCGGCAAGTCCTTCGAACGCCGCAATCCCCGCCTCGCCTCGACGAACGGCCAGAACTGGGGCGAGTCCGCCGCCGTCGGTGGCACCCCCGGCGCCGCCAACTCCCTCCTCGTTCCGAACCTCGCGCCCGTCATCACCGGCGTGAAGCACGCGCCCGCCGTCCCCACCAGCACCGAAGCCGTCACGATCTCCGCCACCCTCGTCGACGAGTCCACCACCAGCACGCCGAGCGCGACGCTCTTCTGGCGCGTCGCGAGCACCGCGACCCCCGGCGCCTTCGCACCGCTCGCCATGTCCGGCGATAGCGCCGGCCTCTTCACCGCCGCGCTTCCCGCGATGCCCGACAAGACCATCGTCGAGTTCTACGTCTCCGCGAGCGACGGCACCTTCTCCCGCACCTGGCCCGCGCCCTCCAGCGAGGGCCAGAACACCAACGCCACCTACCAGGTCGACAACGAGATCGTCGCCGGCGCCGCACCCGTCTACCGGCTCGTCCTCACCGGCGCCGAAAACGCCGCCTACGCCACCTACACTGGCGGCACCACCACGACGCCCGGCACGCCCGGCCGCCCCGGCGGCGGCCAGATCGGCGATCGGCAGTTCAACTTCACCCTCATCGCCTCGCGCGGCTCCGACACCACGATCCGCTACCTCACCTCGATGCGCGTCCGCGGCAACAGCAGCCGCAACTACGCCATCAAGCCCCTCCGCATCTCGCTGCCCTCCGACAACCGCTGGGACGGCGTGAGCGATTTCCTGATCAACCCGCGCGGCGCGCCCAACCAGCTCCTCGCCCATCGCATCCAGCG
>CAZENI010000297.1:0-10319 GCA_964513055.1 uncultured Opitutus sp.
GGCGATTTCGCCGGCCTGTTCGCTCGGTGACGCCGCACCCCATCGCGCGCAAGCGCGCTCCTACCGCAGGTCTTTTTCGACGCCCTCTGAACGCGGACGGCCCCGGCGGCGGGCTCACCGGGCGGATTCGGGCAGCCGCGCCAGCAACGCCTTCAACTCCGCCACGGCGCGGGCGTGCGCGGAATCCGTCACGAGGTTCTTCAGCTCGTGCGGATCGCCCGCGAGGTCGATCAGCATCGCGCCGCCGGCGCCGCGGTCCCACTCCGCGAAATGCCAGCGCGCCGTCGTCACCGCCCGCCCGAGGTGGCCGCGGTATTGCACCACGGAATACGCGGGGCGATCCCACGGCGCCGCCGGGTCGCGGAGCAGTGGCCGCAGGCTCGCGCCCTCCACGCCGTCGGGCGCCGGCAGGCCACAGAGATCGGCGAGCGTCCGGTAGACATCGATGACCTCGATCGGGCGCGCACAGGCGCCGCCGCCGGCCGGCGACACTCCCGGCGCCGCGATCAGCAGGGGCACGCGCGTCGCGACATCGAAAAGCGAATACGCCTTCGACCAGCGCCCCTTCTCGCCCAGATGGTAGCCGTGATCGCCGATAAAGACCACGACGGTGTTCTCGCGCAGCCCGAGCTCGTCGAGCGCGGCGAGCACGCGGCCGACGTTGGCGTCGACGAACGACACGCTCGCCCAGTAGGCGCGTTTCATCTCGCGGGCCTGGGCGGCGCTCGACTCGCGCCCGATGAAGAGATCGGTGTTGCGCGGCACCACGCTCAGCTCCGGGAAGCCCGGCGGCACGGTGGGCTTCGTCGCTAAATCCGGCGGCAACGGTTTTTTGTCCACGTCGTAAAGATCATATAATTTCTGAGGCGCTCCTGGCGGGCTGTGCGGTTTCGAGAAACCGCACGCCATGAAGAACGGCTGCGGCTGCCTCCCAAATTGGCGCAACAACTCGATCGTGCGCGTGGCGTTGCGATAGTCGCCGTTGGTCTCGCCCTCGCCCGGATACACCTCGAAGCGATCGGAGCCGCTGGCGCGGTTGCCGGTCTCGCCGGGCTGCTTCGTCGCGGGATCGCGATTGGCGCCGTCGATCCGTTCCGAGGCGTCGTCGGCATAGCGCCGCGGCTCGCCGCCCTCCAGCCAGGCCTCCGTGTCGTCGATGCCGGCATGGAAAATCTTCCCCGCCCGCAGCGTCGCGTAGCCGTGGTCGCGAAACCACCGTGGCAGCGTCTTCACGCCGGGCAGCGCGCGGCCCCAATACTGGCGGTTGTCCATCACGCCCGTCTGCGTCGGGTAGCGCCCGGTAAGCATCGAGGTGCGCTGCGGATTGCAGAGCGGATACTGGCAGATCGCGCGGTCGAAGCGCACGCTACGGGCGGCCAGCGCGTCGATATTCGGAGTCCGGATCCCGGCCACGCCGTAGCAGCCGAGCTCGGGCCGCAGGTCGTCGGACATGATCAGGAGGACGTTGGGCCGGGGGGAGGAGCCGGCGGCGGCGAGCGCGGCCACGGAGAGCAGGCACGCGCCCGCGAGGCGCAGCTGGCGCGACAGGGTGACAGGGTTCACGACCGGACGCTGGCGGGGCGCGGCGGCGGCGGCAGCACGCCGGTCCGCGGACAGTCCACGCGATCACCCTTCGTCGCGATCTCGCCGAGGCAGTGGGGCGAGCCCCGCGCGAGGTCGCGGCAGACCTGGGGCCGCCGCTCGTAAATCGTGCAGAAGAAATCCGGTCCGCCGTCCGGACGGCACCGCCGCTCGAGCGCGGCGCAGTGCCCGCCGGCCATCCGCAGGTAGGCCCGGTGGCCGATGAAATGCGCCAGCCGCTCCGCGTCCGGCCCGAGCCGCGCCCAGTCGTCGCCGGTCACCCGCACGTAGGCGGGCGAATCCGAGAAGCAGCACACCCCGCAACCGCGGCAGTCGGCGGGGGCGGACGGGGCAGTCATGCACGGAGGAGCCAGGGGACGCCGGCTGCGGCGCCGTCCGATCAGAAGTCGAGCGTGGTGGAGAGGCGGAAGCTGCGGGGCTCGTTGAGATACACGCGGCGGACGCCGGAATAGTTGTCGTTGTAGCGGCCGACGTTGGCCAGGTAGTCGTTGCCGAGGTTGCGCACGTTGAGCTGCACGGTGGCGTTGATCTTGGTCCGCGGCACCTTGAAGCGGTAGCCGGCGAAGGCGTCGGCGAGGATGGACTCGTTGCCCCAGTAAACCTGGCCGGAAGCCTTGTCCCAGCTCATGAAATTCTTGCCGTTGTAGCGCACGGAGCCGCCGAGAAAGGCGCCGCGGAGTCTGCCCTCGCGGAAGGCGTAGCGGGCGGTGCCGTTGAGCTTGTGCGGGCGCGATCCGAAGGGGGAATTCTGCCGGTCGACCTGGAATTCCAGTTCGCTGTAGAGCTCGCGGACGGCAGTCTCGAACACGGCGAGTTCGGTGGGGTTGTTCGCAAGCAGCGCGCGCCACTGCGGGACGCGGGTGTCGAAGAACTCGAAGACTTCGGTGAAGAAGTTCTGCCGGCGGCGCTCGGAGTGCGAGTAGCTGGCGCGGAGCGTGAGGCTCTTCGTCGGGTTGGCGACGACCTCGACTTCGAGGCCCTTGGTGAAGATGTCGATCGAGGCGGAGGTCCAGGTGATGGCCTGGCGATCGTAGTCGGCCTGCGAGATTTTCCCGGCGTTGCGGAGCTGGGTGAGCATCGTGGTGAGGTTGTCGACGCCGAGGGCGTTGCTGCCGGGCAGAATCGGGGAGTCGTTGAGCTGCTCGGTCTGGAACCACGTGGTGCGCACGAAGAGCCGGTCTTCGCCGAGCACATCGAGCATGAAGCCGAAATCGCGGCCGCGGCCCTCGGTGGGCTCCGGGACGTCGCCGGTGGGGAGCACGGTGCGGTCGAAACGCGGCTGGCCGTTGTTGCGCGACATGTTGTAGAAGACAGAGAGGCGCTTGGTGGCGTGGAGCACGCCGCCGGCGGTGAAGGTGGTGGGCTTGTAGCGGTGGTGGACGTGCTGGCCGTTGAAATACCACTCGCCGGCGGCGATGAGCTTGGAGGTCACGCGGGGGTCGTTGGGATCGGTGACGCGCTCTTCCTGGGCGTTGCGGAATTTGATGTCGTCGCGGCGGGCGCCGACGGTCGTGACGAGGCGGTCGCGCCACCAGAAGCTCTGCGCGGCGAACATGAGGCTGGTGATGTCCTTCACCGTCTCCGTGTTGGCGCGGGCACGGGAGGCGTAGGTGCTCGTGTAGGTGCGGCCGTTGTAGACGAAGGGCGCGACGGGCAGCGTGGGGTCGGCGCCGTAGTAGGTCGTGTAGTTGCCTTCGACGATGTAGTTGCGGCGCGTGAGCTGATTCTGCGCGCCCTCGGCGTTGGTGGCGTTGACGATGGGAACGTTGCGGTCGTCGACGAGGATCTCGTCGCGCCAGCGGCGGAGGCGGTCCTGCTTCGAGGCTTCGGCGAGCCCGGCGACGCGGTGGCGGCCGAACCAGCGGCGCGAGTTGCCGGCGTCGAGCGAGGTGGTGAGGCGGAAGATTTCGTTAGTGGTAGCGAGGTTGTCCTTGAACCACACCGACTCGAAATAGAGGCGGCCGACGAAGGGATTGGGGATGACGCCGGCGCTGCCGTCGGGATTCGGCAGGTTCGGGTTGGGGTCGGCGCGGAGGTTGGCGCCGGCGATCGCCATGCCGTGCGCCTCGACGTCGGTGGTGTTGCGGAAGTAGGCGAGCTCGAGATCGACGCCGCGCGGGAGGCGCTGCTGGATCGTGATCTGGCGGGTATTGAAGGTCTGGTGACGCGTGCCGCCGGGGCCGGTGAGGTCGTAGTTGTAGGGGGAGACCGAGGGCGGGAGGAGCGTCTCGACGCCGTAGCGGTTCACGGTCTGGAACTCGCCGCGGTAGTTGTAGACGGTGCGGTTCTGGTCGACGAAAGTGAAGCGCTGGTTGGCGGCGGCGAAGCGGTTGAGACCGGGGAGCGCGACGGTGCCGTCGGTGAGCGGTTTGCCGGCGTCCTGCCACGCGGTGATCTGGTCCTGGCCGTTCCAGCCGAGGGTGAGGTTGTTGTCCATGTGGCCCTTCTCGAAGGAGACGTGGACGGTGGTGCGTTTGAAGGGCTGGTAGGCCGCGGCGACGGTCCAGCGGGCCTGGTCGTTGAAGTCCCAGTGGCGCCAGCCCTCGTTGTTCTGGTAGAGGCCGAGCAGGCGGACGGAGAGTTTCTTCGGGATGAGCACGCGGTTGTAGTCGGCCTCGTAGCGCTCCTGCTTCCACGAGCCGTGGATGGACTTGAGCGTGGTGCGGTTGCGCTGGAGGTTGGCCTTCTTGCCGCTGAGGGAGACGAGGCCGCCGGCCTGGCCGAGGCCGAAGAGGATGGAGTTGGGGCCGCTCGCGACCTCGGCGCGCTCGACGTTGTAGAGGTCGACGGGGACGCTGGACTCGACGAAGTCGCGCGAGGCCCCGGCGGGGGAGCCGCGCATGCGGAACTGGTAGTCGTTGCCGTCGGCGCCGCGGCCCTGGGGGTTGTTGAAGCCGGCGTTGGCGTCCTCGACGTCGATCTCGATGTTGGTCGCGTGGGCGAGCATCTCCTCGAGGTTCGTCGCGGCGATGTCGGAGAGAAACTCGGGCGTGAACGCGGAGACGGCGGCGGGGGTGTCGCGCAGGCGGGAGTTGAGGCGGGAGCCACTGGTGGTGTTGGCGGCCTGGTATCCGACGTCGGCGTCGGCCTTCACCTCGAACGGCGAGAGCTCGATGGTGGCCGCGGCGGGATCGGTCACCGTCGCCGCCGTCTTCGAGGCCGGAGCGGGAGCCGGGACCGGGGTCGAGGCGGTGGCGGGAGTCGTCGCGACGGGGGCAGTCGGAGCCGGGGCCGGAGCGGACTGGGCTCGCACTGAGATATCAGTGGCCAGCAGGCCAGCGAGAGCGCAGCCGAGAAACGCATGCACGCGAATGCACGTCAGAGGGGAGTCCATACGGGGGGAGGGGTTGAGGTCACCACCGGTCACCGGGTGGCGGGGGAAATTGTCCGCGCTCGTCTCGCTGGTGCAAGCCCGCGGCCGCGATTCCGCGCCCGATTCCATTCGAGCCGTTGCAAAGCGGCCGCTTGCCGCCGCCCCGCCGAACGCTTCGACTCGCGCCGCATGGATGCCACCGCGAAAGCCCGCGAACTCATCGACGCCGCGCACGCGGCGGATCCCGCGCGCGCGCCGGACGGCCGCGCCGCCGAACTCGTCTACGCGGACCGCATCGAAGCGTGGGTCGTGCGCCTCGTGCCCGGGGCCCCGCCGGCCCTGCGCCTCGCCGCGCGCGCCCAGCACCTCGAGCGCTGGCTCGTGCCGCGCGCGACGTTTCCCGAGGGCAAGGCCGGCTACCTCGCGTGGCGCCGCTCGCTTTATACGAAGCAGGCCGAGCGCGCGCGCTCACTCGCGCTCGAGGCCGGGGTGCCGGCCGACGACGCCGCCGAGATCGCGACGTGGGTTTCCAAGACCGGCCTCAAGACCAATCCCGGCACGCAGGCCCTCGAAGACGCGGCCTGCCTCGTGTTTCTGGAAAACGAGATCGGTGCCTTCGCCGCGCAGCACGCGGACTATCCGCGCGAGAAATTCGTGGATATCCTGCGCAAGACGTGGCGGAAGATGAGCCCGGCCGCCCAGCAGGCCGCGCTCGGGCTCGCGTTGCCGCCGGCGATCGCCGCCCTCGTGCGCGAGGCCCTGGCGTAGGGGCGATTGTTGCCGGCCGCGTGCTACCCCGCGCTCTTCCACAGCAGGAACACCACGAGCTGCGCCGAGAACACCCGCAGCAGCATCACCAGCGGGTAGACCGTCGCGTAGGCCACGGCGGGCGCGTCGCTGCCCGTCGTCTCCTGCGCAAACGCCAGTGCCGGCGGATCCGTCATGCTGCCGGCGAGCAGGCCGCAGAGTTCGGCGTAGTTGAGTTTCTTCCACAGCCGCGCCACCAGCCCCACCGTCAGCAGCGGCAGCGCCGTCACCACCGCGCCATAAAGCAGCCAGCGGAGCCCGTCGCCGCCGAGCAGCACCTCGACGAATTTCTCGCCGGACTTCAGCCCGACAGCCGCAAGGAACAGCGTGATGCCCACCTCGCGCAGCATGAGGTTGGCGTTCGTCGGCATGTGCCACACAAGCGGCCCGGTGTTGGCGAGGCGCGAGAGCAGGATCGCCACCACCAGCGGACCGCCCGCGAGGCCGAGCTTCACCGCCGCCGGCAGCCCCGGCACCGCCAGCGGGATGCTCCCCACGATCACGCCCAGCGCGATGCCGATGAAAAACGGGATCGGCTGCGGCGAGTTGAGCGCCTTGTTCGAGTTGCCGACCGCCGCCGCCACCGCGTCGATCTGCGGCGACTCGCCCACCACCATCAGCACGTCGCCAAACTGCAGCCGGAACGCCGGCATCGGCGAAAACTCCATCCCGCCGCGCGTCACGCGCGTGACCACGACGTTGTGCTCCGTGAAGAGATCGAGTTCGGCGAGCTGTTTGCCGTAGACTTCGCTCCGCGTGACGATCAGCCGGCGGTTGGTCACCGGGCCCGGCAGCGCCTTCAGGTCCACGCCCGCCTCCGCCCCGACCACGATGCGCAGCCCGTCGAGCCCCTCCTCGGGGCCGACCGCATGCAGGATGTCCCCGGTGCGCAGCAACGTGTCCGGCCGCGCCACCTCGACGACGCCGTCGCGCGAGAACCGCGACACGATCACGCCCGAGCCGGCGAGCCCCGGGACCTTGCCGAGCGGGCGGCCGGTGAGGTTGGCGTTGCGCACCTCGAAATTGCGCGTCGCGGGCCGCGGCGTCGACGGCGACTGCGCCCGCTCGGCCTCGGCCACCTCCGCCTTCACATCGACGCGAAAGATCCGCCGCACGATCAGCATGGTCAGGATGATCCCGATGATGCCGAAGGGATACGCGACCGCGTAGGCGAGGCCCTGCACGACGGCCGCGGACTCGGGCGCGTGCACCTGCGCCAGCGCCTGCTGCGCGGCGGCGAGGCTCGGGGTGTTCGTCGTCGCGCCCGACAGCAGGCCCACGCCCGCCGGCAGCGCCACGAACCCGAAGCCGATCCAGGCGACCGTCACCGCCACACCGAGGATCACGACTGCCGCCGCGAAACCGTTCAGCCACAGCCCGCGCGCCCGCAGCGAACCGAAAAACCCCGGCCCGATCTGCAACCCCAGCGTGTAAACGAAGAGGATGAGCCCGAACTCGCGCACGAACTCGATCACGTGCGCATCGATGGTGAGTTTCAGGTAGCCGAGCAGCAGCCCGACAAACAGCACGCCGGCCACGCCCAGGCTGACGCCGGCGATGCGAATGCGCCCCAGCGCGATGCCGCCCGCGCCCGCGATCCCGAGCAGGATCACCGTGCGCGCCACCGAATCGACCGAGAACAAGTGCACAAACCAGTCCATGCGTGGCGAGGTTGGCGGGTTCCGTGCCAAAGCGCCCGGCAAATCGGGCTAATTCCCTTCCGCCGTCCGCGCCCCCCATCCTCGACCGGCCGCGACCACCAGCCCAACCGCACTCAACGGACCCGCTCCCTCTCCCGCCCGCACCGCCCCTCGCCCGCACCGCCCCTCGCTCACACCGCCCCTCGCTCACACCGCCCCTCGCTCACACCGATTGCCGCCCGCCCCCCCACCCGCGTTCCGCGCCAACCCAAAGTGTCACGTATTACGTGACACTTTACCGGTTGTTGGCGACTTGGAGTGTAACGTAATACGTTACACTAGGCGCGGGCAGGGAGCGGGTGGCGGACGCGTCCCCTTTCGTGCGGCGCGGCGATTTGCTGTTGAATCGCTTCTCGCGCTTGTCCGTCATGCCACTCCGCGGCTCCGCCGCCTCCTCCCCTGAGCATGGATACCCACGCCTCGCCGCCACCCGACCGCCGCAACTTCCTCACCAAGGCCGCCGCCGTCGTCATCGGCGGCCTCGTCGCCGTGGTCCCGCCGCTCGCCGGGCTCCTCGTCCTCTTCGACCCGCTGCGCCGCAAGTCCGAGGGCGGCGGCGCGGTCCTCGTCGCCTCGCTGAACTCCCTCCCGGAATCCGGCGAGCCGCGCAAATTCCCCGTGCTGGCGACGCGCGTCGACGCCTGGAACCGCACGCCCAACGTCCCGATCGGCGCCGTCTACCTCCAGCGGCTCAAGGACAACAAAATCCGCGCCTTCAACGTCGTCTGCCCCCACGCCGGCTGCTTCGTCGACTTCAAGCCGAAGCACAACCACTTCCACTGCCCCTGCCACGACAGCAGCTTCTCGGTCGACGGCAAGATCCTCGACCCGAAGAGCCCGAGCCCGCGCCCGCTCGATGATCTGCCCGTGGAGATCCGCAACGGCACGGAGATCTGGGTGAAGTTCCAGAACTTCCGCGCCGGCACGCACGAGAAAATCCCCGCGTGATGAAGCCCGCCCTTGACTGGCTCGACCAGCGGACCGGCTACCGGAAACTGGTCCACGAAACCCTCTACGAAAACGTCCCCGGCGGCGCCCGCTGGCGCTACGTCTGGGGCAGCACGCTCGCGTTCTGCTTCACCGTCCAGATCATCACCGGCCTGTTCCTCTGGCTCGCCTACAGCCCGAGCTCCCAGACGGCGTGGGAAAGCGTTTACTACATCCAGCACGAGATGTGGGGCGGCTGGTTCCTCCGCGGCGTGCATCATTTCACGGCGCAGGCGATGACGGTGCTGCTCGTCGTGCACCTGATGCAGGTCGTGATCGACGGCGCCTACAAGGCCCCGCGCGAGATCAACTTCTGGTCGGGCATCGTCCTCCTCCTGCTCACGCTCGCGCTCTCTCTCACCGGCTATCTGCTGCCGTGGGACCAGAAAGGCTTCTGGGCCACCAAGGTCGCGACCAACATCGCCGCGATCACGCCGTTCATCGGGCCGGAGCTCCAGAAGATCGTCGTGGGCGGCAGCGACTACGGCCACCACACGCTCACGCGCTTCTTCGCGCTGCACGCCGGCATCATCCCGGGCGCGATCATCACGTTCATCGTCGCGCACATTTATCTCTTCCGGAAACACGGCCTCACCGCCAAGGAGCCGCGCCGCCGGCCTGACGCGGCGTTCTGGCCCGACCAGGTGCTGCGCGACGCCGTCGCCTGCCTCGCCGTGCTGCTCGTGGTGCTGTTCCTCGTGTTCCGCTACCACGGCGCCGAGCTCGGCGCGCCCGCGGATCCGTCGGAGCAGTTCTCCGCCGCGCGCCCCGAGTGGTATTTCCTCTTCCTCTTCGAGCTGCTGAAATACTTCCCCGGCGGCACCGAAATCTGGGGCGCGATCATCATCCCCGGCATCCTGATGGCCGTGCTCGCCGCGATGCCCTTCATCGGCAATTGGAAACTCGGCCACCGCTTCAACGTCGGCTTCCTCTGGGTGATGATGGCCGGCGTCGGCGCGCTGACCTACCTCGCGATCAAGGCCGACCGCTCCAACCCCGACTACCTCGCCGCCGTGCACGCCGCCGAGCGCGACGCCCACCGCGCCGTCGCCCTCGCCCGTTCGCCCGACGGCATCCCGCCCACCGGCGCCGTCACGCTGCTGCGCAACGACGCCTTCACCCAGGGTCCGAAGCTCTTCGCGAAGAACTGCGCGAGCTGCCACCGCTACGACGGCCATGACGGCCTCGGCGGCCAGCCCAAGGACGCCCCCAGCGCGGCCGACCTGAAGGGCTTCGCCAGCCGCGAGTGGATCGCCGGGCTGCTCGACCCGAAGAAGATCGCCACGCCGCACTACTTCGGCGGCTCCAAGTTTAAGGAAGGCAAGATGGCGAAGTTCGTCCTGGAGGATGTCGCAAGCTTCGACGACGCCGCAAAGAAGGAGCTGCAGAAAGCGATCGTCGCCCTCTCGGCCGAGGCCCGGCTGAAGGCGCAGAAGGACCTCGACGCGCGCGACGAGGCGCTCATCGCCCAGGGCACCAAGGCGCTCATCGGTGCGACGCTCAGTTGCATGGACTGCCACAAGTTTCACGAGGACGGCGAGGACTTCGGCACGGCGCCCGACCTCACCGCCTACGGTTCCCGCGAGTGGCTCGTCGCGTTCATCGCGAACCCGGAGCACGCGCGCTTCTACGGCTCGCGCAACGACCGCATGCCCGCCTTCGGCGAGGAAAAGCAGCTCACCCCGCAGGAGATCGGCCTGATCGCCGACTGGCTGCGCGGCGAGTGGTATGTGCCGCCGCAGCGCTGAGGCGCCGAGCGGAAGCTCCAAGCCCCAAGGAAACTTCAAATCACCCATCTCCCATTTGAGATTTGGAGCTTGGTTATTCTCTGGAGCTTGGTGCTTGGATCTTGGAGCTTTGCCTTCATGCCCCGCCCGCCCGCCACGTTCGCGACCGCCCGGCTCGTCGGG
>CAZENI010000298.1:0-10301 GCA_964513055.1 uncultured Opitutus sp.
GAGATGACGAGATCCCACGGCTGCCGCTGCAGTTCGGCGTGCATGGCCTCGGCGGTGTCGACGCGCTTGGCGGCGACCTCGTAGCCGCCGTCACGCAGTTGGCGCACGATCAGCCGGGCATCGTCCTCCGAATCTTCGACCAACAGGCAGCGCAGGGGATTGCTCATGGCGCAACGCGGGGTTTGGGCGGAGCTTCGTTGAGGAGAAGCCAGTAGAGTCCCAGTTGTCGAGCTGCCTCCATGAACTGGTCGAAGTCCACCGGCTTGCGCACGTAGCTGTTGGCACCGAGCCGGTAGCCCGCGATCATATCCTCCTCCTCCCGGGATGACGTCAGGATGACGACCGGCTGCAGGGCCGTGCGGTTGTCGGCCCGGATGCGGCGGAGCACTTCCAGCCCGTCGAATTTCGGCAGTTTGAGATCGAGGAAGACGACCGCCGGACGCTGCGCCAGGTCGCGGCCGGCAAATCTTCCCGTCGCGAAGAGATAGTCGAGCGCCTCGGCGCCGTCCATCGCGACCACGATTTCGTTGCTGACCTTCTGTTGCTTGAACGCCCTCAGCGTGAGCTTCACGTCGTCGGGGTTGTCTTCCACCAGCAGGATGGTTCCGGTCATGATGATTCCTTGGTTCGGGCTGGCGCCTGAGCGCGGAGGGTAAAATGGAACGTCGCTCCGAAATCGACCCGGCCCTCGGCCCAGACTCGGCCGCCGTGGCGATGGACGATGCGCTGCACTGTGGCGAGCCCGATGCCCGTGCCGGGAAATTCCTCGGCGCTGTGCAACCGTTGAAAGGCGCCGAAGAGCTTGGCGGCGAACTGCTCGTCGTAGCCCGCGCCGTTGTCGCGGACGTAACAGGCCGGAACTCCCTCCTGCAGTTCCCCGCCAAACTCGATGCGCGCACCCGCGCGCCGGACGGTGAATTTCCACGCGTTGCCCAGCAGGTTCTCCATCACAATGCGCAGCAGGTGCGGGTCGCCCTCGACCGTGACGCCAGCCGCAATGACAACCTCCACCGCACGGTCGGGCTCACTCCGGCGCAGTTCCCCCACCACGTCGGCCGCCATTGCGCTCAGGTCCACCGGCACGCGGCGCAGCTCGGCGCGCGAGACCCGCGAGAGCTCGAGCATGTCATCGATCAGCTCGGCCATGCGCCGCGTGGCGGCGCGCACGCGCTGGATGCTGTCCCGCCCTTCCTCGTCGAGCTTCGGCGCGTAATCCTCGAGCAGGATGCGGCTGAACCCATCGATGCCGCGCAACGGTGCGCGCAGATCGTGCGAAACGGAATAGGCAAACGCCTCCAGTTCCGTGTTCGCGGCGGCGAGCTCAGCCGTGCGCTCCTGCACGCGGCGCTCGAGGTCGGCGTTCAGACGGTGGATCTCCTCCTCCGCCTTTTTCTGCGCCGTAATGTCCTGAAGGAAGCCCCGCACTTTCCGGCGTGTCGGATCCGCGCCCCCGATCGAGTGGACGCAGCGACGGTTGCCTTTCGCGGTGACGATCTCCAGCTCCACGTCGAAGGGTTCACCCCGCTCCAGGGCACCCTGCACGGCCTGCGCGATGACCGGCCGCGAGGCAGGGGCATAGAAATTGATGCCCGCCTCCACTGTGGGCCGATAGGTCAGATCCACCTCGTGGATGCGGAAGACCTCTTCAGTCCACCTCAGCTCCTGGGTTTCGCTGTCAAGTTCCCAGCCACCGACGTGCCCCAGCTTTTCCGCCTCGGCGAGGAGGAGTTGGGCTTCGCGCAGCGTCGCCTCCGCGCGCCGGCGATCGGTGATATCGCGGATGATGCACTGGATCACCTGGTGATCGCCCACCCAGTAGCGGCAACTGACGAACTCCACCTCGATCTTCCGCCCTGCGCTGTTCTCCAGCGGCCGGTCTTCGTAGCGGATGTATTCCTCGCGCTGCCATTCCGCAAAGCGGTCCCGGTTGGCGACGATCTCCCGGAAGAATCCCAGTTCCCAAATCGTCTTCCCGAGAAAGACCTCGCGCGTGTAACCCAGCAGTCCGACCAGGAACGGATTCACGTCGACGATCACCCCGGTCTCGGCATCGAGAATCAGGATACCGTCGCGCGCGGCTTCAAAGAGCCGGCGAAACCGGACTTCCGATGCTTTCAGCGCCTCCGCCGCGGTCACCTGCTCCCGGTAGAAATCCAGCCGCGACCGCCACCACAGCAGGCCAACGCCAGCCCCGGCGGCGAACAGAACGATGCCGACGGCCGCGATGATCTGCCAGAGCTGGCCCCGGATCGGCGCAAAGGCTTCCGCCTGATCCACCTTCGCGACCAGGAACCAGGGCGACTCCGGAACCGCGCGCAGCGCAGCCACCACCGGCACGCCCCGGTAGTCTGCGCCCTCCACGATGCCCGTCTCGCCCCTGACGGCCCGGGCCGCCGGCAGGTCCCGACGGTCGAGCGACCCGCGCAGGACCAGCGCCGCGTTCGGGCGGAAGCGCAGGTCGTTTAGATACAGCACGTCGCCGCCGTCGCGCCGGACGAGCAACGTCTCGGCAGTGCGACGGGGCGTCGGCCAGCCTTGAATGACCGGGAAGAGATACTTCGCCGGATCGATGCCGAGCACGAACACACCCAGCGGCCGGGCCGCGTTCTGCTCGTCGAGAACGGGCACAAGCGTGGACAGATGGATCCGCCCATCCTGGACACCCCGGTGGAGATCCACCGACTCCATCTGCCCCGACCGCAACGCGAGCAGACTGAGCTGCAGGATACCATCCGCGGGCGGTGGCCGGCCGGCCGGAATCACCAGGCGCGTGACACCCGCGGCATCCAGCAACCGCACCTGGTCATAGTCGTAGGAACCCGGATACTTCCCCATCCAGCCCCGCAGCTCGCGTTCCGCGTCCGCGTCCGCCGGCTGGGCCAGGGTGCGCCGCACCAAGGCGGTGAAGGCAGGATTCCGGAACAGGATCGCGGCATCACCGAGCCGCTCTTTGCGCCACTGCGTCACCTGGTTCACTTTCAGATCGGCAATGGCGGAAAGTTCACTCGTGAGCTGGGTGGCGAATTTCCGCTCGATGATCCGGTAATAGAAAGAGCCCGTGGCGATGATGCCGACGGCCAGCCCGACGAGAAGCAGGAACAACTTCAACGGGGCCGCGGCGCCGGATTGCGCGCGCGCCACCGCCGGGCGCGGCGCGGCGCGGCCGACCAGCGCCGTGCCCAGGGCCGCAAATGTGACCGCCGTGGGCAGCGCCATCATCGTCAGGCCGCCCCAGCCGTAGGTGCGCAGGGCGGGCGTGAAATAGGACAGGATTTCAACCAACCCGGTGGTCGCGACCAGTGCGCCGAGGAGTGACGCGGCGAACAACGACACCGCGTGCTGGCGCGCCCGCCGGGCGAACTCATTGCCCACCGCCAGCAGCACGAAGCACAGCGCGGTGTCCGGTGCCATGCGCCCCGGATGCGAGGTGCCCACCGCGCCCGCCGGCTCGGGAAACAGCCAGTGGTCGATGACGGTGTCCCAGTTGAACGCGTATTCGGCCAGCGTGAGCAGCCCGATCAAGGCCGCGAGCCCGCCGGCCAGGCGGCCCGCCCACAAAACGGAGGACGGACTCTTGCCGGATTGGTGCTCGAGGCCGGCCAGCAAGCTGGCGATCCCGATTAGGATGAAGCCGACGGCCGTGTTCGCCTTCATGGCCACCCACGCCGGCAGAACACTTTTCAGAGCTGCAATCTCCAGGGTCCAGCCGGTGAGGACCGCGCTGCCGACGAGCACAGCCAGGGCGCCGGCGAAAAACGCAGTCCTGTTCGGAGTCGGCGCCCGATCGCTTGGAGGACTCGCCTGCATGGAGATGATCGCGACTAACCCGGGCCGGAGTTGGACTTCGGGAATGAAAGCTCAAACCGCGTGCCAGTCTCGGGCGTGGAGATCAGCGTGACCTTGCCGCCGAGATACCGCTCCGTGAGCAACCGGATGCTGTAGGTGCCGATGCCGCGGCCCGGGCCCTTCGTCGAAAAGCTGCGCAGAAAAAGTTGGCGCTGGATCGCCGGCGGGATCGGCAGCGGATTGTGGCACCAGAACAAAAAGCGATCCGGATGCCCGGCCGCGCCCAACTCAATCGTGTCGCCGGGGTGGCTGGCCTCGAGCGCGTTCTTCAACAAGTTGCCGAGCACGCGGTGCAACAGCGTCGCATCGGTGTCGATCAGGAAGTCCGTGAAGTCGCGAGCGAGCGTGATGGTTTTGCAGGCGGCGAGCGAGTGATGGCGGTAGGCTTGAATTGCCGACTCGATCAGTTGCCGGGAACTCGCGGGCGCGAGCGTGACGATCAGCTCGTTGCGCTCGGCGGACAGCAACACGCGCTGGCTGCGGATCTCGTTCACGAGCGTCTCGGCGGTTTCGCGCAGATCGTCCTTCAGGTCACCGACCGACGCCGGGTCGTGGTGGATCAACTCCGAGAGTCCGTAGAGGCTGCCGGCGGTGTTGAGGATATCGTGAAAGAAGATCCGCTCGAGCACTTGCCGGCGCTTTTCGTCGCTGATGTCCACGGCGACAACGAGGGCGTAATGGCAATCGTGCCAGTGAAACGGGCTCGCCCACATGCGCAGATCGTAGGCGGTCACGGCCGTGCTCGAGATGCGGCACTCGCGCGCGTCCTGGTGGCCGGCGAGCGCGGCGAGGATGGCGTTGACCGCGCCGCAGGTGCGACAGGCCTGACCGGTGCCGCAGCCGGAGGGCGCGCGGCCGGCCTGCCGGCAGTCGAGAAACTCGCCGGGCCGCTGCCCCTGCAACGGACCCGTCACGTGCGCACCGGCGAAATCGCGGAGCTTGCGGTTGGCAAAAATCACCTGCCGCTGCTCGTTGAGAATCATCACCCAGTCCGGCATGCAATCGAGCAGTGCCGCGAGACCGGCGAGGTCGCCGAGGCCGGCCGCTTGCTGGCGAATGGCGTCGGTTTCGAGCCGCGGGGCGGGCGCGTGAAAGGTCGCCGGCGGAACGGGGGCTGGAGCGTTCACGACGCTGAGGATATCCCAGCCGGAATCGCGCGCGACTCCGTTACCTGTGCATTTTTTGACATTTTCTCCTCATCTGCCTGGTCCGGGTTGGTGCGGCGATTCGCGGCGTGAAGGCGCGGTCCCCTCGTCGCCGTCAGCGCGCAGCGCTGAGGGCAGCGACCGGGCGCCCACGGCCGGGCGCCGACAGCAACTCGTCAACGGCACCGAGGAGGGCCTCGGCGGCAAACGGTTTCGCGAGCACCTTGTGCGCCCCGAGCAGGCGGGCCACATGCAGATAGTCCCGGGAGCTTTGCCAGCCGCCGCCCGAGATCGCGATGATCTTCACCTTCGTTCGCAGGGCGCGCAGTTCCATCAGAAACTCCACCCCCTCCATCTCGGGCATCAAGATGTCCGTGATCACCAGGTCCGGGGCCGCGCTCCGGATGAACTTCAGGCCTTCCACTCCGTTCCACGTCTCAAGCACCACGTGCCCGGACTCCGCCAGCGTCATGCGCAAGACTGTTCGAATGGAAGGATCGTCATCGATGAGAAGAATGCGTGCCATGGAAATGCCGGAGTGGAGGGACGGGAGGGCGGACTGCCGGACGCACGTCAGGGAGAACACGGCGCCTCGGTGCGCCCGCTCGATCTGGCGGCGGCTGCGCCGAAGACGGCGACGATGATCTTGGTTGGGATGGTCATGGGCAGTGGTCGAGCAGGATCGAAGGGAGATGCGCCAGGCTCGCAGCACACCTACCCTCTCAATCGACACTCGCGCGGCGCGCTCCAGCAGGAACTTCCAGCAGACCTGTAAGGAAAACCCGCGCCCGGCCCGCCGGCGCCGCGCCGCCCCCCGCTCAGGGCCGCACGAGGCCCGCGCGAATCGCATGCCGCCCCAACTCCGCCGGACTCGCGCAGTCGAACCGCTTCATCAACCGCGACCGGTAAGTCTCGACCGTCTTCACCCCGAGTTTCAGTTCCGCGGCGATCTCCTTGTTTCGCAGTCCGAGCAGCAGGAGGTGCAGGACCTCGCCTTCGCGTTTCGGCAGCGCCGGCCGGCTGTCGGTTCGCGCGAGGGCGGCCGCGCGCTCGCTGCCGCGGCCGGCCTCGCCAAACCGCAGGCCGCCGTTCGCGACGATGCGCACCGCCTCCACCAGTTCACCCGCCGCTCCCGTCTTCGCGAGCAGGCCGCGCGCTCCGGCGGCCCGCGCGCGGGCCTCGACCTCCGCCCCCGGTCGCGCCGTGAGCACGAGGACTTTCACCGCGGGAAAAGCCGTGTGGATCACTCCGGTGAGCGCGATGCCATCGCCGTCCGGCAACTCCACATCCATCAACACCAGGTCGGGCGCGAGCGACTCCAACCTCCGCCACGCCGTCGCGCAGTCGCCGCACGTCGAGACCACCGTGACCCCTTCGATCCGCTCGAGCAGCAGCCGAAGCCCGCTGCAAACCAGCTCGTGGTCGTCCACGATCAGGATGCGGATCGGTAGTTTGGTTCGCGCGGCGCTCCGCGTGGGCGGGGCTGGTTTGGACGTTTTCATCCCGGGCGCTCGTGCGTTCACGCCGGCTTCGCCGGCTCGCCGAGTTCCGCGGCCACCGCTTCGAGCAGCGCCTGCGGCGAATAGGGTTTCATCAGAATCGTCCTCACGCCCAGCGCCCGCAGTTCCGCCCGCTTCTCCCCGGGTTCCAGCCCGGTGGCGGCGATCATCCGCAACTGCGGGTCGATCCGCCGCAGGGTTTGCATGAGCGCCTGCCCTCCCATCACCGGCATCATCAAATCCGTCACCACGAGTTTCACTTCCGCCCGCCGCTCGTGAAACAGCCTCAGACCCGCATCGCCGTCCGCCGCGGTCACGACCCGGTAGTTCCTCTGCTCCAGCGCGCCGGCCGTCGCCCACCGAATCGCCTCCTCGTCGTCCACCAGCAGAATCAACTCCCCGTGACCGCGCGGGAGAACGGGCTCGGCTTCCGGCAACGCCTCCCACGCCAGCGCGTGATCGACCGGCAGGTAGATCCGAAACGTCGTCCCCTTCCCGAGTGCACTGTCCACCGTGATGAAGCCGCCGTGGCTCTTCACGATTCCCAGCACAGTCGAAAGGCCGAGGCCTGTGCCCTTCCCGATCTCCTTCGTGGTAAAAAACGGATCGAAGATCTTTTCGATGACGCCGGCCGGGATTCCGCTGCCGGTATCGGAGACGGCCACGAGGACAAAGTGCCCGGGCCTGGCGTCCGGATGGGACGGCAGGCCGCCGGCGGCCAGTTCGACCTGCTCCGCCTGCAACGTGAGCTTGCCGCCGTTGGGCATCGCGTCGCGGGCGTTGACGCAGAGGTTCATCAATACCTGGTGCAGTTGCGTCGCATCCGCCGACACCGGGCGCAGGTCGCGCGGCACGTATTCGCTGATCGTGATGTTCCGGGGAAACGTCTCGCGCGCGATGTCGGCCATTTCCTTGATCAGGTGCCGCCATTGCACGCTCACCCGCTCGCCCTCGATCCCGCGGCTGAAGGTGAGGAGCTGGCGGATGATGTTGGCGCCGCGCTGGGCGCCGGTCTCGATCATCGCGATCAGCTCGCGGCTGCGCGGATCCTTCAGGTCGCTCCGCAGCAGGCCGGTCGCCATGAGCATCGGCGCAAGAATGTTGTTCAAGTCATGCGCGATGCCGCTGGACAGCGTGCCGATCGCCTCCAGCCGTTGCGCGCGGAGGAACTGCGCCTCCAGCTCGCGCGTATCCGTCACGTCGCGGGAGTTCACCACGACCAGCTTCCGGCCCCCTTGGTCGGGCATCAGCCGGCCGATCGATTGCAGGATTCGCCACCGTCCATCCCGGTGCCGGATGCGGTATTCGACGGTCTTGGGCTGCGTGTTGGCGAGGGCCCGCGCCACGCCCTCCGTGGCGATGCCAACATCGTCCGGGTGGATGAACTCCGTGATCCGGTGCCCCAGGACCTCCTGCGGCAGATAGCCGAGCAATCGCTGCACCGAGGGGCTTTGAAACTCGATGCGCCCGGTCACATCCACGACCGAGATGAGATCGGTGGCGTTTTCGATCAGGCGGCGAAACCGCTCCTCGCTTTCACGCAGGGTCCGCTCCGCCCGCTTCGCCTCGGTGATGTCCCGGAACGTCCAAATCCGGCCGAAATACTCCCCGGCCTTGCCCAGCACCGGCGCGGAGTAGCGGTCGAGCTGTGTCCCGTCGGCGAGTTCGATCTCGTCGCGGCTGACTTCGCTGCGGTGCTCGTTCAGATACGCCACCCTCTCCGCGAATTGCGGGGGATTCCGGGCGTGTGACGTCACCCACTCGAGTTGCCGCCGGTCGTCCGGGTCGTCGGCGATCTCCTGCGGAATCCGGAGCAGATCGGTCAGGCGCTGGTTTTGCAGGACCTTTCGTCCATGCTCGTTCACGACGAGGATGCCATCGAGCGACGAACTCACCTGGGCTTCGAGAAAGGCGGTCTTCTCGCGCAGCTCGTGTTCGCCGCGTTGCCGCTCGGTCACGTCACTCGCCATGACCAGACGAGCCGGTCGTCCGGAAAAGCGGAGATTGCTGGCGGAGATTTCGACTTCGATCAGCGCGCCGTCTCGCTTCCGATGCTGCGCGATGGACCGATCGGCGAGCTCGCCTCGCGGATTCTCCAGATGCGCCCGCAGCCGGGCGAGCGCCTCCGCCGGACGGATGTCCTTGATCGTCATCGCGAGAAATTCCTCGCGGCTGTAACCATAGTGCCGAACGGCCGCGCCGTTGACCGCGAGAAAGCGCAACGTCTCGAGGTCATACACCCACATCGGCTGGGGATTGTTCTCGAACAGCAGCCGGTAATGCCGCTCGGACGCCACCACCTCGGCTTCGGCGAGTTTGCGCTGGGTGATGTTCTCGTGGGCGATCACGGCGCGGCGGGGGCCATCGCCGGGGAAGGGCGTGACGCGCGCCACAAACCAGCGCTGTTCCGTCTGGCTGTGGCACGAATACTCCACCTCCCTGCCCGCGGGTTGCCCGTGCAGCACCGCCCGGATGCCATCCCCCACGGCGCGGGCCTCGGCGCCCGGACTCCCCTGCGTCGCATCACACACGCGCAGATAGTTTTCCCCGACGGCGGCGTTGCCGCCGGCCAGGCCGTTTTCGGCGGCGAAACTCCGCCAGGCCTCATTCACCGCCAGGATCGTGCCGTGCTCATCCAGAATCGCGATGTGGGCCACGAGACTGTCGAGCGTCGCCTTGTTGAACCGCTCGCTCTCGACCAACGCCGCCGCGGCCTTCCGCCTTTCACTACGGAGGTGGCATTCGTCCAGCGCGTGCTCCACCGCCGAACCCAGTCGCGTCAGCCGATCCTTGATGAGGTAGTCGTTGGCACCCTGCTTCATCGCCTGGACCGCCGTGTCTTCGCCAATCGTGCCGGAGACCAGGATGAACGGCACGTCGAGCCCGCTGCGGTTCCGGAGTTCCAGTGCGCGCATGCCGCTGAACTGCGGCAGATCAAAATCCGAAATGACGAGTTCGATGTCGCCCTGGAGCCGGCCGAGATACTCCGCCTCGGAATCGACGCGGGTCCAGTCCGGCGCGAAGCCCGCGCGGCGCAGTTGCCGGACCAGCAGCTCCGCGTCGTTGGCGCTGTCCTCGACGATCAGGACTCGGAGTGATTTCGGCATGTCGGGGGCCCGGCCGTTTACTGCGGGGGCTGGTTCAGCAGCAGCCAATACAGGCCGAGGCTGCGCACGGCATCCGCAAACCGCTCGAAATTCACCGGCTTCACGATGTAGCTGTTCACGCCGAGCTGGTAGCTCTCCACGACATCGCGCTGCTCCTTCGAGGAGGTGAGCACCACGACGGGAATCGCACGCGTGCGCGGGTCGCCCTTGAGCCGCCGCAGCACCTCGAGCCCGTCGACCTTCGGCAGCTTCAGATCCAGCAGGATCACTCTCGGGACCTCGGCGAGGTTGCGCCCTGCGTGCGCGCCCTCGCAGAAAACATACTCGAGGGCCTCGGCGCCATCGCGGGCCACGTGGATGCGGTTCGCCAGATTGGCCTTTTGCAGCGCGCGCCGGGTCAGCTCCAGATCCTGCGGGTTGTCTTCCACCAGCAGCAGTTCGATCGCGTTGAGGTTGTTCATGAAAATCAGCCCCCGGTCAGGGTGAAATAAAAGGTGGCCCCCCGGTCCACTTCGCCCTCGGCCCACACCTGTCCGCCGTGCCGCTGCACGATGCGCTGCACGATGGCCAGACCCACGCCGGTGCCCGCGTAGTCCTCGGGGCGGTGCAGCCGTTGAAAGACCCCGAACAGCTTGTCGACGTAGCGCATGTCGAAGCCGGCGCCGTCGTCACGGACGAAATAGACGACGCGGCCCGCTTCATCC
>CAZENI010000299.1:0-10243 GCA_964513055.1 uncultured Opitutus sp.
AGCAGCTCCGGCGCTTCCGCCACCGCGAGGAAACCGCCTACAAGCGCCACAAGATCAACGCGGAGGACTGGCGCAACCGCCGGCAGTGGCGCGCCTACGAGATCGCGGTGGGCGACATGCTCGCCCTGACCCACCGGCCCGACGCGCCCTGGCACCTCGTGCCCGCCGACAACAAGCGCTTCGCCCGCCTTGAGATCCTCAAGACCTCCTGCAAGCAGATCGCCGCCGCCCTGGAGGGATGAGGGGCCACCGGGTGCGGCCCGGCGTGGCGCCCTCCGCCCTTCCCCGCCGCATCACCGTTTTCTCGATACGCGATCGTTGCGGAAGCGCCGCAACGCCGCGTCGAGGTCCGGCACGCTCAGCGGCTTGGTCAGGTATTCGTTGATGCCGGCCTCCATCGCCCGGGCCCGCTGCTGCTCGCGCGCATCCGCCGTCAGCGCGATGATCCACATCGTCTGCGCCCGCGGGCCGGCGCGACCGGCGCGGATCTCGCGCAGCGCGGCGAAGCCGTCCATCTCCGGCATGTGCAGGTCGAGCAGGACGAGATCGAAGTCGCCCGGATGCTGCGAGAGCTCCGCCAGCGCGGCGCGGCCGTGCTCGACCAGCCGCGACGTGCAACCGAGGTTGGCCAGCACCCGCTGGATCATGTGCTGGTTCACCGCGTTGTCCTCGACCACCAGCACGCGGAAGCCGAAGTGCGTCGGGGGCGGCGGCACCGGCGCGCTGGGCCGCGATCCGGACAGCAGGGCGAACAGCGCGTCGTGGTGCACCGGCTTGTTCACCAGCAGGCGGAAATGCGCGCGCAGCGCCGTGCGCAGATCGTTCGGCAGGGAGATCGGCACCAGGCCGAAGGTGCGCTCCAGCGGCAGCGCGCACTGCGACTCCCGGCCGGCCAGGCTCCGCGCCACGTCGTGGCAGACCTCGATCAGCGCGATCTCGCACGTGCCGGCCGCGAGCTGCCCGGCCTCGTCGGCCTCGAAGACCTCGGCGCGCCAGCCGCGCAGAAGCTCGACCAGTTCCTGCCGCAGCGGGCCGGGCGGCATCGCCAGCCCGAGCCGCAGCCCCGCCAGATCGCGCACCGGCGGCAGCGGCGCGGCGACCACCGCCCGGATGGTGAAGAAGAACACGGAGCCGCGGCCGGGCGCGCTTTCCACGCCGATGGTGCCGCCCATCAGCTCCACCAGGTTCCGGCAGATGGCGAGCCCGAGGCCCGTGCCGCCGTAGCGCCGCGTGGTCGACTCGTCCACCTGCGTGAACGGCCGGAAGAGCTTGGCGTGATGCTCGGGCGCGATGCCGATGCCGGTGTCGCGCACGGCAAAGCGCAGCAGCGCCTCGCCGGGCGCCAGCGGCTCACCGCGGTGCCCGCCGGCCTCCGCCGGCAGCACCGTCAGCGCGATCTCGACCGCGCCGCGCTCGGTGAACTTCACCGCGTTGCCCAGGAGGTTCACCAGCACCTGGCGCAACCGGCCGCCATCGGTGACGATCGCGGCGGGGACGTCCGGACCGATCCGGTGCAGCAGCTCGACGTGCTTCTCCGCCGACTTCGCCGCCATTAGATCGAGCGCGTCCTCGATGCACTCGCGGGGATCGCACGCCAGCGGATCCAGTTTCAGCTTCCCCGACTCGATCCGCGCAAAATCGAGGATGTCGCCCGTGAGCTGGATGAGCGCCTCGGTGCTCATCCGGATCGTCTGCACATACTCGCGCTGCTCGGGCGTGAGCGGCGTCTCGAGCAGGAGGCTCGTGAAGCCCACGATGCCGTTGAGCGGGGTGCGCACCTCGTGGCTCATCGTCGCGAGGAACTGCCCCTTCGCGCGATCGCCGGCGAGCGCGGCATCGCGCGCCTCGCGCAACTCGGCCTCGCGCCCCTTGGTCTCCGTCACGTCGTCGAACACCGCCACGAAACACGCGAGCGAGCCGTCGCGATGCTTCACCGGCGTGACGATGCCGCGCACCGGGTAGACCGTGCCGTCCTTGCGCTGATTGAACCATTCCCCCTCCCAGGGCCGGCCGGAGCGCACCGTCGCCACCAGGTCGGACAGCAAGGCCTCCGCCGTCTGCGGCACGTGAAAATCCCGCCACAGCCGCCCGATCAGCTCCCGCCGCGAATAGCCCATCTGCTGGCAGAGCCCGCGGTTCGCGTATTCGATCCGGCTGCCGAGATCGACGATCATGATGGCCGAATGGCTCTGCTCCATCGCCTCGGAAAGGTTGCGGATGACCTCACGCTGCTCGTGCTGGCGCCGGACGACGAGCCAGGCGGTCAGCGGCAGGCCGAGCAGGATCCAGGTGTAGAACGCGCCTTGGAACGCGGCCTGGGCCAGCACGGCGCGCCAGCCGGCCGCGTCGACCTCCAGCCCGAGCAGATGCCGCACCGCCGGGCCGGCGCCGGCCGCCGGCGAGTCGTCGATCAGGGCGAAGGCCGCGAGCCAGCTCCCCGTGTCGTCGGTGCGCGGTCCCAGCATCCCTGATACGCCGGTCCGCAGCACCTCCTGCCAGACCGCCTCCCGGGCCGCGCGGCTCTGCTCGCTCCCCGGCAACTGATCGCGCCCAGCGGACGGCTCCTCCCCGGAATCCGCCAGCAGCGTGACGCGGCCCGTGTCGGGCTGCACCCGGAAGACGAAGAACGACCGCACGCGCGGGTCGATGGCCTTGAACTTCTGCAGCCGCGTCCGGATCGCCGCGTAGCCCGGCGCCTCGGGCCCGCCGTCCGCCCCCGGTCGCCGCAACCCGGCGCCGTCAAACGTCACCGCGGCGCGCGTGGCCGTGCGCACGAACTGATCCCGCGCCTCGCGCTCGCGCGCCCGGTAGTTCCAGGCTCCGGCCGCCAATCCCGCGAGCAGGATCGCCGTCCATGCCGCGGCGATCTTCAGCTTCCTGGATTGGTGGGATGACATGAGGCGGTGGCGGCACCCGGCGCGGGTGGGGCCACTCAATTCCGCCCCGGGGAGGCGCGCAACCCCGAAGGCGTTGCGCCGGCCCCATCACCGCTTCCGCTCGTCCTCCGCCTCCGCCGCCTGGGACCGCTTCCGCTTCTGCACCGCCTGGCGGAGCAGGTATTCCACCTGCCCGTTCACGCTGCGCAGCTCGTCCGCCGCCCAGGCCTCGAGCTCGCGCCAGAGCTCGGGATCGATGCGGAGCAGAAATGCTTTGCGTTCCTCGGACGACATGCGCCGCAGGGCTCAGTGGTAAAGCGTGCCGGTGTTGATGACGGGATGGGCCTCCGACTCGCCGCAGAGCACGACGAGGAGGTTGGAGACCATGGCGGCCTTCCGCTCGTCGTCGAGATTCACCACGCGCTTCGCCGCGAGTTCGTTGAGCGCCATCTCCACCATGCTGACGGCGCCGTGGACAATCTTCTGGCGGGCCGCGATCACGGCCTCGGCCTGCTGGCGACGCAGCATCGCCTGCGCGATCTCCGGCGCGTAGGCGAGGTGCGTCAGCCGCGCCTCCTCGACGCTCACGCCCGCCTTGGCCAGGCGGTTCTGCAGCTCGCGGGTGAGGGCGGCGGAGACCTCGTCGCTCCCGCCGCGCAGCGTAAGCTCGTCGGGCTCGCCATCGTCGTAGGCGTAGCTGCTGGCCACGTGGCGCACCGCGGACTCGCTCTGGATTTTCACGTAGTTTTCATAGCTATCGACATCGAAGACCGCCTGCGCCGTGTCCCGCACGCGCCACACCACCACGACGGCGATCTCGATCGGGTTGCCCCGCTTCTCGTTCACCTTGAGTTTCTCGCCGTTGAGATTCCGCGCGCGCAGCGAGATCTTGAGCTTCTTGTTGAACGGATTCGTGAAGAAGAAACCGCTCGCGCGCACCGTGCCCTGGTAGGCGCCGAACAGCAGCAGGACCGCGGCCTCGTTCGGCTGGAGGGTGAAGAACCCGCACGACACGATGATCGCGCCGATGAACAGCACCACGGCGAGCGCCACAACCGCAGCCCCGGCCGCCCCGCGCGGTGCGGCCATGAGCAGGGCGACCGGCGCGACGTAGAGCAGGAGATTGATGAACAGGATGGACCAGCCGCTCGTGACGCGGGCGGCGCGCTCCTGATTCTGCGACTGCGGAGGCAAGGCGGAGGTATTCATGGTTTCAGAGGGTCAACAGATACCTTAGTGATATCACTGAGCTAGCTCGTCAAGCCCGGAGCCGGACGCAAAAAAACCGCCGCGAACGCATCGCGGCGGTTGGAAAAAATCCGGGAGCGGAGTCCTTAGGAAACGTGACCCGAGACGAGCTTCGTCATCTCGAACATCGAGACCGACTTCTTGCCGCCGAACACGGCCTTCAGTTTGTCGTCGGCGTTGATCTGGGTCTTCACCTTCTTGTCCTGCAGGCCGTTCTTCTTGATGTAGGCCCAGAGCTTCTTGGTGAGCTCCGTGCGCGGCAGCGGGGCCGCGCCGACCACGGCGGCGAGCGTCGCGTCAGGCGTGACCGGTTTCATGAACGCAGCATTCGGTTTACGAGCAGCTTTTTTAGCCATAATGAGTTTGGGTTTGTAACGTTTTCCCTCTGAGACAATCGCACTTCTAGAGGGAAAATCGCGCGTTTGCATAGGAAAATCTTCAACTTTCTAGAGTGAGAACGCGCGCGTTTCCCTCGTGAAATCCGCCGGCTTTTCGCGCGCGCCGCGCGTCACGCGCGCTCGTCGACCTGCACGAACTGGCGGTAGAGCGCCGCGTAGTGTCCGCCTCGCGCCAGCAGCTCCGCGTGCGTGCCGCGCTCGATGATGCGACCCTGATCGAGCACGAGCACGGCGTCGGCGTGGCGGATCGTGCTCAGCCGGTGCGCGACGACGAAGCTCGTGCGGCCGCGCAGCAGCGCGACCAGCGCGCGCTGCAGCCGCGCCTCGGTCAGCGCGTCGATCGCGCTCGTCGCCTCGTCGAGAATCACCAGCCGCGGATCGGCGAGCAGCGCGCGCGTGAAGCAGACGAGCTGCCGCTGGCCGACGGACAACGCGGCGCCGCGCTCGCCGACCTCGGTGTGCAGGCCGCGCGGCAGCGCATCCAGAATGTCGAGACAGTCGAGCTGTGCGGCGGCGGCGCGCACCTCCGCCTCGTCCGCGCCGGGCCGCGCCACGCGGATGTTCTCCAGCACGGTGCCGCTGAAGAGGAAGTTCTGCTGCTGCACCATGCCCATCTGGCGGTGCAGCGAGCGGCTCGTGACCGTGCGGATCTCGCGGCCGTCGATCCGCAGCTCGCCAGCCGTCGGCAGGTAGAACTTCGCCGCGAGGTTGATGATCGAGCTCTTGCCGCTGCCGGTGTGCCCCACGAGCGCGATCGTCTGCCCGGGCTCGGCGGTGAATGTCACGTCATGCAGCACCCGCCGCGCGGGATCGTAGCCGAAGGAGACCTGGCGAAACTCGACCCGCATCCCGGCCGCATCGCCGCTTCGGACATCTGACTTCGGACCTCTCCCTTCAGACTTCTCCCGCGGGTCCGGCAGCTCCGCCGCGTCGGCCGCGTCCTCCCAGTCCGGCGGGGCGTCGATCAGCTTGAAGACGCGCTCGGCCCCGGCCATCGCCACGAGCGCCTGGTTATACTGGTTGCCGATGATCGCGATGGGCGCGAAGAACTGGTTGGCGAGCAGGAAGAACGTGATCAGCGCCCCCACGTCCATGTAACCATGATACACGCGCCAGCCGCCGAACATCAGCAGCACCGCGACGAAGAACTGGCTGTTGAGCTCGAGGATCGGCGTCAGGATCGCCGACGTGCGCGCGAGGGCGACGCTGTAGCGCGAGTGGTCGGCGAGCAGGTGGCGGAAGAGCCCGGCGTTCGTCTCCTGCCGCACGAAGCCCTGCGTCACGCGGATGCCGTTGACCGATTCCGCGAGCGTCGCGGTGACCCGGCTGAAGCTGTCGCTCGCCGCGCGCGAGTAGTGGCTGAGTTTCACCCGGAAATGCCGGTTCAGCACCCAGAGGATCGGCGCCAGCCCGAGCACGACGCAGAACAGCACCCAGTCCGACCACGCCATCACCACGGCGGAGAACAGCATCTGCCCGCCCTGGATTGCGCTCACGAAGAGGACGTCCTGGATGCCGACGCGCAGCGCCTCCACGTCGCTCGTCACGCGCCCGATGATCCGGCCGATCTTCACGCGGTGGAAGAAGCTCATCGGCTGGCGCTGCGTCTTCGCGAACACCTCCGCGCGCAGGCCGTTCACCACGGTCTCGCCGATCTCGAGCGCGTAACGCTGGCGAAAGTGGAACATCCCGTCCGTCCACAGCGCGAGCACCGCATAGGCGGCGACTCCGAGGACCAGCCCGCGGCCGTCGCCCTGCACGATCGGGCCGTTGATGATGATCGACGTCAGCCACGCGAAACCCGGGAGCTGCGCGGCGCGAAACACGGTGATGACCGTGAGCGCGGTGACCTTGCTCCGCACCGGCGCCGCATAAGTGAACAGCCGGCGGATCAGCGACCACTCGAGCGGCTTCTGGATCTCCTCGTCGTCATCGTCGTCGCGCACGCGCCGGATCAACCCGACGTCGCTCGCCTCGAACAGGGCGGAGGACAGCTTCTTCATGCCGCACCCTCCCGGAGTTTCAGTTGCTGGAGCTCGCGATTATCCACGAGCTGCAGGCTGGCCACGTGCAGATACGGGCCCGGCTCGCGCATGAGCTGCTCGTGCGTGCCGCGCTGCACGATCCGGCCGTGCTCGAGGACGATGATGAAATCCGCGCGCCGCAACGTGCTCAGCCGGTGGGCGACGATGAAGGTGGTCCGGCCCGCCATCGCACGATCAAGCGCCTCGAAGATCTCGTGCTCCGTCTCGCTGTCGATCGCCGCGGTGGGATCGTCGAGCAGCAGGATCGCGGGCTCGAGCAGCACCGCGCGCGCGATCGCGAGACGCTGCCGCTGGCCGCCGGAGAGCGTGTTGCCGCTCTCCCCGAGCACGGTGTCGTAGCCGTTCGGCAGGCGCAGGATGAAGTCGTGTGCCGCGGCGATCTTCGCCGCCTGCTCGATCTGCGCGCGCGTGGCCCCGGGATGGCCGAACGCGATGTTGGCCGCGACCGTGTGGGAGAACAGGAAGCTCTCCTGGAAAACCAGCCCGATGTTGCGCCGCAGATCGTCGAGGTCGAGCTGGCGCGCATCGATGCCGTCGAGCAGCACGCGACCGGCCGTCGGATCGAAGAAGCGCGGCACGAGGCTCATCAGCACGCTCTTGCCCGCGCCGGTGGCGCCGAGGATCGCGACGCACTCGCCCGGCTTCACGTGAAGGTCGATGTCGCGCACGACCGCCTCGGCGCCGTCATAGGTGAACGACACGCCCTCGAAGCGGACGTCTCCGCCCAGCCGCGGCCGCCGCAGCGCGCCGGCCGCGCTCTTCACCTCGACCGGTGCATCGAGGATCTCGAAGACCCGCCGCGCGCCGATCATCGACTGCTGCACGGAATTCACGATGGTCGCAATGTTGTTCACCTGCCCGGAGAACTGCTCAAGCAGGCCGGCAAACACCACGAGCCCCGCGCCGAGAGGGAGCTGCCCGTGGATGACCAGCCAGCCGCCGTAGCCAAGCAGCACCATCATGTTGATCCGTGTGAGAAATCCGATCGCGGGCGAAAACAGACTCACGCGCCAGAAAATCGCGTGCTGCTGCACCAGCACGGCGTTGTTCGCCGCCTCGAAGCGCGCGCGATCCTCCGCCTCGCGCCCGAAGGCCTTCGTGACCGCGATGCCCTGGATGCTCTCAACGAAGGTCTGCACCATCTTCTCCACCAGCGTCCGGTTTTGCGCGTAGGCGGGCTGGGTCTTCCGCGTGTGCCAGGCCGACAGCACCCAGAGCAGCGGCGTGGTCGCGAGGCAGGCGAGCGTCAGCGTCGGGCTGAGGTTCACCATGTAGATCACGTAAACCGTGAGCGAGATTACCATGATCACGCTCTGAATCAGCACCTGATCGACGAACATGCGCACGCTCTGCACGTCGCTGGTGACCCGCGTGATGATCGAACTCGTCGTGTTCGCGTCGAAGAACCGGAAGCTTAGCCGCTGGAGCTTGTCGTAAACCTCGCTGCGCAGGTCGACCACGAGACGCTGCTGGACCAGCCGGTTGACGGAGACGGTGTAGGTGTAATTGAGAAACGCGCGGCCGACCGCGAGCAGGAGGATCAAGCCGGCGAGGAGCGCGAGAACCTCCCAATAAGGCCAGTGCTCCGGCAGCGCCTGCAGCAGGCGGTTGGCCACGGGCGGCGTGCCCTCGACCTTCTGCTTGATGTAGTCAATGCCGATGCCGGTCAGGCTGAGTCCCGAGATGCCCATGGTGAGCAGCACGAGCTGAAGGGAAAGCACCTGCAGGCAGTGCAGCCGATAACGCCACGCGAGCAGGAACATCCGCCGGATCAGCACCCAATTCGACCGCGCGGAGGGGGCGGTCGGCAGTGGAGGCGCGTCGGACATCAGGAGCAGACACGCTACCGGACGGCCGCGCCGGCGCACGAAATATTTTCAACCGATCCCGTCTCGCGCGATCTGCGCGACCCGCGCCGTTGAGCGCGCGGCGTGCGCGTCAGTCGCGAGCGCCTAGCGCTGACGCTGATTCGGCGCCGGGTTGGCGGGCATGCCCGGCGGCGGCTGATTGCTGCGCTGGGGCTGCGCCTGCGGTGGGAATTGCTGCGGCGGGGCGGCCATCTGCGGGGGCCCACCCTGATTGATCTGCTGCGTCGCCTGCTCGCGCAGGGCGCGACGGCGCGCGACCTCGGCCGCGACGGCTTCGAGCCGGCGCTGTTCGTCCGCAGGCGTGGGGTTCAACACCACGGCCTGCGTGACCGCCGGCGGGACATTGCTCGCGGGCTGCGGCACCGGCGGCGGCGGCATCGCCTGCGCGGCCGAGCCGGAGGAGACCACCTTGGCCTCGCGCATCGCCAAGGTGAGCGTGCGGCCCATGTGCTCGATCGTGAGCGTTTTCTGCCCCTCGTCGTGCTGCTTGGCGAGGACGTCGAACTCGGTGCTCTTTTCGTTCAACTTCACCCACGTCCCCGTCTTCTTGGCCGGATCGTAAATGCGAAACTGCACGCCCTCCCCGGTCTCGATCAGCGCCCGGAACTCCAGCGGCGCGCCCGCGGTGGGCGCGTTGGTCGGGGCGGCCTGCGGCGCCATGAACGGCGATTTCGCCGCGATCTGCGCCTGCATCTCCGCGACCACGCCAGCGGCGGCAAACGAAACGGTCAGGCGGAGCATCGGGAGGGCACGCGGGGACATGGCTCGGGGGAGAGACTAATAGGACGCGTCACCCGCGCGTCAAGTGACGGAAACTTGCGGGCGCAGCACGAACGCCCGACCAGTCCTGGGCCAGCCCGGCGGCTGAAAGGCTCCCTGCCGGCCGCCAACGACCACCGCAGGTGGCACGTTCGCACCCATCGGTCGCTGGCGACCGAACGCGGGATTGACACCGGAAACTCATAATACCTTTTTAGTTTCCTTCGTTTATGCCCGCCGCCGCCCTCGCGCCCTCGCCTGCCGCCCACACGGATTCCCGCGCGCTGCGCCACC
The DNA here is from genome assembly GCA_964513055.1 of uncultured Opitutus sp. GTDB lineage: Bacteria > Verrucomicrobiota > Verrucomicrobiia > Opitutales > Opitutaceae > ER46. The sequence continues at coordinate 9,489 of CAZENI010000299.1, forward strand.
GTATCCTACAGCAGGCCCGTCGGGATTTCTTCGCCCACGGCTACAGCCGCTTCACGATGGACGGCCTCGCGGAGGAACTCGGGATGAGCAAAAAGACGCTCTACGTCCATTTCGCCGGCAAGGACGAGATCGTCGGCGCAGTGATCGACGATCTCGCCGCGGAGATTCGGGCCGACGCCGATGCGCTCCTGCGTGACCGGGCCCTGAATCTGGCGGAGAAACTGCGGAGCTTCGTCGAGGGCATGCTCGAGCGGATGGCGCCGCTGAATCCGCACACCGTGCGGGACCTGCAACGCTTCGCGCCCCGGCTGTTCGCAAAGGTTGCCGAGGTGCGCGGCATCACACTGCCGTATGTGTTCGGCCGGTTCACGGAGGAAGGGCAGATCGCGGGCCTCATCCGCACCGATTTGCCGCCAGGCTTCGCGGTCGAGTTCTTCCTGCAAGCGATGCAGGGCATGATGCACCCCGCCACGCTCGAGCGTCTCGGCCAGCCCCCGGCGCGCGTCATCGCCCACGGCATCGATCTGTTCTTCGGCGGACTCCTCACCCACGCCGGGCGCAAGCAATATGAAAAGCTCTTTCCTCGCTAACGCCGCCGCCGTCGCGCTCCTCGGTTTCGCCGCCGCGACCGGCTGCCAGCGCCAGGCCGCCGCCGGCTGGCAGGGTTACCTCGAGGGCGAGTTCGTCCACATCGCCGCGCCGCTCGCCGGCCGGCTCGCCCGGCTCGCCGGGCAGAAGGGCGCGCGGGTCGCGGC
>CAZENI010000300.1:0-10239 GCA_964513055.1 uncultured Opitutus sp.
CGCGCTTCTCGCCGTTCAGGCCGCGGAAAATGTTGCCGCCGCCGATGACGACGCAGACCTCGACGCCGAGGTCGTGGATTTCCTTCACCTGCGAGCAGACCTCGCTGAGCGTGGCGCCGTCGATGGGATCCCCCAGTTTCCCTCCGCGCAGCACTTCACCCGAGAGTTTCAGGATGACGCGCTTGTATTTGATGCTGGGATCCGCGGGCTTGATGTCACGCATGGCGCGCAGCAAACGAGTCGGAAAAATCCGCGTCAATGCCCGAGATGCCGGCGCCCATGGGAGATTGTCCGATCCGGCCGAAACGCGCCGGCGGCAGCGGGAGGCGTCGCGGCTCAGCCCGGAACCAGGCTGAGCAGATCGTCGGGGTGCGTCTTCTCGCGTTCGGTCTTCAGGTATTTGAGTCCGCGATGGGTCAGCACGACGAGTTTCACCGGCTGGCCGTCGGCGTTGACGAAAAACTCGTCGGTGCCCGCCTCGATGGCGGCGATGGCCGCGGCCTGGGAGAGTTTCCAGCGCGTGTGGTCGGAATTCGTGCCACCGATGGTCTCGATGCGTTCGAGGGGGTCGTGGCTGTAAGCGCGAATAACGGAAGAGACGGCGCGTCGGCGGTAGGGTCGGGCCATGAGAGAGTGTAGTGCGGTTCTGGGGGCTGCGTCTGCGAGCACCGTATCGCGCGATCACGGGATTGGCGACCGAATAGATTGCTCCCGAACGGCGGGTGCCTGGCACGGGCCGCGGCGGTCGCCGGCATTTAACGCCAGAACCCGGTGGCGGGGAAACCGGTTGCCCGGTTGGCCGCGGCCAGGGCGGATGGGAGGTGGCTTCGGCGCGAAACGTGGGCAGAGTGTGCGCTGATGAAGGCAAAGCACGTGCGCCGGGAGAGTGGGGTGGCGGTGGTGCGAAGCGTGCGGTGCGCGGGCCGCCGGCGCGCCGCGGCGGGCGGCGCAGCGAAGCCGGCGTTGCGTCCCAGTCCATTCCTGGTGCACGCGCTGCAACTGCGCTCGCGGAAGCCTGGGGCCTGAAGGCCGGCCCGCGGGCGCGGGGCGGAGGGCAGGGGGACCCGCGCGATTGGCTGCGATGGTCCTTGCGTATCGCGCGACAGGCGCGAGGGTGGCGGCTCGTATTCGCGTTAGATGACAGTGCTGGTGAGTCTTCAGGTGAGCTTCAGGTTCAGGTGATGATTCGAAACCCGACTTCCGGGAACATGCTGACAGCAGACGAAGCCTACGAATCCTCCACCCATGAATTCCAAACTCTACGTCGGTAACATGTCGTTCAAGACCACCGAGGCCGACCTCCGCGACGCCTTCGGCAAGTTCGGCACCGTCACCGATGTCTACATCGCCAACGATCGCGAGACGGGCCGCCCGCGCGGCTTCGCCTTCGTGACCTTCGCCACGGCGGACGAAAGCAAGGCCGCCATCGAAAAGATGAACGGCGCCGATCTCGACGGTCGCGCCCTCACGGTCAACGAAGCCAAGCCGAAGGAAGACATGGGCGGCGGCGGCGGTGGCGGTCGCAACTTCAGCAGCCCGAACCGCCGTCCCGGCGCGTTCCAGGCGCGTTACTGATTTCCACCCGCGCCGACAGGCGCGGGGAATTTCAAGGCGGGGTGCCTGCGGGCGCCCCGCCTTTTTTGCGTCCGCGCGGCATCGTCCGGCCCCCTCCGCCTTGGCCTGTCTAAGGAAAGGCTTGCTTTCGCTGCCTTAGGCTATCTAGGTGAGCGGCGATGGCGGACAAATACGAACTCTTCCCGGGCACCCTCGACATGCTGGTGCTGCGCATCCTCAGCCGGGGCGAACTGCATGGGTGGGGCATCACCAACAAGCTCGAGCAACTCTCCAAGAGCGCGCTGCAGGTGGATGAAGGGTCGCTCTACCCGGCGCTCTACCGGATGGAAGGCAAGGGCTGGATCGACGCGGAGTGGAAGCTGACCGAGAACAACCGCCGCGCGAAATACTACTCGCTCACCCGCGCCGGCCGGAAGCAACTCGAGACGGAGCAGAAGAACTGGGATCGCATGAGTGCCGTGATCGCGCTGGTCATGGCCTCGGCCTGAGCGGTGCGCCGCCGCGCCGCCGAAGTCGCCATGAGTCCCTTCCGTCGCCTGGCCCATCGCTGGCGGACCCGCTTTTGCCGCTCCCGAACGGAGGCGGAGATGGCGGAGGAGATGCGTTTCCATCTCGAGCAGCGCGCCGCGGACCTGGCGGCCGACGGCCTGTCGGAGTCGGACGCGCGCCTCGCCGCCCAGCGCCGTTTCGGCAACACCGGGAGCATCCAGGAGCGGGCCCGGGAGGCGCAGGGGTGGGGCGCGTGGCACCGGGTCCTCCACGATCTGCGGCTCGCCGGCCGCGAGCTCGTCCGCTCGCCCGGCTTTTCCGTGCTGGCGATCGTCACGCTCGCGCTCGGCATCGGCGCGAACACCGCGATGTTCAGCGTGCTCAATGGCATCCTGTTGAAGCCGCTGCCCTATGCCGACGTCGGTCAACTCGACCGCTTCTACCGCGCCACTTCGCAATCGCCCGAAGGCCACTTCGCGCCGGCCGACTGGCTCGATTTTCAGCGCGCCAAGGCGGGCTACGGCGACGTCGCCGCCTATGGCGTGGGCGACGTGAGTCTCTCGGAGGCCGGTCGGCCCGCCGAGATGGCTCACGCCGCGCGGAGTGCCGTCAACTTTTTCTCCCTGTTGGGCGTGTCCGTGCAGCTTGGACGCGACTTCCGCGCCGGAGAAGAGACGCCCGGCCGCGACCGGGTTGTCATCCTGAGCCAGCGGACCTGGCGCAATCGCTTCGGCAGCCGGCCGGATGCCATCGGCCGCACCCTGCGCATCGACGGCGAACCGCACGAGATCGTTGGCGTGCTGCCGGAGACGTTTAACGACTGGCGTTACCTGGGGGTGATCGATCTGTTCCGTCCGCTGGCCCTCGATCCGGAGCAGGCCGCCGATCGCCACGGGGCAGCGCTCCGCATCATCGGGCGGCGCGGCGCCAACCGTCCGGCGGGCGAGGCGGCGGGATTTGTCGCCGCCTTTGGCCGGCGCCTCGCGGCCGAGTTTCCCGAGGTGCACGGCGAGAGTTCCTGGCGCACGGTCCCGCTGCAGGTCAACGCGGCCGGCTATGGAGCGACCTCGGTCGTGCCGCTGCTCATCGGGCTTTCCGGCTTCGTCCTGCTCATCGCCTGTTCGAATCTCGCGAACCTGCTCCTGGCGCGAACGATGGCGCGGGCGCGGGAATTCGCCGTGCGTGCCGCCCTCGGCGCCTCGCGCACGCAGTTGCTGCGGCCGCTGATCGCGGAGTCGCTGTTGCTCGCGTTCGTGGGCGGCGCGGGCGCGGTGTTGCTGGCGCTGTGGTTCCGCGACTGGGCGGCGTGGCGCTCCACCGGGGACAACGGCGAGCAGGTCTTTTTTGCGCTCGACTGGCGCGTGCTCGGCTGGGCGTTCGCCGCCTCGCTGATCACCGCAGTGGCCTTCGGCATCGCTCCGGCGCTCTTCGCTCTGCGGCTCAATCTGAACGACACCCTGAAGAGCGGCGGGCGCGGCGTGACCGGAGGCCGCGGGCATCAGCGCTTCCGCCAGGCGCTCGTCGTCGGCCAGTTCGCGCTCGCGATGATCCTGCTGGCGGGGGCCGGTCTTTTCGTTCGCGGCCTTCACGACTTGAACCACCGCCGTTCCGGCTGGGCGTCCGAACACGTCGTCACCGGCACCATCCTGCTGCCGGCGGCGAAGTATTCCGACGCCGGGAAAATCGCGGCCTTCCACCGGCTCGCCCTCGAGCGTTTGGCGGCGCTGCCCGGCGCGGCGTCCGTCAGCCTCTCGTCGTTCGCCCCGATTTTCCTCTGGCCGGATGTGCGGCGGTTCGTGGTGGAGGGACGCGCCCGGCCGCGCCCGGGGCACGAACCCGCCGCGGCCGTCAACCGCGTGAGTGACCAGTATTTCGATACGTTCGGCACGCGCGTGCTGGCCGGTCGCGGCTTCAGCGCGCGCGACACCGCGACGGCGCCACGGGTCTGCCTGATCAACCAGACCGCGGCCCGCAGCCTCTTCGGCGACGCGGATCCGATTGGGCGGCGTCTCGCGTCGGCGGCCGGGCCGGATTCTCCCATGGGGGAAATTGTCGGCGTGGTGGGCGACGTGGAGGCCGTCGTGCCCGATCGCAATCCCGCTCCGTTCCAGATTTACCTGCCGCTGGCCCAGGAACCGCACCGCCAGGGTGTGATCGCGGTGCGGGCCAGCGGAGTCACGCCGGCGTCCCTCGTGGCTGGCATTCGGGCGACGATGGCGGACCTCGATCCGGATCTGCCGGTGCGCGAGCTTCAACCCGCCGATGCCACGGTCCGCCGCGCCAACTACCAACTGGCCGTCCTGCGCGACATCCTGACGGCCATTGCGCTGCTCGGACTCGCCCTGGCCACCCTCGGCATCTACGGCGTCATTGCGCGGACCATGGCGCAGCGCACGACGGAGTTCGCGATCCGGCTGGCCCTCGGGGCGGCGGTCGGCGACCTCACCCGCATCGTGCTCGCTTCCGGCGTGAAGCTGGCCCTGGCCGGCGCCGGCCTCGGGCTGCTCGGCGCCTACGGCGTCGCGCAGGTGCTCGCATTCGCCTTTCCCGGCATGCGCACGAACGATGTGAGCGTGCTGCTGGGCGCCACCCTGATGCTCATCGTGGTGGCGCTGGTCGCGTGCTGGCTGCCGGCGCGCCGCGCCGGCCAGGTGGACGCGACGGCGGTGTTGCGCGCGGAGTGACGTCGCTTCGGCTCCGGACTTTTCCTCCCATGCTCCCGACCTCGCCCGCCGCACCGACTTCACCGCCTCCGCTCCGACTTTGGCCGGGGGTGCTCATCGTGGCGTTGCAGTGGCTCGTGCGCTTCGTCGTGCCCCTGGTCTTTCCGGAAGCCATCGCGATTGGAGTGATCGGCGGTGCGGCCGGCGGACTGTTGCTGATCGGGTGGTGGCTGGGCTTCAGCCGGGCGGGCTGGTTTGATCGCGTGGCGGCGCTCGTCGTGATGACTGGCGCGCTTTTCGTGACGTCGCGCTTCGTGCACCCGTCCCTTGCGGGCGGGATGATGGGCATGATGCTGCCCATCTTCGCCATCCCGGTCTTGAGTCTGGCGTTGATCGTCTGGGCGGCGCTGAGCGGGAAGCTCGCGCCCGTTCCCCGGCGAGCCGCGATGGTGGCCGCATTCGTTTTCGCCAGCGGACCTTTCGTCCTGTTGCGAACGGACGGGATTACCAGTGCGGCTGAGGCCGATTTCCATTGGCGCTGGACGCCGACCTCGGAAGAGCGGCTGCTTGCGGAGGTCCGCCGCACGCTCCCGGCGGCCGCCCCCGAGCCGGTGCGTCCGGCGCCGACCGCGGCGCAGCCGGGCGCGACCTCGACCGGCTTTCGCGGGCCGGCGCGCGACGGCGTTGTGCGCGGAGTGCGGATCGAGACCAACTGGTCGGCCTCGCCGCCGGTCGAGCGCTGGCGGCGGCCGGTCGGGCCGGGCTGGTCCTCGTTCGCCGTCAGCGGCGGCGTGTTCTACACGCAGGAGCAACGCGGTGACGACGAGATCGTCGCGTGCCACAACCTGGCCGACGGCGCGCCGGTGTGGCGGCATCAGGACGCCGCGCGCTTCTGGGAGTCGAATGCCGGCGCGGGGCCGCGCGGAACGCCCACCTTGCATGACGGCCGCCTCTATACGTTCGGCGCGACGGGCCTCGTGAACGCGCTCGACGCCCTGACCGGCGCGGTCGTGTGGTCGCGAAATGCCGCCACCGACACGGACAAGCAGGCTCCCGACTGGGGCTTTGCGAGCTCGCCGCTCGTGGTCGGCGACCTGGTGATCGTCGCGGCGACGGGAACGTTGATCGCCTACGATCGCGCCACCGGCAAGACGCGTTGGGTCGGGCCCGCGGACGGCAAGAGCTACAGTTCGCCCCACCTGCTGGAGATCGGCGGCGTCCCGCAGGTGCTCCTGATGAGCGGAGTGGGGGCCACGAGCGTCGCGCCGGCTGACGGCAAGGTGCTCTGGCAGCATGCGTGGCCGGGCTTCGCCATCGTGCAGCCGGCGCAGATCGCGCCGGGCGACCTCCTGATCAGCACCGGCGACCGCACCGGCGCCCGGCGTATCGAGGTTAAAACTACCGACGGCGTCTGGGCCGTCCACGAGCGCTGGACGTCGAACCGGTTGAAGGCCTACTTCAACGATTTCGTCGTGCACGGCGGGCATGCCTACGGCTTCGACGGCGGCATTCTGGCGTGCGTCGATCTCGCGGACGGCGGGCGCAAGTGGAAGGGTGGCCGCTACGGCAGCGGCCAGGTGCTCCTGCTGGCGGATCAGGACGTGTTGCTGGTGCTGGCCGAGCAGGGCGACCTGGCGCTCGTCGCGGCGAAGCCTGGCGAGTTCACCGAACTGGCGCGCGCGAAGGCGCTGGAGGGCAAGACCTGGAATCACCCGGTGCTCGCCGGCGACGTGCTGCTCGTGCGCAACGACCGGGAGATGGCCGCGTTTCGGCTGGCCCTGAAGCCGGACTGACATCGCGCGGTTCCCGGGAGCCTCGCGCGAGTTTCCGCCTCGACGCGGCGGTGGAATTCGCCGAGAGGTCGGGCGTGCCTGCCCCCGCACTTCCGTCAATCGCACGGGTGATTTCCGTGCTCCTGTTCACTTGCTCGGCTGCGTTTGCCGCGGCCGCGCCGCCGGTGCCGCCCGAAGGGCAGGACTGGCCGCAGTGGCGCGGGGCGCGGCGGGATGGCATCTGGCGTGAGGCGGGCATCGTCGAGCAGTTCGCGGGCGGGACGATTCCCTTGCGCTGGACGGCGCCGATCGGTGCCGGCTATTCGGGTCCGACCGTCGCCGCCGGCCGGGTCTACGTCATGGACTTCGTGAAGGAGCGTTCCTCCGAGCGGGTGCTGTGCCTCGACTGGCGGACCGGGAAGGTGCTCTGGGAGGTCGCTTACGCGTGTTCGTATGCGGATTTTACCTACGAAGCGGGGCCGCGCGCTTCGGTCACGATCCACGACGGGCGGGCGTATGCCCTCGGCGCGGCGGGCCACCTCCACTGCCTCGACGCGGAGACGGGCGCGGTGCTTTGGCGGCGCGATCTCCGCGCGGAGTATCGGATCCGGATGCCCCGCTGGGGCATTGCCGCCCATCCCCTGATCGAAGGCGAGGTCATGATCACGCAGATCGGAGGAGCGGGCGAGGCGTGCGTCGTGGCGTTCGACCGCAAGACCGGCGAGGAGCGGTGGAAGGGCTTTCCCGACGAGGCGTCCTACGCGCCGCCGATCGCGATCGAGCAGGCCGGGCGCCGCCTCGTCGTCCTCGCGCTGGGCTACCGGCTGGTGGCGGTCGATCCCGCGACCGGGGCCCTGCAGTGGAGTCACGATCAGCCGAAGAGCAGTTGGCCGATCGCGATTCCCGCCCCGGCGGTGCACGGCGACCTGATGTTCTTCTGCACCGCGCACGCCGGGTCGTATCTTTACCGGCTGGCCGCCGATCGGCCGGCGGTGGACGTCGTGTGGGAGCGGGGCCGGCGGCCGCGGACGGACGACACGCTCTCGCCCGTGATTCCCGATCCGCTGGTGATGAACGGGCTCGTGATCGGCGTGCAGACCGACGGCGAGCTGCGCTGCCTCGATCTCATGACCGGCAAACGGCAGTGGGAAACGTTGGCACCGATGCCGAAGGCATGGCACGCGACGCTGCACCTCGTGCGGGCGGGCGAGTCCGGCGACCGGGCGTGGATTTTCACCGAGCAGGGAAATCTGATCCTGGCCCGGCTGGACGCCGCGGGCTACCACGAGTTGACGCGCGGGAAGCTGCTGGAGCCGACGCTCGAGCAGGGGCCGCGCGGCCGGGCGGTCACCTGGGCCCATCCGGCGTTTGCCTATCGGCACATCTTCGCGCGCAGCGATCGCGAACTCGTCTGCGCCGATCTTGCCGCGCCGCGTTGAAGGGCGGCCCGCCGTCCGATGTAGTGAGTCCTAAAATACGGCAAGCCGCCCGGCGGTTAGGCGCGGGCGGCTGCGAAGCGAAGCGAGGCTGACTCAGGACTCCGCGCGGATATCGAGCGGCAGCACGAAGCGCTTCCCGCTGGCGGCGGCCTCGACGGCGCCGGCCTCGAAGCGCCACTGGCGGAAGGCCTCGACCAGGTGCCGCTTCAGCACGGGGTCGTTGACGGAAGGCACCTTGATCGCCTTCGGCCGGCCGGACTCGTCGAGCGAGAACTCGATGTTGATCACCCCGCGGGTGAAGTCGTGCGGGAGGCCGGTGGGCTTGACGACGCTGTCCGGGATCGGCCGGGGCGCGGCGGCGGTGACCGGGGCGGCCGAATCCTTCGGCGTGTAGGCGAACGCGGAACCGGTGAGGGAAACACCCGTGAGGGCGGCGGCGAGGAGGAGCGATTTCATGATGTCTGGGTCTCCGGCGAAGCGGAGCGTTGAGGTGGGAGTTGGTGCCGTCTTGATTTCCGGATACATTCCGGGTTGATCGCGGACGACGCGCCTCCTTTTGCAGCACCCGTGCCAGCTTTTCCGCACTTGCGTTAAGCGTTCGACTCCAGCGAAAAGCGCGGCATGGGCCGAATGGCCCACCCGGTTTGTGCCTCGGAAGCGACACGCGCGTTTCCCACGGGCGGGATTTTTCGGGGCCGGACGCGGCGGGATCAGTCTCCGCGGCCGGAGGGCGGCAAACGAAGCAGCGCATCGGCCTCGGCGGACCGGCGGGCGTGGTCGGCGGTGGCAGTCAGTTGTCCGACCTCGAGATCAAACGTGGGGATCATCGCCTTCATGCGCGCGTAGCCGTCGGGCGTGCGGAGCTTTTCGGGGAAACAGCGCTGGATGACCTGGAGCGCGATGTGGGCTGACACGGACGCGCCCGGTGACGCGCCGAGCAGCGCCGCGAGCGAGCCGTCGGGAGCAGTGACGACTTCGGTGCCGAAAGAGAGGCGACCGGCGTCGGCCCGCTTCAACGCCTGCACGCGGATGCCGGCGTCGACGAGGCGCCAGTCGGCGGCGCGGGCCGCGGGGTAGAAGTCATGCAGGGCGCGGAGGCGGGATTCCATGCTCTGCAGGGCCTGCTGCACGAGGAAGCGGACGAGCACGCGGTGGTGCAGGCCGGTGCGGAGGAGCGTGGCGAGGTTGTCAGGGCGGAGTGAATACGGCAGGTCGGTGACGCGTCCGGTGCGGTGGAGGAATTTCGTGGTCCACGTGGCGAAGGGGCCGAAGAGGAGGACGCGTTTCCCGTGCAGATGGCGGACGTCGAGATGGGGACCGCCGAGGGCGCCGGAGTCGGATGGCGGCGGGCCGTAGGCTTTCGCGAAATGGCGCGCGACGACGGCGGGGGCCTCACAGACGAGCCACTGGCCGGCGATGGGGAAGGCGGCAAGGCCGCGGGCGATGGGGAGTCCGGTGGCCTGGAGGAGTGGAATCGTGCCGCCGCCGGCGCCGATGAAGACGAAGCGCGCGCGCACGGGCCGCGCTTCGCCGGACTCGGTGTGACGCACTACGAGGGTCCACCCGGCGGTGTCGCGGCGCAGGCGGGTGACGCGGTGGCTGGTGAAGACGCGGCCGCCCTCCTGCGCGCCTAGCCAGGCGAGGAGCCGGCGCGAGAGTTCCCCGAAGTTCACGTCGGTGCCGGCGTCGACCTTCGTGGCGGCGATGGGCTCGGCGGCGCGACCCTCGACGAGGAGCGGCGCCCAGCGGCGGAGGACGTCGCGATCCGCGGTGAACTCCATCGTGCGGAAGAACGGGTGTGCGGCGAGGGCGGCGTGGCGCGCGCGGAGGAAGGCGACGTGGGCATCGCCGCGCACGAAGCTCAGGTGGGGCACGGCGCGGATCCATTCCTCCGGGCGCGGGGCGAGGCCGTGGGCGACGACGTAGCTCCAGAACTGGCGGGACTGTTCGAAGCGGGCGAAGATCTCGACGGCCTTGGTGACATCCAGGGGCGTGCCGGCGACGGCGGGCGGAGGCGTGTAGTTGAGTTCGCACAGGCCGGCATGCCCGGTGCCGGCGTTGTTCCAGCCGTCGGAGCTTTCGCGGGCGACCTCGGGGGCGGCTTCGTAGACCTCGATCGCGAGGCGCGGATCGAGGCGCTTGAGCATCGCGCCCAGGTGCGCGGACATGATGCCGCCGCCGATGAGGACGACGTCGAGGGCGGGGGAAGACATGGGAGACGAAGAGAAGCGGTAACGGACTGACGGCGGAGAGTGTCTGATGCCGCAGCGCACGGTGGAGAGAAAAATCTGCGGCTGGGCC
>CAZENI010000301.1:0-10152 GCA_964513055.1 uncultured Opitutus sp.
CCAGCCGAGCTCGCGGTTGATCTTCGTCGCGTCGATGGCGTAGCGGCGGTCGTGGCCGGGGCGGTCGGTGACGTAGGTGATCTGGGATTCGTAGGACTTGCCGTCGGCGCGCGGGGCCTTTTTCCCGAGCAGGGCGCAGATCGTCTGCACGATCTCGATGTTCGGTTTCTCGTTCAGGCCGCCGATGTTGTAGGTCTCGCCGGCGCGGCCCTGGAGCAGCACGAGCCAGATGGCGGTGGCGTGATCCTCGACGTAGAGCCAGTCGCGGATCTGCATGCCGTCGCCGTAGACGGGCAGGTTTTTCCCCTCGAGAGCGTTGAGAATCACGAGCGGGATCAATTTCTCCGGAAAGTGAAACGGGCCGTAGTTGTTCGAGCAGTTGGTCGTGAGCGTCGGCAGCTTGAAGGTGTGCTGGTAGCTGCGCACGAGGTGATCGCTGGCGGCCTTGGAGGCGGCGTAGGGGGAGTTGGGCGCGAAGGGCGTCTCTTCGGTGAACGCGGGATCGGTGGGCGAGAGGGTGCCGTAGACTTCGTCGGTCGAGACGTGGAGGAAGCGGAACGCGGCCTTCTTCGGTTCAGGGAGCTTCGTCCAGTAGAGGCGCGCGCAATTGAGGAGGCGCAGGGTGCCGACGACGTTGGTCTGGATGAAGGGCTCGGGGGAATCGATCGAGCGGTCGACGTGCGACTCGGCGGCGAAGTTCACGATGGCGTCGATCTGGTGCTCGGCGAGGAGGCGGGCGACGAGGTCGGGGTCGCCGATGCTGCCGTGCGCGAAAACGTAGCGCGGATCGCCGGCGAGATCGGCGAGGTTGGCGGGGTTGCCGGCGTAGGTCAGCGCGTCGAGGTTGACGAGCTTCGCGAGCGGCGAGCCCGCCTCGAGCAGGCGTTGCCGGATGAAATTGCTACCGATGAAGCCGGCGCCGCCGGTGACGAGGAGGTTCATGAATCAGAAGGTTCAGCCGGTTCAATTTGGGTAATTCGCACTTCGCGCACCGCGTGATCGAGCCAGTAATGGATCATCAGTTCGTCAGCGACCCAGACACGGATTTCGCGACCGTCAGTGTCCCTGTAGCGTAGATGACCGTCACGAAAGGGATGACGGGCAAAACTATCCAACTCATCGATCAACGCGAGACGGCGTTCGGTGGAAAGCTCGTGAAATGATTTTCCTGCGGGCCGAGTAAACGTCCACGTGTAAGGGACCATCAGCGGCCTTCGGACTTCAGTTTCTCGTGAATAGCCAAGACTTCCTCGCGAGTGAGAAAATCGCCGGCCTCCATCGCGCGGTTTCTCCGGGTGATTTCCGCAATAAATTCAGGATCGTTGATACGATCCAAGAGAGCCAAGTAACGCCGCATCCACGCGCGCTCTTCGGCAGAAAGACGGTCGGCGGTCTGCTTGAGTTCGGCAGTAGACATGGCAGCAACGCTACGGCTCAGGCCGCTTTTTTCCAATTCCTAAGATCGCGGGCGACAGCCTCGTGGACCTCGGTCATCGCGATGCCGGTGGCGGCGAGCTTCGAGGAGTCCATCACGCAATTGGAGCGCGGCGTCTTGGCGGCGACGTGCATGAACTCGTCCTCGTCCTTGAAGAAGTCGAACGTCTTGTCGGAGACGCCGCTGCGGCGGATCAGATCGACGACTTCGCGCGTCGTGACCTGGCCGGGATTGGTGACGTTGTAGGTGCCGAAGGGCACGCGCTGCTCCCAGCAGGCGAAGGTGGCGGCGACGAATTCCTCGAGTTGTGAGATCGAGTTGGTGGCCTCGAGCAGGCGGTGGTAGCGGAGGAGCTTGGTGAGGTAGTTGCGCGGGTTGTCGACGTGGTTGAACGGGATGCGCAGGCGCCAGATGTAGGCGGCGGGCTTGCCGGCGAGCACTTCCTCGCCGAGGGCCTTGGTGCCGCTGTAGAAAGAGCAGTTGTTGGTGCGGAAGGTGAAGTTGGGCGTGTCCGTCTCGGTGAAACCGCGGCCGTCGGGGCGCGCGCCGGTGTAGATGCAGCCGGACGAGACGTGACCCCAGGGCACGCCGGCGTCGGCGCAGGCGTCGGCGATGACGCCGGGGAGGACGGCGTTGCCCAGGAGGCACTCGTGGCGGTGGAGTTCGCAGGCGTCGACGTTGGGCTTGCCGGTGTAGCCGGCGGCGTTGATCAGGAAGGCGGGTTTGTCGGCGAGGAGCGCGGCGCGCAGGGTGTCACGATTTGTGTAGTCGACCTCGGCGCGGCGCAGGTTGCGGAAGGGAATGCCCTTGCGATGCAAGAGCGCCTGGTAGGCGTGGCCGACGTAACCGGAACCTCCGAGCAAATAGATCATGGAAAGGGTAGGAGGAAAGCGCGGGGAAGCGGGGAAACAAGGGGTTTTTTGACGGGGACGCTTGGTTATCTCAGCGGCCGTTCGGAAATGGACCACGGATTACACGGATGGCACGGATGACCGGAGGCCGATGCCACAACGCAAAACCGCCGCGCCCTGTGGGAGGCGCGGCGGTGAGGGCCACGGAAGGTGGCGGTCGTAGTTGCCGGTTGTGGACGGCAGCCTATCGGCCTAGAAGCGCACCGTGGCGCCGAACTGCACGCGCCAGCGGCTGGCGATGTTGTCGATCGTCCAGTTGGCGGGTTCGGTGGTGTAGGTCGGGACGACCTGACCGGCGGCGTTGTAGGTGGCGTTGCCCATCTGGCGGCGGTAGAACACGGCGTTGTTAGTGGCCGTGAACAGCTCGGTGTAGCCAAAGGTTTTCCGGCTGAGCCAGTAGCCGAAATTGATGAAGTCGAAGAAGAGTTCGACCTCGACGGGCTGGTAGATCGGCAGCTTCTGCGTGAGGCGCAGGTCGAGCTGGTTGATCCAGGGCTGGACGAAGGCGTTGCGGGGCGCGTAGGTGCCGGCGTATTTCGAGAGGCCGCTGCTCTGGAGAAACGCGAAGTAGGCGGACTGCTGCGCGGCGTTCATGCCGGTGAGGGCGATCTTGGAGTCGCCGGGGCCGGTGGGCACGTAGACGAGGTCGTTGGAGCTGATGCCGTCACCGTTGATGTCGTTGGCGTAGGTGTAGGAATACGGGTTGCCGGTGTGGCCCTCGTAGTAGAGCGAGGCGGTGGTGCGCCAGCCCTTCTTGAATTCGAAGCGCTTGGCGAGGGAGGCCTGGATGCGGTCGCGGACCTCGAAGTCGGAGCGCTGCACCTCGACGGTGTTCTGGTTGAACACGGCGTTGCGGCTCCAGCCGTCGACGGCGACGGTCTGGCCGAAGGACTGGGCTTCCTCGGAGCGGCCGCGGGTGTAGGTGAGGTTGTAGGACCAGTTGTTCTTCATCGGGCGGTTGAGCGCGAGGGAGACGTAGGAGCTGTCGCCCTGGCTGATGTTGCGCACGCGGATGACATTGCCGAAGGCGGTGTTGGTGGCGCCCGCGGAGGTGGAGCCGCCGTTGAAACGCTGGCGGCCGTCGAGGCCGATCGCCGGGCCGGTGGTCGCGGTGGTGACGAGGGGCTTGATGTTCATGTTGTCGGTGAACAGGGCCTTGTCGTTGATCGTGTGGATGAATTCGGCGGTGACCGTGGTGTCGAGGAAGGGCAGCTTGCGCTCGACGGCGAGGTTGCCGCGCCAGACGGCGGGGAGCTTCAGGCCGTCCTGGAGAAGATTGATCTCGCGGCGGGCGGTGGGGTCGAGGTCGGTGGCGGTGCTGCCGATCGGGTTGGCGAAGTCGAAGCTGTTGCGCAGATAGGTGCCGAGCTGGGGCGCGGCGGCGCCGGAGGCGAGCTGCGAGAAGCGGCCGACGCCGGTGTTGCCATAGGCGTTGGAGATGAAGACCCAGGGGGCGCGGCCGGTGAAGTAGCCGAGGCCGCCGCGGATCTGCATGGTGCGGGCCTCGTCGACGGCGAAGTTGAAGCCGACGCGGGGCGAGACGACCTGGGTGCCGTCGACGTTGCCGTCGTTGCGCACGCCGAAGGCGTTGACGAAGCCCTGATTCACGGGCGGGCGGGAATCGGACTCGACGAGGTCGAGGCGGAGGCCGGCGGAGAGGTTGAGCTTCGAGCTGACGTCCCACTTGGCCTGGCCGAAGAGGCCGGTGATGGCGAAGTCGGAGATGTCGCCGGCCGGCGTGCCCTGCACGTAGAAGGCGCGGGTGTAGGCGGCGGGGCGGTCGGCGGCGAGGTCGGCGAGGCTGGCGTAGTCAAAAAGGCCATACGACGACTGGCGGAAGAGATTGAAGAACGCGCTCTCCTCGCGGTCGAAGCCGCCGGTGAACGTGAAGGCCTTCCAGAAGTAGTCGGCGTTGCCGCTGTAGCTCTCGGTGTTGACGCGGATGATGTTGCCGTGGCGGAACTGTTCGGTGCCGAGGACGACGACGCCGGTGCCGTTGACGGGGCGGCCGTCGGAGCCGAGGCCGCTGGTGCCGAAGATGCGGACTTCGGGGAAGGCGGAGGGCGAGGCGGTGAGCTGTTCCCAGGAGGTCTTGGACCACTTGAACTCGGACTTGAAATCAGGCGTCCACTGGCTGTTCAGCGTGGCGGCCCAGACTTCCTCGGTGCGGGTCTGCGAGTAGTAGTTGGAGCTGAGGGCGGTGCCGCGGGTGCCGGTGGGGCCGGCGGCGCCGAGGATGCCGGTGAAGGTGCCGCCGATGCTGTTGGAGCGGCCGAACTGCGGGAGCGTGCCGATGGTCTCGTTGTAGCGGACCGAGAGGCGGTGGTCCTTGGTGACGTTCCAGTCGATCTTGTAGAGCTTCTTCTCTTCCTCGGTGACGAGGAGGCCGCCGCCGCCGAAGGAGCCGATGTCGAAGGTCTTGCCGGAGGCGGTCTTGATCGCGTTAAAGGCGTTGGTGATGGCGGTGAGCGAGGCGGCGTCGGGCACCATCGTGGGCGCGGCGACGGCCTGGGTGCGCTCGAACTTCTCATAGTTGCCGAAGAAGAAGAGTTTGTTCTTCCAGAGCGGGCCGCCGAGGGTGGCGCCCCAGGTCTTGCGCTCGTCGAAGGGGCGCGTGCCGGCGCCGGCGCCGATCACGTCCTTGTCGGCGTATTTCTGGTCGGTGTAGTAGCCGTAGAGGGAGCCGTGAAAGGTGTTGGTGCCGGAGCGGGTGACGACGTTGATCGAGGCGCCGGTGAAGCCGCTGAGGCGGACGTCGTAGGGCGAGACGGAGACGGCGACCTGCTCGGCGGTCTCAAGGGAGAGCGGATTGAAGAACGACTGGAGGCCGGAGGCCTGGAGGCCGAACTGGTCGTTGATGCGGGCGCCGTCGAGGGTGATGGAGTTGAAGCGGTTGTTCTGGCCGACGGCGGTGATCATGGCCTCCTGGCGATCGCCGAAGACGTTGCGCAGGGTGACGGCGGAGTTGGTGCGGGCCATGTCGGCGAACGAGCGCTGGGCGGTGGGCTGCGCGAGGATGGCTTCGCGGGTGAGGAGCGAGGCGGCGCCCGAGGCGCTGGCGTCGAGCTCGCCGCCGGTGCCGGCGACGGTGAATTTCTCCATCACGACGACGTCGGCGGCGGCGAGGGTGACATTGAGCGGCAGGTCTTCGCCGAGCTGGGTGTTCACCTCCTGGATCTCGCTGGGCTTCTTGCCGGCGGCGGTGGTGGTGACCGTGTAGGGGCCGCCGACGACGAGGCCGCGGAAGTTGTAGCGGCCGGTGGCGGTCGAGGTGGCGGTGTAGGTGGTGCCGGTGGGCAGGTGGGTCGCGGTGATGGTCGCGTTGGCGACGGGCTGGCCGCCGGTATCGCGGACGATGCCGGTGAGGCCGGACGACACGACGCCCTGCGCCGAAGCGAAGGGCGCGAGCGCGAGGCCGATAAAGCACACGACCGCGCGGAGAATCCGGGCGGTCGGGCGGGTGTGACGGTGGGTGCAGGCTTGGTTCATGGGAAGCTGGGTTAGGCTGGGTCTTTCTCCGAGGTTTTATGACGCAGGTCTAGTGCCGAGTGCACACAAATTACTCACAAGGTTCCGATCCGCGGCACAAGCCGCTTCGGTAACGATGGAGTTACTTCCGACGGTAGTCGCCGCGGCTGAAATATTTCTCGAGCCAGACGTAGGCGCAGATGAAGAAATAGCGGCTGCCCATCTCCTTGATCTTCAGCTTGGCGACGCCGAACTTCCGGTTGCGCCAGGAAATCGGCGTGATGGAAAACGTGTAGCCGCGGACGATGGCTTTGAGGGGGAGTTCGACGGTGAGATTGAAGTGCGGCGCGAGGAAGGGCCGGCAGCCGTCGATCACGGTGCGTCGGTAGGCCTTGAAGGCGTTGGTGGTGTCGTTGAGCGGGATGTTGAAGCCGACACGCACGAGGAAGTTCGCGATGCGGTTCACGAAGAGCTTCACGCGGGGATAATCGATCACCTCGCCGCCGGCGACGAAGCGGCTGCCGAAGGCGCAGTCGTGCCCCTCGTTGAGCAGGCGCCAGTATTTCACGGCGTCGGCCGGAGCATCGGAGGCGTCGGCCATCATGATGACGATGGCGTCGCCGCGGCTGTGATCCATGCCCCAGATCACCGCGCGGCCGAAACCGTGCGCGCCGCTGGCGTTCTGCGTGGGCGCGAGCGTCGGGATCTTCTGCTTCAGCTCCTGCAGGACGGCCCAGGTGCGATCGTGGCTGCCATCATCGACGACGACGATCTCATGCGGGATGCCCTCGGCGGCGAAGGTCGTGTGGATGTCCTCGAGCGTGGAGGGCAGGGACTCCTCCTCGTCGCGGGCGGGGATGACGACAGAGAAAAGCGTGAGCGGGGCGGGCGAGGGCATGGAGAATTTAGCCGCGGGCTACTCGGATGAGACGGACAGGAAATCCAGGGAGCGGCGTGACCCGCATGGCTTCAAACCGGTCGAAAAAGGCATCGCTCAGAGTGGCGCGGAGACGTCCAGCCATTCTGGATGCGCGCGGGCGTGGGCGGCGATTTCGTCGAGGATCGTCGCGGTGGGGGTGGTCGGGCGCCATTGCCAGAGGCGCGCGGCCTTCGCGGAATCGAGCACCATCCACGGGATGTCGAACGGCCGCGGCGTGGCGTCCGCGCCGACGGTGTGGGGGCCGAGGTGGGCGGCGCACCAGTCGCTGAGCTGGCGGAGCGACAGCGCCGAGGCGGTGCCACCGGCGAAATTGGCGACCCGATCCGTCGCGAGGACCTTGGGCGCGTCGAGCTGGCGGACGAGCGCCGGCAGCAGATCGCGCGGGTGCAGGCAGTCGCGGACCTGGTGCCCGTGGCCGCCGAAGCCGATGTATTTCAGCGGGCGCTGCCGCAGCCAGGCGTTGAGCCAGTAGGCGAAGATGCCCTGGTCGGCGCGGCCGAATTGCCCGGCGCCGGCCATCACGCCGCAGCGATTGATCCAGACGGGCAGGCCGAAGGTCTCGCCGTATTCGAGCGCGAGGGCCTCGCTCGCGAGCTTGGTGGCGCCGTAGAGCGACACCGGAGCGGCGGTGGGAAACGACTCGTCGACGCCGGCGGCGCTGACGCCGGGCGGCAAACCGGTGGCGGCGGACGAGAGGCGGAAGGCGCCGGCGTGGGCCTCCATCGGCAACGCCGCGAGGGGAGCGATCGAGTAGACGCGGCTCGTGCTCAGCAGGATGAAGCCGGCGCGGTGCTGCTTGCAGAACTCGAGCAGGTTCACCGTGCCGCCGAGATTGTGCTCCACGAGCTGGCGCGAACTGGTGCGGCCGTCGACGCCGGCGAGCACGCTCGGGTTGGCGGCGGCATCGATCACCCAGTCGACGGCCGGAAGGGGATCGAGGTCGCTGGCGGCGCGGAGGTCGCCGTGAAAGAGTTTCACGCCCAGCCGCTTCAATTCCGCGCGGTTCGTCTCGCTGCCGGGCCGGATGAAGTTGTCGAAGCCGGCGAGTTCATGACCCGCCCCGCTCTCCGCGAACGCGCGCGCGAGCGTGCTGCCCACGAAGCCGCAGACGCCGGAGATGAGGATGCGCATCCGGAAGTGAAAGTGAAAGTGACGGTGAAAGTGGAGGGGAAAGTGGACCGGGCAGGAATTACCCGGCCGTTGTCTTCAACCTTCCCTTTCGCGCGCATTTTCCCTTTCACTCGGCCCCGATGAGCCAACTGCGCGGCGACTACAAATCGGTCTGGAACTCCCTGTCGGGCTCCAAGGAGGCGGCGTATCTCGTGGTGTCGGGTTACACGGATGAGGACAAGTTTCACGCGGACGCCGAGGACACGGTGGACATCCTGCGCGACACCGTGGGAGTGAAGCCCGACGACACGTTCCTCGAGATCGGCTGTGGCGTGGGGCGCGTGGGGCGCGTGCTCTCGCCGTTTGTGAAGGAGTGGATCGGGTGCGATGTGTCGGCGAACATGCTGCGCCTCGCCGGCCGGCGGCTCCTCGGGCTCGAGAACACGCGACTCCAGGAGGTCTCGGGCTACGACCTGCAGCCGATCCCAGACGCGTCGGTCGACGTGGTCTACACGACGGTCGTCTTCATGCATCTCGAGGAGTGGGATCGCTACAACTACATCCTCGAGGCGAAGCGCGTGCTGAAGCCGGGCGGGCGTTTCTACTGTGACAACGTGGACCTGGCGTCGCCCGCGGGCTGGGCGGTCTTCGAGGAGAGCCGGCTGCGCTTCAAACCGAAGGAGCGGCCGTCGCAGATCTCGAAGTGCTCGACGCAGCCGGAGATCGACGCGTTCCTGCGGCACGCGGGATTTGCAAACGTGTGCGTCGCGGGCCGGCTGGATTTCTGGGTCTACGGCTGGGCGACGAAGCCGGTGGCCTAAGTTCCGGCACGGAGGAAATCCTCCGGCGCGGACGAGAGCGCGTTGGCTCAGGTGCCGTTGGGCTTGTCGGCCGGCGTCGTGTTCGTCGGCGGGGGCGCCTGGACCTCCGGCGGCTGCGCGCCGTCGGTGCTGGCGGCCTTGCGCTGCGCCTCTTCGTAAGCCTTGCGCTGGGCCATGCCGATTTCCAGGAGATCACTCACGAGCATGCGCGCTTCCGTTTCCTGCTTCTGCTGCAGCTCGGGTGTGGCCGGGCCCTCGGGTTTTGCTGCCGGCGGAGGCGCCGCCACGGCCGGGGCATCCACCCCGACACCGGTCGGGCCGGTCGGCGGTGGGGGCTGAATCTTCTGCACGCCCGCGGGGAGCGGGGCCGGGGTGTTGAAGCCGACGGGCATCGGCGGGACGCCGGCGGGGGCGTTGACCGGGCCGCTGCCCTTGCGGAGCTGGAGGATTTTCTCGGCGCCGTTGATCTTCACGACGACCTGCTCGCGGCGCGCGTCGTATTTCAAAACCGAGATGCCTTCCTTGGTCTCGCCCTCGGCGATCCAGTGGTTCTTCTTCGCGGTCTTGTCGTAGAAAATCAGGTCGGTCCGCTTGCCGAGCGCGCTCACGCCGGCGAACTCGATCGTCTCGCTGGCCGCCGCGACTGCCGCCGCCGGCTTCCGCGTGTCCTCGAACGGCGACTTCTTCGGAATCGTTAGCCGCGCATCTTCGGCCAATGCAGCCGCGGTGAGGAGAAGGAGGACCGGGACGGCGCGAACGAAGGGCTGCATCGGAGGGGGATTGGACTGCTGAGACGATGGGGCGGGCGGGCGGATACGTCAATCTGTAGGCAGACAGTAATCAGTAGGCAGGCGGCAATCGGTGGTCAGTAGTCAGTAATGGGTAGGCGGGCAGTAATCCGTGGGCAGTCATCAGTGCCCGGTGGTAGAAACTCACTGCAGCCCGTCCCGGCCGGGTAACGACTGACTGCGGACCGATTACTGGTCACCGAATCCTGATTACTGATTACTGTTCACTGATTACCGGGCTGCGCCGTCTTCCGCGCGGCCACGAGGAGCGCGCTGCCGTGGACGTTGGGGTGCTCCTCCGTGCGGAAGTCGGTGAAGCCGAACTGCCGCAGCGCCCCGAGGATCTGCGCTTTTTCCATCCAGTAGCTGTAGATCTGGCCGCCGCCGCAGAAGCCCTTCCAGTCGAGGGAGGCGCCGTAGTTGAAGCGATGGACGAGGTGCTTGTAGCCGGCGGTCTCCATCTCGAGGACCTCGGAGAACTTGGCGCCGGGCACGGGGTTTTTCGCGACGAACTCGGGATCGTAGAAAACCGTCCAGAGGAAGATGGAGTCGCAGCGGCGGGCGAGGAGTTCGAGGAGTTCGACGGGGTTGGTCAGGTGGTAGAGGATTCCGCAGGCGATGCCGACATCGTAGCGGGTCTCCGTCGTGCGCAGGAACTCGAGGCAGTCACCGAGCAGGA
>CAZENI010000302.1:0-10101 GCA_964513055.1 uncultured Opitutus sp.
GGTCCCGCGCCTCATGCCCCGCCCCCCGCCGGACGAGAAGCCGCCGCGCAGCCCGCTGACCCTGGCCGCCGCCCTGGTCATCGTCGTGGCGGGCGCCCTCGCGTATCACAATAGCTTCGACGGCGCCTTCGTCTTCGACGACCTGCCCGCCATCCGCGACAACCCCACGATCCGCTCGCTCCTGCCGCTGGACGGCCCGCTCTCGCCGCCCCGCGACTCCGCCGTCGGCGGCCGCCCGCTCGCGAACCTCAGCCTGGCCGTGAACCGCGCGCTCACCGGCCCCGGCGTAGCGGGCTATCATGCCGGCAACCTCCTGCTCCACCTCGCGTCCGCGCTGCTGCTCTTCGGCGTCGTCCGCCAGACACAGGTGCGCTTCGGCGCGCGGCAGCACGCCCTCCCGCTCGCCTTCGTCACGGCGCTGCTCTGGGTCGTCCATCCGCTCGCGACCGCCGCCGTCTCCTGGCTGTCCCAGCGCACCGAGCTGCTCATGGCGGTCTGCTACCTCGCGACGCTGTCCGCGTTCATCCGCGCCAGCGAGACGGGCGGCCGGCGCTGGTTCGTCCTTTCCGTCGCGGCCTGCGGCGCCGGCATGCTGAGCAAGGAGGTGATGGTGACGGCGCCCGTGATGGTGCTCCTCTACGATCGGACATTTGTCGCCGGCTCGTTTCGCGGCGCGTGGCAGCAACGGCCCCGCTACTACCTCGCGCTCGCCGCGACCTGGCTCCTGCTCGGCGCGCTGATCGTCACGTCCGATCCCAGCCAGCGCAGCGTCGGCTTCGGGCTCGGCGTGTCGCCGCTCACCTACGCGCTCACCGAGTGTCGCGCGCTGCTGCTCTATCTGAAACTCGCACTCTGGCCGTCGCCGCTGATCTTCGACTACGGCGCGCTTTACGCCGCGCCCGCGCTCGCGACCGGCGGAGCCGCACTGCTGGTGCTCGGCGCGCTCGCCTGGACGGGCGCCGCGCTGCGGCGGCATTCGCCCCTGGGTTTCGCCGCCGCCTGTTTCTTCCTGCTGCTCGCACCGACCTCGAGCTTCGTGCCCGTGGCGGAGCAGCCGATCGCGGAGAACCGGATGTATCTGCCGCTGGCGGTCGTGCTCGCGACGGGCGTGACCGCGGTGTTCCTCGCGACCGGCTCGCGCCTGCTCCGCGCGGTGCCGGCGCTCGCCGCCGCGCTGGTCATCCTGGTGTTCGCGCGCCAGGTCGACTACCGCACCGGCCTCGCGCTCTGGGCGGACACGGCGGCAAAGCGCCCGCTGAATCCGCGCGCGCACTACCACCACGGTGTCGCGCTTCTCGCGGCCGGCCACGCCGCGGAGGCGATCGCGGCCTTCGAGCACGCGCTGCGGCTTCAGCCCGGCCACGCCGCCGCCCGCGACCACCTCGAGCGGGCGCAGGCGCGCGCGCGGTAGCGGACGAGCACCACTGCGCCGACGGCGCCGGAGCCGTGCGAGAGGGGTTGCAGCCCGGGACCCTCCGTCCACAGTGAGGCCCGCCCCCACCCGCCGGCACGGACTCCCTCCGGAGTCCGCGCCCGTCCTGACCGCTACCCCACCATGAACTCCTCCTCCGTTTCGGGAGCCAGCCGCTGGCTGCCGCTCCTCGTCCTTGTGCTCGGCTGTGTGCACTGCGCGTTCGCCCAGGCCCCTGCCGTCGGCGTCATCACCGGCCGCGTCTCCGAAGGCGCCACCGGCCGCTCCCTCCAGGGCGCCACCGTCAAGGTCGCCGGCACCACCGCCGTCGACTTCACCGATCCCGACGGCCGCTACACCCTCGCCGGCGTGCCGGCCGGCACCGTGTCCGTGGAAGTCGAATACGTCGGCCTCGACCTCTTCCGGCAGACGGTGATCGTCGGCGCCGGCGCCACCGCCACGCTGAACGCCGAGCTGAAGAGCGAGGTCCTCCGCATGCAGGCCTTCGAGGTCGCCGAGGCCGCCCGCGGCCAGGCCCTCGCGATCAACCAGCAGAAGACCGGCAAGGGCATCGTGAACATCGTCTCCGAGGAGACCTTCGGCGCGATGAACGACGGCAACATCGGCTACGCCCTCCAGCGCCTCCCCGGCCTTACCGTCAACGAGGGCGAGGACGGCTCCCCCGAGGGCGTGAACATCCGCGGTCTCTCCAGCGAGTTCAACTCCTTCACCCTCGACGGCAACCGCCTCGGCACGCGCGGTTTCAGCACCCGCGATCTCGTCGCCGACGGCATCGCCAACATCGAGGTGATCAAGGCCGCCACGCCCGACCGCGACGGCGACGCCCTCGGCGGCACCATCAACGTCGTCTCCCGCTCCGCCTTCCAGCGCGACGGCCGCGAGATCCGCCTCGGCGCCAGCCTCAACTACCTCGGGCTCGCCGAGAAATGGGGCTACAACACGAAGGCCACCTACAGCGACCTCTACGGCATCTTCGGCGAGGTGAAGAACCTCGGCGTCAGCGTCACCCTCTCGAAATACACTTCCAACCGCTACTACGAGAACAACGACACCGACTGGACCCTGCTCAACCCGGCGACCAACCCGACCTACAACCTCCCGGGCTTCCCGTTCTACTTCAACCCGAACCTGACCGTGCAGTATAACCTGCGCGAGAGCGACTCCTACGCCGCCAACGCCGCGATCGATTTCCGCGTCGGCCGCCACCACACGTTCTACTTCAAGCCGCTCCACAGCCACACCGCGGTTGACGCCTCCCGGTATCTGAGCCGGCCCTACATCGACACCCGCTTCCAGGACATCGCCACCGGCCGGAAGACGATGCAGTCCCTCCAATTCGGCCGCGGCCGCGGCACGGCCGGCGCCAACGGCAGCCGCGGCGAGATCCGCTACAGCGCCGAGGAATCCGAGACGCACACCAACGTCTACGCCTTCTCCGGCGGCGGCCGCCACGAGCTCGGCGCCTCGACCCTCACCTACGACGGCTTCTACCGCCACACCCACTACGTGCGCACGCTCGATTCCGACTTCATCGTCCGCAACGTCCCCGCGGCCCGCGGGTATTTCCAGTGGGAATACGACACCCGCAACGCCCTCAGGCCGAAGGTCTGGGTCGTCAACGGCCTCGACCCGCGCGACACCAGCACGATCAACCGCGGCGACCTCAGCATCGAGCCCGAGGAGCGCTGGGAAAACGCCTACAGCGGCAAGACCGACTGGGAGCGCAAGTTCGTCGGCGAGAAACTCGCCGGCGCCTTCAAGACCGGCGCGAAATACACCCAGACCAAGCAGCGCTTCGAGCAGGACCAATACGAATACGACACCCCCGCGACCTTCCCCTACGCGCAGGTGATGAAGCGCAGCGATTTCGTGATCAACGGCCGCGAGATGTTCATGGAGATCGAGCCCGCCAAGGTCCGCGCGCTGCTGCAGAGCAACCCCGCGCTTTTCCCCTACGTCGCCTACGACTCGCTCAAGGGCGCCGCCGAGGAGGACTACATCGCGAAGGAAACCACCACCGCCGGCTATGTCATGGGCACCGTCCAGCTCGGCCGCAGCACGATCGTCGGCGGCGTGCGCGCCGAGCACAACACCTGGGACTCCACCCGCAAGCAGATCGATGCCCGCTCCCTCCGCGAGGTGCAGCGCAAGGTCGGCCGCGACTACACGCAGTATCTCCCCGGCCTCCACGGCCGCCACGCGTTGCAGCCGAACCTCATCCTCCGCGAGAGCTACAACCGCAGCTACGCGCGCCCGACGATCAGCCGCCTCACGCTCGGCCGCTCCGAGGACATCAACGGCAACATCGCCGAGGGCAATCCGTTCCTCGACCCGACCACCTCGCACAACGTCGACGTGCAGCTCGAGAAATACACCGCGAAGGGCGGCCTCTACTCGATCGGCTATTTCTGGAAGAAGATGAAGGGCTTCTATTACAACAGCGACTCCCGCTTCACTGTCACCGATCCCGTCACCGGCGACCCGATCATCGACCCGTCCGGCACGCGCCGCTACCGCAAATGGGAAAACGCCAACGGCGCCACCAACCAGGGCGTCGAGGTCATCCTCCAGCAGAAGATGTATTTCCTGCCGCCGCTGCTCCGCGGCCTCACCGCCAACGTCAGCGTGACCGTCGGCAAGAGCGAGGCCGACTACGGTGCGCTGCGCGCCGGCGAGAGCCTGCCGACCTTCGGCTTCTCCGATTACATGTTCAATGCGTCCCTCGACTACGCGATCGGCAAGCTCCGCACCAACCTCCGCTACTCGTATCGCTCGGACTACCTCACCGGCATCGGCGACAACCGCTACGTCGACGACACCTTCGCCGCCCGCGAGCAGGTGGACCTCGAAGCCAGCTACCGCCTCACGCGCAAGCTCCGCGTCAACGCCAACGTGATCAACCTCACCTCGCGCCCGCAGGTGTCGTATCAGTCCTTCCCGCAATACGTGGAGGATAACAGCCGCTCCGGCTGGCGCGCGACCGTGGGCGTGGACTACACGTTCTAGGCACTCCGGCCGCTCCCCGCCTTTCCCGGTCTCGTTGCCCGCCACGTCAGCGGCGGGACCAGCCTCGACCCGCTCTCCGCGACCACCGGACGCGCGTCGGCCATGGAACACGGGAGCACCGCCCCTCCGTCTTCCCGCGCCTTCCGTGTATTCCGTGGGCTATTCCTCCGTGCAACGGCTCGGATTCGATCGCCGGTCTTTTTCGCTCCCGCTCTCTCCCTCTCTCTGTCTCCCTGTCTCGCTGTCCCGCCATTTTCCCGACTCTCCTCCCCGAACCCCATGGCCACTCCCCGCCGCGCCCTCTCCCGTCGCCGCTTCCTCCAAAACTCCGCCACGCTCGCCGCCGGAGCCGCGGTCGCCACGCAACTCCCTCCACGCGCCGCCGCCGCCGAGCCGGCGCGCCCGACGGATTTCGCGAGCAACTGGAAAACGTGTCCCGACCGCGTGTGGCTCGGGCCGGACTATTGGTCCAATCCGCTCCAGGACTGGCGCATCGCCGGCGGCCGGATCGAGTGCACGCACGCCGCCGCCGATCGCAACGTCCACCTGCTCGTGCGTTCGCTCGCCGAGCGCGACGGCGACTTCACCGTCGCGGTGGACCTCGCGCGCCCCGATGGCAGTGTGCTCGGCAAAGGCGCCGGCTCGGCCGGCTTCCGGATCGGCATCCGCGGCCAACTGCCCGACCACCGCAACGCCCTGCTCTTCGGCCGCGGCCTCGACGCCGGCCTGACCGCCGAGGGCGGGCTCTTCATCGGTGCCGTCGGCGAGGCGAAGCCGGGCGCGGTGAAACTCGATGCGCCCGAGCTTCGCCTCAGCCTCACCGGCAAACCGACCGCGGAGGGCTATGCGCTGACGCTCTCCGCCGCGGACAAACAAGGCCGCCCCCTCGGCCACATCACGAAGACGCTGCCGCGCGACCGCTGCGTCGGTGGTCTCGCGCTCGTCAACAATTTCGGCGCCGCGGCCGCCGCCGGTGGTGGCGGCAAGGCCGGCAAGGCGGGCGGCAAGAAGGCGGGGGCCGCGGCACCCGGCGGACTCGGCGCGTTCGCGTTTTCCGACTGGCGGGTGTCCGGCAGCAAGGTCGACGCGCATCCCGAGCGCGCGTTCGGGCCGTTGTTGTTTTCCCAATACACCCTCCACGCCGGCGTGCTGAAGCTCTCCGTGCAGCTCCCGCCGATTGGCGCGCGCGACGCCCAGACCGTGCGGCTCCAGACCAAGTCCGGCGCCGCCGCCGAGTGGAAGACGATCGGCGAGGCCCCGATCCACACCGAGGCCCGCCTCGCCGCCTGGCGGATCCCCGACTGGGACGCCACCAAGGAAGTCCCGTATCGGCTGGTTTACACGCTGCAGTTCACCGACGGACGCAAGGAAGAGCACCATTGGACCGGCACCGTGCGCGCCGATCCGGTGAATCAGCCCGTGATCTCCGTGGCGGACATCTCGTGCAACATCCACACCGCGTTTCCCAACGTGCTCTACGTCGAGAAGGTCGCGAAGCTGAAGCCCGACCTCCTCGCGTTCACCGGCGACCAGTTCTACGAGAGCAGCGGCGGCTATGGCATCATCCGCACGCCGTCCGATCGCGCGATGATCGACTACCTGCGGAAGTGGTATCTGCACGGCTGGACGTGGCGCGATCTCACGCGCGATCGACCGAGCGTCTCGCTGCCGGACGATCACGACGTCTACCAAGGCAACATCTGGGGCGAAGGCGGCCGCGCGCAGGGCGCCACGCAGGAGAGCGGCGGCTTCACCATGCCGGCCGATTGGGTGAACGTCGTCTACCGCACCCAGACCGCGCATCACCCCGACGCGCATGATCCGACCCGCGGCGAACGCGACATCCTCCAATACTACGGCCCGCTCACCTACGGCCGCGTGAGTTTCGCCATCCTCGCCGACCGCCAGTATAAATCCGGGCCCGAGGGAAAAGTCCCGCCCAGCGGCACCGCGCGCGGCGACCACGTCGCCGATCCGAAGTTCGATCCGAAGACGGCCGACATCGCCGGGCTCGTGCTGCTCGGCGAGAAACAGGAGGCGTTTCTGCGCGCCTGGGTGCGCGACTGGCGCGGCGCGGAAATGAAGGCGGTGATCTCGCAGACGATCTTCACCTCGTTCCCCACCACGCACGGCGGCGAGCGCATGGTGCTCCGCGCGGACTACGACTCCAACGGCTGGCCGCAGACGCCGCGCAACCGCGTCGTGCGCGAGTTGCGCCGCGCCCACGCGTTTCACATCGCCGGCGACCAGCACATCCCGGGCGTCCTCCACTATGGCGTCGACGCGCACGGCGACGGCAGCGTGGCCTTCGCCGGGCCCGCCGTGAACACCGGCTACCCGCGCTGGTTCGAGCCCGCCACCGCGCCGTGGACGCAGCCGAAACAAGCCGGCGTCACCGGCGAATTCACCGACAGCTTCGGCCATCCCATGACCGTCCTCGCGGTGAAGAACGGCGCCGTCTCGCCGCGCCAGGGCGATGTCCTCCAGTTTCTCGACGACAAGTCGTCCGGCATCGGGATGGTGCGCTTCGACAAGGCGCGCCGGAAGATCCGGATCGAGTGCTGGCCGCTGCTCGCCGACGTCAGCCAGGCGTCGACGCAGATGCCCGGCTGGCCGCTCGAGATCGACGTGCGGCAGAACGACGGCCGCAAGGTCGCGGGCCACCTGCCGGAACTCGACATCACCGGCGCGCCGCAGCCGCTGATCGAGGTCACCGACGCCGCCTCCGGCGAACTCGTCTACGCGCTGCGCGCCACCGGACCCGGCTTCCGGCCGCACGTCTTCGCGCCCGGAAAATACTCCGTGCGTATCTCCAATCCGGAGACCGGCAAGTCCGCCACCCTCCGCAGCCTCGAGCCCACCCCCGATCCCTCGCGCCGGATCGCCGTGAAACTCTGAGGCGCTGCCCGAGGTGGAGTCCGATGTCCCCATCGGGCTTCGGTTTGGGTGCGCTCAAGCCAGCCCGGCAGTGACATCGGGCTCCCCCTCGGATGCCCCCGGCTGATTTCTCGCCGCCCGATGTCACCCACCCCCGCAACGCCCCGTCCGCGCTGGCTCGTGCTGCTCGTCGTCTGGGCGGGCTGCCTCCTCCTGCTCGGCGGGCACGCCGCCGCGCTGCGCGACTACGTGGCGCTCCTCGACGGGTTGGGCCGCCGCGGCGACGAGGCGGCGACTCCGCCGCAGCAGTTCGTGCCGGCGCGCCATGCGGATGCGCAGATGTGGGTGCGCCACACGCTGGCGGCCCGCGCGGCCGGCACCGCCCGTGTCCGCTATACCGATACGGACAACGCTCCGACCGGGCGCGAGGTCCACTGGAGCTCGAGTTTCCGCTGGCTGGTGGGCGGGGCGGGCCACCTCCGCGCCGCGTGGACCGGGGAGGCGCCGACGGTGGCCCTCGAGCGCGCGCTGCCGTGGTTCAACGTCCCGCTGCTGCTGGCCTGCCTCGTGGCGCTTTCCGGCTGGGCCGCGTGCCGCGACGGCACCGGGGCCGGCGTGCTCGTCGCCGCAGGCATGGTCGCGCTGCCGCGCTTCTACGACAACTTCGCTCCGATGAACGTCGATCACCACGGGGTGATCGCGGCCGCCCTGCTAGGGCTGCAGCTCGGGATCGTCTGCATGGGCGCGGGCTGGTGGCAGGCCGCCGGCGACTCCCGCGCGCCATTTCTGCCTGCGAGCCCGGAACACGCGCGGCCGGCCGCGATCGTCTCCGCGATCTGCGGCGCGATCGGCCTGTGGATCAGCGCGGCCTCCACCCTCCCGGCGATCGCGATCTGCGGCCTCGCCGGCGTCGCGGCGGCATGGGGCGCGGGCAACGCCGCGCGCGCCGCGGGCGCGCGCTTCGAACCCGCACTCTGGCGCTGCTGGGGGCGGACCGGCGGCGCGCTGAGCACGGTGTTCTACTTGATCGAATACGCGCCCTCGCACCTCGGGCTGCGGCTGGAGGTGAATCACCCGCTTTATGCCGCCGCCTGGTGGGGCGGCGCCGAGCTCGTGGCGGCGCTCGCGGCGCGGCGCCACCGGGACGCGGCCGCCCCCCCGCCGCCGGCCGCCGGCCGCCTCGCGCTCGCCCTTGCGGCGGTGCTCGCGCCGCTCGTCGCGATCACGATCGGCGGCACCGCGGTCTTCGCGCTGCGGGATCCGTTCATCGCCGACCTGCGGCACTTTGTGATCGAGGGCCAGACGCTGCCGACGGCGCTCCGGCGCATCGGCTTCCGGCCCCTGTGGCAGGATTTCGGACTCGTCCTCGCCGCCACCGCTGCGCTCGGCCTGGCGTGGCGGCTGCGCGGCACGGCGCGGCTCGGGCTGCTCTTCCTCGCGTTGATGGCCGCCGCCTGGGCCGCGCTCACCTTTGCGGAGTTGCGCTGGGTGATGATGCTGGGGACGACGCAGGTGACCCTCGCCGTTTTCCTCGCCGCCCTGCTCGTGCCGACCGCCCCGCGCGGACGCCGGCTCGCGCTGCTCGGGGCGATCGCGCTCGGGACGGTTCTGATCGGCGCGAGCCGGATCGCCGCCACGCGCGACAAGATCGCCCGCCAGTGGATCGCCGAGGACGACGGCCTGCAGCTCGTGTTCCGGCACGTCGCGCACGTGCTCCGCGCCAGCGAGCCGTCGGGAGACCTCGTCGTGCTCGCGAGCCCGAACGCCTCGATGAGCATCGGCTACTACGCGCCAGCCCGCACGCTCGGCACGCTCTTCTGGGAAAACGCCGCGGGGCTGAAGGCCGCCGCGGAGATCTTTTGCGCGCGCAGCGAGGCCGAGGCGGCCGCCCTGATCCGCGCGCGCGGGATCACCCATGTCGCGCTCGTCTCCAACGGCCTGTTTCTCGAGGAGTATTTCCGGCTGCTCCACCCCGCGGCGCCGCCCGAGGGGCTCCGGCAGACCTTCGGCTACCAGCTCTTCACGCAGCCCGGCGCCGCGCCGCGCTGGCTGCAGCCCGTCCCCTATCGCTGGCGCGTCGAACTCGAGCCCTTCGCCAGGGTCGTCCTGCTGTTCAAGGTGGCGTTCGATCAGACGGAAACAGATCGCCTCCTTCAGACTGCGTTGACGCGGCTCGCGCGCGACGACGTGAGCGGCGCGGAGCAAATCTTCGAGCTCGCCCTCGCCGCCACGCCCGCCGACCAGCACGCGGAACTCTGCGCGCACGCCGGCGCGGCGTTCTACGACTACGGCGCCGACGCCGTGGCCGTGCGGCTGTTCCGGCGCGCCCTGGCCGGGCGCTACGAACCCGGCACCGCGACCACGGTCGCCTGGATCCTCGCCAGCACGGCGAATGTCGCGCTGCGCGACGGCCGCGCCGCGCTCGCGCTGCTGGAGCCGCAGCTCCGCGACCCGCCGGACGACCCGGCCTTCCTGAGCGCGTTCGCCGCCGCCACCGCCGAGGTCGGCCGCTTCCCCGAGGCGATCCGCGCCGCGCAGCGCGCCGTCGATCTCGCCCGCGCCGCCAACGATCAGGCCAGCCTCCCGCTCCTGCAGCGCCGGCTCGACACCTACCGCCAGCACCGCCCCTGGCGGCAGTGATCGCGGGAGTCCCCGGCCCCGACGAACTCGGCGTGACCGGGCGAACCTCTCCCTCCGTCGATGGCAGGAAATCTCTGCGTCGGTGCGGTCCACCGCAAATCGTCGCACGCGACGACCCATGCGGTAGGGTGAGGCGTCCCCGCCGA
>CAZENI010000303.1:0-10075 GCA_964513055.1 uncultured Opitutus sp.
GCCGGGGAGCGCATTCCATCCCAGCTTCGGCGCCTCGGTTTTTCCCAGTTTCACCTTGGCCGTCGCTTTCTGTCCGCCGCGCAAGTAAGTCAGGGTCACCTCATCCCCTTCCTTGTGGTTTCGCACGAGGACGGAGAGCTGCCTCACCTCGATCAGGATCTGGTCGTCGAGCTTGAGCAGGATGTCATGCACCTTGAGCGCGTCATCGGCGGCGCTCTTCGGCACGATGTGGTTCACGACGAGTCCGGTGCCGCGCGGCAGGCCGAGTTGCGCGGCGGTCGTGGCGGAAACCGACGACGTCTCGACTCCCAGGAACGCCACCGTCTCCATCTCGAGTTTCTGCCGTTCCGCCGGCACCCCCACCACCCGGCGCTCGTGGTCGGGAGCCGCCAGCACGCGCAGCATTTTCTTCTCCTCCTTGACGCTCGCGGCCGGCTCGGCGGCCTGGATCAGGGAGCAGGCCGTGGCCGCAAAGCCGATGACCGCAAGGTAGTTCATGGTATTTTTCATAAAGGAAAATTCTCCGTCGGTTTCGCGTTTACTGGAACGACACGGGCACCACCCGCACCTCTTCGCGGGGAACACGCCACGTGAGCGACGCATTGGTCCGCGGGTTCTTCCACGTGATGGTATCGACATACTGGAGTCGTTCGCGCCGTGCCGGCGTGCCGTCCCGCAGCGTCACGAATCCCTCGTCTGCGGCCGAAACAAGGATGTTCTCCGCCGCCACCGGCTTCAGCGGCTGCTCCTCCGCCACGCTGGCCGCCGCGCTGCCGGCGGTCCCAGCAAGCGCCTCGGCCGGAGCCACGACGCCGCGCTCGGATGAAGCCGACGTAAACAGCAGCGCGATCGCCGCCGCGGCCGGCAACGCGGCCACCCACAGCCAATGCACGTCGGCCAGCCCGCGCCGCGCGGGGGCCTCCGCCAGTGCGCGTTCCACGCGCGCGACGAGAACGGGCGACGGCGGCGACGGGTGCAGCCGCTTCAATTCCGCTTCCAGGTTCTTGAGTTCGTCATCCATGGCAGTCAGCAGCGGTCAGTTGCTGGCGGAGTGCCGCCAGCGCGTAGCGATAGCGCGAAGCGGCCGTGTTGGGTGACAGCCCCAGCTCCGTCGCGATTTGTTCGAAAGTGAGCTCACCCCAGATTTTGAGCACGAGGACCTCGCGCTGCTCGGGCGGGATGCGTTGCATGGCCTCTTCGATGGCGACCCGGCGCTCGTCGCCTTCCAGTCGGGTGTGAAAACACGCCACCGCGTCGTCGCTTCCGCCCGCCGCACGCTCTTCGCGAACGGAGCGCCGGCCATCCCGCCGGGCGAGATCGAAGGCCGCGCGTCGCACCGAGGTGACCAGCAGTGCCATCGGTTCCCCCGGCAGGCCCCGCTGATGCCGCCAGTAGCGGACGAAGGCCTCCTGCACCACGTCCTCGGCGTCCGAGAGACAGCGCGTCCACTGGCGGGCGCACAACAACAGTTTCGGGCCGTAGAGCTGAAACCAGGTTTTCCAAGAGTCATGTTCGGGCTGTTCCTCCATGCGGTGGGAGTTCGGCAGTGTTTGCCTGCTGAGCGTCATGGGCCCGGGGGTTTGTCTACGACTGACGGAAAAGCCTCGTCCCGGCCGCGCGGCGTGTCGCGCCGAAAATAAAAAGGGGCCCGGATTGCTCCGGGCCCCTGTTACAGACGCTTCGCTTCGATCGCTTTCAGTCCAAGTCCGCTGAACCGTTTTCGTTCATCGAACCGGACTCCTCAGACCGGTTTCGTCGGGGCAAACCCCGACTCGCCGGTGGTTAGCTGCGACCGAAGAGCCGTTTCCAGCTAATGCGGTATTCCAAGGCCGCCACGCTGAGCAGTGCGAACACGCTCACGTAGCCGATCAGGGACTCCGCGTTAACCGGGGAACGGGAAGAAAGCACGAGCGCGGCAACGGCGAGAACGCCGACGGGGACCGCAACCAACAGGATGTTCTTGTTCATAGTTTGTTCTGATTTCGCCGAACCTTCTCGATTCGACGGCCGCGACTATACCAGCCTCTCGCAATAGTTGAAATCGCACCTTCCTATTGCTTTCATAGTTACTTCCTATGGAATTACACCAACTCCGCTACTTCGTCGCGATCGCCGAGACCGAGAACTTCACCCGCGCCGCCGAGCGCTCCCACGTCTCTCAACCCTCGCTGAGCCAGCAGATACTGAAGCTGGAAAGCGAAGTGGGGCATAAGCTTTTCCACCGACTGGGCCGCAAGGCCGTCCTCACGGAGGCGGGTGTGGCCTTCCTCGACCGTGCGCGCCGGATCCTCTTCGAGGTTGAGAATGCGGCGAAGGAACTCGGCGACCATCCGAGTATGGGCCGGCGCATCACCGTAGGAGCGGTCCAGACGGTGATGCCCTACCTGATGTCGCCGTTCATCGCTGCCTTGCACGAGTCGCACCCGAACCTGCTGATCGACGCCCGCGAGGACTTCCGCGCCAACCTGGTCCGGGCCGTCGTCGAGGGAGAACTCGACCTCGCCGTCGTTCCCCTGCCCGTGAAAGAGCACCGCATCTCCGTCGAACCGCTCCTCACCGAGCCGCTCCTCCTCGTCGTGGGCAAGAAGCACCCGATCGCCACCCGCAGCGAGATCAGCATCAGCGACCTGTCCGAGGAGACGTTCGTCTCCCTCGGCGATTCGAGCGCCCTGGCCTCGCAAATCCGCGCCTTCTTCGGTGACCAAAAATTCCAGCCTCGGATCGGCTTTCGCTGCGCCCAGGTCGCAACCCTCAAACAGTTTGTGTCCATGGGCCTCGGTATTTCGCTGCTTCCCCAACTCGCCCGCCTGCCCGACGATCGCGATTCCCTCACCTACCTGCGGCTCACCGGCAGCGAACCCACGCGCGAACTGGTGGTGATCCGGCACCTGCAACGCTACCAGAGCCGCGGCGCCGAACAGTTCCTGACCCTGCTGCGCGAGCAGGTGCGCCGCAGCCTCGACCCGACCCCGACCGCGGCGACCTGACGGTTGCGCTTTGGCCAAAACGATCAACGCTCCCCCCTCCATGTCGTCCAGCGGTCAACATCACGCGCTCACGCCGGCGCGCGAGCGTGCCACGCTCCTTACGCTGGGGGCGGTGCAGTTCACGCACATCCTTGATTTCATGATCATGATGCCGCTGGGCGCGCAGTTGATGGAAGTCTTCCAGATCACGCCGGCCCAGTTCACGCACCTCGTGGCCGCCTACGGTTTCGCCGCCGCCATCGCGGGCCTGGCGGGCGGTTTCGTGCTCGATCGCTTCGATCGCAAGCGCTCGCTGGTGTTTCTCTATGCCGGCTTCGGGCTCGCGACCCTCGCCTGCGGCCTCGCCCCCAACCACCACGCGCTCCTCGCTGCGCGGCTGATCGCGGGAGCCTTTGGCGGACTGGCCGGCTCGATGGTGAGCGCGATGGTCGGAGACATCATCCCGCCCGCCCGCCGCGGCCGGGCGATGAGCATCGTGATGGCGGCGTTCCCCGTCGCGTTGGTGCTGGGCGTGCCTCTGGGTCTGGTCCTGGCCGGCAAGTTCGGCTGGCACGCTCCGTTTTTCCTCCTAGCCGGCTGCGCCGCCTCGATCCTGACCCTGGCCGCGCTCGTCCTCCCGCCGATCCACACCGCGGTGCACGATCACCAGCCACTGCGACAGATGCGCGAAATCCTCGCGCACCGCGTGCACCGCCGCGCCTTTGCCTTGGGTGCCGTCCTCGTGATGGCCGGCGGCGTCCTGATCCCTTTCATCGCGCCGTCCTTCATCTACAACGTCGGCCTCGACGAAAAGGTCCAGTTGCCCATCACCTACATGGTGGGCGGCCTCGCGACCGCGCTGTCCACGCCCTTCGTCGGCTGGCTCAGCGATCACATGGATCGGCTCAAGCTCCTCACGATCATGTCGGTGGGCGCGATCGTGACGGTCCTCTTCGTCACCCACATGGGTCCCTCGTCGGTCGTGGTCGCATCGATCGCGATGGCAGCCTTCATGGTCACGATGTCCGGACGGTTCTCCCCCGCCATGACGATGGTGACCAACGCCGTCGGGGCGCGCTACCGCGGCGGCTTCATGAGCGTGAACGCCGCGCTGCAACAGGCCGCCAGCGCCGGCGCCAACATCCTCGCCGGCGAGATGTTCATCACGCGCACGCCCGCGGGGCACCTCGCCGGCATGCCGATGCTGGGCTACGCCTCCATCGCGTTCTTCATCCTGACCGTGCTGTGCGCCGCCGAACTGCGTGCGGCGGCACCGCACGTCTCCGCGCCCGCGCCCACCCCGATCGCGCCCGCTCCCACCGAGGCTGCGATCTAGGCTTTCCCTTCACCTCGCGCCCGACGACTTTCGCCCGTGTCCACGCTCACCGCTCCCGCTCCCTCCGTGCCCGCCGCCCCGGCCGCGCGCCGCCCGGAATTGCTCGCCCCCGCGGGTGACTGGGATTGCGTGCGCGCCGCCGTCGAAAACGGCGCCGACGCGATCTACTTCGGCCTCGAACGTTTCAACGCCCGGATGCGTGCCAAGAACTTCACCCAGGCCGATCTGCCGGCGCTGATGGCGTTCCTGCACCGGCGCGGCGTGCGGGGCTACGTCACCTTCAACACCCTCGTGTTCGCCAACGAACTGGCCGACGCCGAGGACTATCTCCGCACCATCATCGCCGCCGGCGTCGACGCCGCGATTGTGCAGGACATCGGCATCTGCCGGATGATTCGCGCCCTGTCGCCGGACTTCCCGATCCACTGCTCCACCCAGATGACGATCACGAGCGCGGCGGGCGTGGATTTCGCGCG
The DNA here is from genome assembly GCA_964513055.1 of uncultured Opitutus sp. Lineage (GTDB taxonomy): Bacteria > Verrucomicrobiota > Verrucomicrobiia > Opitutales > Opitutaceae > ER46. Next base: position 4,779 of record CAZENI010000303.1, read on the forward strand.
CGAGCTCGGCGCGCAGCTCGTCGTGCTCGCGCGGGAAAACTCGATCGCCGAAATCGAGAAAATCGGCGCCGGCCAGGCGGGCGCCGCCACCGCGATGCCGCTCGAGGTCTTCGTCCACGGCGCGCTCTGCGTGGCCTACTCCGGCCAGTGCCTCACGAGCGAATCCCTCGGCGGGCGCTCCGCCAATCGCGGCGAGTGCGCGCAAGCCTGCCGCCTGCCCTACGATTTGATCGCCGACGGCCGGAAAGTGGACCTCGGCGATCGACGCTACCTGCTCAGCCCGCAGGACCTCGCTGGCATCGACGTGCTGCCGGAACTCGTGCGCGTCGGCGTCGCCTCCCTCAAGATCGAGGGCCGCCTGAAATCGCCCGAATACGTCGCGAGCATCACGCGCGTCTACCGCCAGGCGCTCGATCGCCTCGCGGGCCCCGCCGCCGCCCGGCCCGCCAGCGGCGCCACGCCGCCGCATCCGTCTCCCCACTACGAACTCCAGATGGCCTTCTCGCGCGGCCTCTACTCGGGCTGGTTCCGCGGAATCCACAACCAGGAGCTCGCGCACGCGCGTTTCGGCACCAAGCGCGGCGTCTTCCTCGGCACCGTGACCGCCGTCGCACACGAGACGGTGACCCTTCGCCTCGAGGCCCCGCTGAAGCCGGGCGACGGCCTCGTGTTCGACGCCGGCAAACCCGACGAGCGCGAGGAAGGCGGGCGCGTCTATCAGGTCGAGCCCCGCGGCGGCGGTGAGACCACGCTGCGCTTCGGCCAGGGCGACATCGACTGGCGCCGCATCCGCCCGGGCCAGTTCGTGTGGAAGACCAACGACCCCGCCCTCGATCGCGAGTTGCGAGCCACCTACGAAGGCGAGTCGATCCGTTTCCAGCGTCCGATCGCCCTCGAAGTGCACGGCCGCCTCGGGTCCCCGCTCACGCTCATCGCCAGCGATGGCGAGGGCCACGTCGCGCAGGTGCAGTCGGCCGTCCCGCTCGCCGCCGCGGAGAAACAGCCGCTCACGCCGGAGCGCCTGCGCGAACAGCTCGGGCGCCTCGGCGGCACGCCCTTCAAGCTCGGCACGCTGCACTCGTTCCTCGAGGGCAACGTGATCGTGCCGGTGAGCGAGCTGAACCGCCTGCGCCGCGAGGCCGCCGCCGCCCTCGATCAGCTTCGCGCCGCACCCAAACGCTGGACCACCCGCGAACTCCAGCGGCCCGATTTCTCCCCCCGCACCCCGGGTCCGCCGGCTCCGGAGATCATCGCCGTGATCCGCCTCCTCGAACAGCTCGACGCCGCCTGGCACGCGGGGGCGCGAACAATCTACTGCGAGTTCGAGAATCCGAAGCACTACCGCGACGCCGTCGCGCGCTTCCGCGAGTTGCAGCGCGCGACGACCGCGGACCTCACATCGCCGCACCCGGCCGCCTCCTCCATCTGGGTCGCCCCGCCCCGCATCTTCAAGCCGGGCGAGGAATGGATCCTCCAGCAGGTGCGCTCGTCCGAGGCGGATGGATACCTCGTCCGCAACTACGACCACCTCGCGTTCTTCGCCGCCGATCGCCGGCGCGGGGACTTCTCCCTCAACGTCGCGAACCCCTGGACCGCCGAATACTTTCTCACGCACCACGGCCTGGAGCGCGTGACCGCGAGCTACGACCTCAACATCACGCAGCTCGAGGCGCTCCTGCAATCGGCGCCGGCATCGTGGTTCGACCTCACGATCCACCAGCACATGCCGATGTTTCACATGGAGCACTGCGTGTTTTGCGCGTTTCTGTCCACGGGCAAGGACTACCGCGACTGCGGCCGGCCCTGCGACAAGCACCGCGTCGCCCTCCGCGACCGCGTGGGCGCCGAGCTGCCGCTCAAGGCCGACGCCGGCTGCCGCAACACCGTCTTCAACAACCGCGCCCAGACCGGCGCGGAATACGCCGCGCGCCTGCTCGAGCTCGGCGTGCGCAGCTTCCGGATCGAATTCGTCAACGAGTCCGCGGACGAGGTCGGCCGCACGCTCACGCGCTACGGCCAGTTGCTGCGCGGCGAGATTTCCGGGGCGGACCTCTGGCGCGAATTGAAACTGCTGAATCAGCTCGGCGTGACCCGCGGCCAGATCGATGCCGCGCCGCAGGTGATCACGCGCAAAGCCTGAGCCTCCGCCGCGGGCTGCCCGGCGGGGCTACCGGGCCGGCCGCGCCTCGCGCGCGGCAGCCGGCGGCCGCGGCCGCGGTGGCCGCGACGGGCGTGTCCCCTGCGCGGCCCGCAGGTTCTGCACAAACTGGTAACCCCGCACGACCATCGGAATCAAACCGAGCAGGGCGGCCAGCTTGCCGCCTCGCCCTCCGCCCTGGCGGGACCTGCCGCGCAGCAGCTTCGCCAGCATCACGCCTGCCGGCACCGCGAGCAGTTTCACGAACGGGGAGATTCGCGCCCACAGTTCGAGGGCGCGATCAACCAGCGCAACCGGCTGCGCGAGTTCGGCCGCCGCCTGCGCGCACTCCCAGCGCCGCACCGCGATCCGGGCCTGCAGGATCACCTTGCGCGCGGCCAGATCGTCTAGTTCTCCGCGTGGATACATGTGCGATCGTGCTTCAGCTCGCCGAGGGTCGCCGCAAACGGCCGGGGCTGCGTTCTCAGGTAACGCCGGAAGCCAATGATGGTCCCGATCAGTCCCAGCGTGTAGCCGCCGGCCAGGGTGCCGATCGCGGTCAGGCGCGCGGTATCCCAAAAGACCACCACGACTGCCAGACTCACGAACACCAGCGCAAGCAGCGTCAGGAAAACGATCGCGCTGATCCAGATGAAAACCTGGATCAGCCGAAACTTCTCCTCGTGCAGCTCGACGGCGAGCAGCTCCAGCCGATCATGGGCGGAGCCCAGCAGGCTGTCAGCGAAGCCGCGCAAGTTTCCCAGCAGGCCGGAACGGCCGGGCGAGCGCGATTCCATGCGGTTTAGCTGTTGTTGCGGCGGATCAGGGCTCCGATGAGGACGCCGATGCCCAGCGCGATCGCGAGCGACTGATACGGATGCGTGCGGATCGCTTCGTCGGTGTATTTCGCGCCGGCGACGACCTTCTTGCGCGCCTGGCCGTAGGCCTCGGTGAGCCGATCGCGCGCCGTCTCGAGGCGTTCGCGAATCTCGGCGAGGCGGCCGCCCGCCTGTTCGGTGACCGGCCCGGTGATCATCGCCTCGGCCTCGGCCATCAAGCGGCTGATGTGCTCGATCAACTGTTCGGGAGTTTCAGCGGTGCCGGTGTCGTTTCGGTTTTTCATAGGAATATCGGGATGGAGGTGGTTGTTTGCGGACGAAAACCCGCGCCGCGCGGGCCGATGAGACTATGAGGCAAGTCGATGCGTTGCGCTATGGGGCGATTTCCCAACCTGCCTACGGTCCCCCTCCGATGCCCCGGCGCGGCAGCACGAAATAGAACTCGCTGCCCTCGCCCTCCACGCTCGCGCACGCAATCGAGCCGCCGTGCGCCACGACAATCTCCCGCGCGATCGCGAGCCCGAGGCCCGCGCCGGGCCGCTGGGCCGGGTGCGGCGCCCGGTAGAACCGCTCGAAGATCCGGCCCACGTGGTCGACCGCGATGCCCGGGCCCTGATCGCGCACGCCGAACCGCACAAACCCCTCCTCCCCGGGCGCCGCGCTCAGCGTGATGAACCCGCCCCCGGGCGTGTATTTCGCGGCATTGGTGAGCAGGTTCATGAACACATGCCGGATTCGCGCCTCGTCGACGTTGACCGTGGCGCCGCCGAGCGCCGGTGCGATCACCACCGCCAGCCGCTGGCCCGCCCCGTCGATGAACGGGTGCGCCTCCCCGGCGATGCGCCGGAGCAGCGCCGCCACGCCCACCTCGGACCGCTCGAGCGGCGACGCCCCGCTCTCCAGCCGCGTGAGGTCGAGCAGCGTATCCAGAATCCGGAGCAAACGGTCCGCGTCGTCCCGCGCGTCCTCCAGGAGTTCGCGCTGCTGCGGCGAGAGCGCCGACAGGTTCTGCTCGAGCAGGAGGTAGAGCGCCATGCGCAGGCTCGTGAGCGGCGTCTTCAGCTCGTGGCTCACCGTCCCCACGAGGTTCGTCTTCGCGTCGTCCATCAGCCGGAATTTCGTGACGTCCTGCAGGATGACCGCGACCCCGCTGAACTCGGTGAGCTTGTCGCCGACCGCCAGCACCCGCGGCAGGTAGTGCCGGTCCTCGCGCCCCAGGCGCAGCGTCACCGCGCGGGCATAGTCCACCGGCAGGTAGTGCTCCCCGGTCTGCAGCACCTGTGCCACGATCTCCGCAATCGCGGGCGGGAAACCGGCTGCAAAGTCGGGCCCCTCCCCCAGCCGCGCCGCGGCGGGATTGCGGACTTCCTGCACGCCGTCGCGGCCGACCACGAACACCGGGTCGGGCACCGAGGTCAGCGTGGCCTCCATCGTGCGCTGCACGCGGAGCACCCGCGCCAGCGTCGCATCGCGGTAGGCCCGCAGCCGGGCCGCCATGGTGTTGAACGCGCGCGCCAACTGGCCGAGTTCGTCCCGCGAGAGCTCCGGCACCTCGCGTTCCAGATCACCCTCGCCCAGCGCCACGGCCGACGCCGTGAACATCCGGATCGGTGCGAGCAGCGACGCAGCCAGTCGCCACGCGAGCAGGAGCGAGAGCACGAAGCCGCCGGCGATGGTGAACAACATCACCCGCTCGGTCTCCGTGGCGAGATGCTCGACCCGCGAGGCCGTCTGCTGCGCGGCGGCGAAATCGCGCCGCGTGAGATGGTCGATGGCCTGGAGCACGCGGATCAGCGCGGCATTGCGCGCCCGCATCTCCTCGCCGCGCGCCGCGCCGGCGCCGGCCCGCAACTGGCGTTCGCCGAGGGCGGAAAGCCCGGCAAACGCAGTGTCGAGCGCGGCCACGAGATTGGAGCGGGTGGATCCGGCGGAGGCGGCCGTCTGCGTCATCAGCTCCCGCTTGAACGCCGCGCGATGCTCCTCGAAGGCGCGCCGCTCCCCCTCGCCCAGGACCGCGGGCGACAACGCACTCGTCAGCAACGTGGCCGAGGTTCGCATCTGCTGGCACGCCAGCACGGCGCGGTAGTTGTTCACCAAATCGCGCGACAGCGAGCCCGCGAGATCCCACACGCGATGGATGGCGTAGCCGCCGGTCGCGACGATCAGGAGGAGCAGCGGCAGGAGGCCGAGGTAGAGCCGGGTGCGCAGCATGGGGAAGGGGTGATGGCCGGCGGCGGACGTGCTCCCGGCACCCGCCTCCACGATTTTCTTCCGCTTCGTTTCTCCCGTTCCGTCCGCCGGCTCAGAGGAGGCCGAGCTTC
>CAZENI010000304.1:0-10043 GCA_964513055.1 uncultured Opitutus sp.
GATGCCGAGGAGCCTGCCGGAGGCCGCGTGCCACTTCGGCCAGAAATCGCAGGCGCCGACGGTCGCGTGGTCTGGTTCGCTGCGGAGGCCGAGGGTCGCCGCATGTTCGACCGGTCCGTTCCACGTGCGGCCGAGATCGTCGGTCCGCATTTCATTCAGCGGGCCGAACACATCGCTGCCCTTCAGCCAGAGCTGCTGCTGCGTGAGCACGACCGCGGGCGGACCGCCCCGGGGATTCGGCACGATGCCGGCGCGCGGGTGCACCCAGCAGTGCACGCCGTCGTAGCCCTCGCGGATGAGATCGAGTTGGATCGAATAATCGACCACGCGCGGGGCGGCGGAAAGGACTGCGCCCGCGACCAAGGCGGCACCGGCAAACCAGAGGGGCTTCATGGGAAAATCATCCGCGGGCGGTGGCCAGCGCGTGTTTCACGCCCTGCATCACACAACGGTAGTCGCTGATCACGTTGAAGAACGTGTAGCCCAGCGCGCGATATTTCGAGACCTGATCCGCGGCGCAGGGAATGCCCGCGCGCTTGCCATGACGCCGGCAGGCCGCGGCGACGGCGCCGACGATGGCCATCACCTCCGGCCCGTCGAGTGGGCCGGTCTGACCGAGGCCGAGGGTGAGATCGCCGGGGCCGACAAAGAGCGCGTCGACTCCCGGCATCGCCGCAATCGCATCGAGATGCGGCACCACCTCCGGCTCCTCCACCTGCACGACGAGAAACGTCTCGCGATTGGCGGCCGCGGTATAGTCGGCGAGCGCGAGCCGCCCGAAGTCGGCATCGGCATGCACGCCGTCGTTGCCGCGCCGGCCCTCCGGGAAAAACTTCATCGCGGCAAGGACCTCGCGCACCTCGTCGGGATGACGCACGCGCGGCAGCATGAGGCCGCGCGCGCCCGCCTCGAGGAGCCAGAGCACGTCGGCGTGATTCGCCGGTTTCACCCGCACGAGCGCGTCGGCGCCGCCGAGCCGGCAGGCCTGGATCAGCGAATACACCAGCGCGGGATCGAGGCGGCGGTGCTCGAGGCAGAGCCAGATGGCGTCGAAGCCGCTCGAGGCGATCAGCTCGACGAGCTCGGGATCGGCGTAGCAGGCCTTGGCGGTGAGGATGGTCTCTCCCGCGGCGAGTTTCTTGCGAACGAAGGAAGGAATCATGAAAACGAAGCGGTTCGGGTGGTAGGGCGAGGCGTGCCCCCCCCCCCCCCGGGGCGCAGGATAACGCCCCGGCCGGGGGGGGGCCCCCCCCCCCGGGTCCCCTTTCCCCGCCGCGGGCGGGGGGGGCCCGCCTCGCCCTACCCAGAATCGACGAACGAAGGGAAAGGGCGGTCATCTCACGCGTATCCTCCGGCGGGTGCGACGGTCACGCCGCGATTCGCGGCCTCGAGCAGATCGCGGCACTGCTGCACGAGCTCGGGCACGCTGCGGTGGTCGTGATAGACCTTGAGCATGATCGGCACCCACACGTGACCGAAGTTCACGTGCAGCATCTCGTCGCGGATGTCGTAACTTTCGTAACGGGCCGAAATCTCGTCACCGGCGGCGGCGAAGCGTTCGACGTTCTGGCGCTTCTTCTCGAACGACGCCGCCTCGATCACGAGCGTCATCAGGCAGAAGCGCGTCATCGGATCGAGCTGCGCCCGCATCGCGTAATTCTGCACGAGCATCGGATAGCGATCGAGCGGCACGCCGAGCTGCTCGAGCCGCGTGCAGCCCATGCGGGTGTGGCGGATTTCGTCGGCGAGGTGCCGCGCGAGATCGTGATGAAACGCCCACGGCATCTCCGCGCTCTCGTAGAGCGTCTCGCCGAGCGATTCGGCGAACTGCATCTCCTGCGTGTGATTCCAGAAAACGGAGAGCCGGTGCTCGTCGTCGGTCTGCGGGTGCAGCAGCCACTCGCGCCGCGTGGCGGTGCGAAAACAGGCGTCGCGCCGCGGCGTGAGAAACACCGTGAACGGAGCCGCGGCATGGGTCGCGTCGCCCCGCGGGTGGGAGCCGGGAAGACTCGATTCGGAATCCTCCCGCCGCTCACGCGGCGGGCTGCATTCGTCACCGTCCCTGGCGAGGCGCGCGAGCGCGGCGCGCAGCTCATCCTCCCACGCGCGCGTGTGGGCGGGATCGGGCGCGGGACTGTAGCGCGGGCGATACGCCGCGAACCACGCGAGCTGCCGCTGCTTGTCCGCGATGATCCGCTCGAGAATCGCCACCGTGGGCGCGTCCATCACGGGATCCGTGTGGCGCAGGTGTTCTTCGTAGCGCGCGAGGAGCCACGGCTTGATCACCCGGTAAATGCCGCCGAGAAACGCGTCGCCGTCCGGTGCGGCGGCGGCGCGGTCGAGCACGCGCTCGATCGGTGCGAGCACGCGTCGTTCGGCGCCGAGGTCTTTCAGTTCATGCAGACGCTTGAGCAGCGCCTCCGCGTGCTGCGCATCTTCCCCAAGGTGCGTGCCGGCGGAGAGCTTGGCGTCCCAGTAGACGATGCCCGCCAGCCAGCCGCCCAAGCGGCGCAGCGTGGCGCGCTCGGCGGCGAAGAGCAGCGCGAGGCCGGCGAGGTTTTGGTCGAGGGAGAGGGTCATGACCGAGGGAAAGTGCACCGCGGGCGAGCGCGTTGTCCTCAACGCGCTTGGGCTACGCCGTGAAGCTGGCCAGCGCGTTGGGGACAACGCGTTCCGCCTTCCAATCCATTCTTAAAACGTCCCCTTCACGCCGATCGTCCAGAGCGAGCCGTAGTAGTTGTAGGTGCGCGGATACGTGTAGGCGGGGGCGTTGGGCGAGTAAGTGATGAGGGGGCGCGGCTCGTTGGTGAGATTCCGGACCGAGGCGTAGACCGCGAGCTTGGGGTGGAAGCGATACTCCACGGAGCCGTCGGCGACCATGCGCGTGTCCTGCGCCTGGTAGGTGCCGGCGGGCACCGTCGCGCTCACGAGGTCGAGCGAGGTCCGCTGCCGGCCGATGCGCGAGACGTTGTATTTGAGCAGAAACTTCGCGCTGGCATAGCTCGCGCCCCAATTGAGGATGCGCGGCGAGTAACCGGAGAACTCGTCCACGCCGGAGCCGCCGATCGTGAGATGCGTGCCGTTCATCCACAGCTGGATGCCGCGGGTCCACTTCGGGAGCGCGGCGAAGGGCTTGAGCGACTGGCGCCAGCTCCACTCGAGGCCGTCGATCCGGACGGAGTTGGCGGAGTTGCGCGTGGTGACGACATCGTAGTCGAGATAGTCGTCGTTGAGGCCCATCTCGGCGAGCAGCGCGAGCGTGGCATCGGCGCGCGACGAGACGAAGAAACCGGTCACGTTCTTCCGGAACAGGCTCACGGCCACGGTCGCGCCCTTCACCCCATAGCTTTCGAAGCTGAGGTCGTAGTTGTCGGCCGTCCACGGGGCGAGGCCGGGATTGGTCGCGGTGATGACGCGGTTGTTCTCGGCCACGGCGGGATCGGCGATCGCGCGGGTCGGGACGATGAAGTTGACGTCGGGGCGGCCGATGGTGCGCGCATAGGCGGCGCGGGCGACGAAGCTCTCGGAGAACGCGTAGCTCGTGTTCACGCTCGGGTAATAGTCGCCGTAGTGCTTTTTCCCGGACGCGGCGCGCTCGCGGTATTGGAGCCGCGCGAGCGCGAGGGCGTCGCCAGGGACGCGGATGGGCTGGCCCGCGGCGTTGCGAAGGAGGTTGCCGTTGGCGTCCTGCTGGTAGGTGGCGCGGATGTCGTTGAGCCCGCCGACGCCGCGGTTGTCGGTGCGCTCGTAACGCACGCCGCCGGCGATCCAGAGGCGGTTCTCGAGCAGCTTGAGGTCGGTGCGGAGGTAGGGCGCGGTGATCGCCTCGTCGAGCTCCTGCGAGCCGTTGACCCGCGACGTGTGGTAGGCGGCCTCGTTGAGCACGAACCAGGTGGGGTTCGCGAGGTAGAGGGCGTAGACCTTGCGCGGATCGATCCAACGGACGTGCTCGCCGTTCTTGAAGGAACGCTGGTCGGAGTAGCCCTGGTTGATGAGGTCGTAGCTGCCGACGAGCCGCTCGGGCGAACCGGCGGCGAAGGTCGGGCGGAAATTCCACGTGCGCGTCTCGGTGCGCAGATCGCGCTCGTTCAGGGAAAAATCGACGCCGGCCTTCACCAGCACGGGCACGCGGAAGGCGAAGGCGCGCGTGGCGCTGAGTTTCGCCGACGTGAGGGCGTTGGTCATGAGCGGCTCCTGCGGCGAGGTCGCGCTGTTCAGCGAGTAGAGCCGGCCGTCGGTGATGTCGATCGGCTGGCCGGTGCGCGTCCGGCCGGTGACCGTGGGCGGGGTGCCGAAACGCTGCTCGCCGAAGTTGTCGGCGCGGAGGATGAGGTTCGGGATGGTGGCGCTGGTGGTGCCGAAGTAATCGTGGCCGGGCTCGGCGCTGAGCGTGCGGCGGCGCGACTGCGAGCGCGCGAGGCGCGTCTCCACTTTCCACCCGCCCCGGTCGAGCGTGTAGCCGAGTGAGCCGGCCCAGGTGTCCTTGAGCTGCTCGCGATAGGTCGTCGCGAGCGTGACGGTGCCGACGCCGGTGGCGGCGCCCTGGGTGAAGTTCTCGCCACCGGTCGCGCCGGCACCATAGGCCTGCGTGAAGGTGTTGATGCGCGACATGACGTTGTCGGCGGTGAACTGGAGATTGGCGAACAACGCGTGCCCGCGGCCGGGCTTCCAATCGACGCGCGCCGAGGCGACCTTGCGCTCGCGCGTCGAGATTTGCGCCGCCACCTGGCTCTGCGTCTGGATGAGGGCGACGCGGTTCCACGTGGGGGCGAGGTTGTCCTTGTCCTCCCAGCGCTTGTTGTATCCGGCGCTCAACGACACCGCGAGTTTCGGGCTGATCGGCTTGATGTAGGTGAAGTCGAAGCCAGGCCGGAAGCGCGGGCCGTTGGTGGAGCGGTCGGCGCTGCCACTCTCGAACAGCTCGCGCCCGAGCCGTGAGAACGGCTCCTTGGTCGTGAGCAGCCCGAAGACATTGTAGGAAAACTGCGGCAGGCGGCGGCTGAAGCCGTTCTTGCCGACGACGTTGATCATGCCGCCGACGGCGTTGGCCGGCATGTCGGGCGTGGGGACCTTGGTGATCTCGATGCGGTCGATGTTGGCGACGTTGGACGCCGTGAAGCTCCCGCCGCGCCCGGCCGGGCCGTCGGACGACATCTCCACGCCATCGACCGTGAGCAGCGTGCCGCTGCCCGGCATGCCGCGGATCGAGGCCTCGCTCGGAATCGCGGGCGACATGGAGACCTGGATACCGGGCACGAATTTCAGGAACTCGCCCGGGTTGCCGTCCCCGAGATCGCCGAACTCCTCGAACGCGACGACGTTCTTGATGTTCGGCGCGGTGCGCTGCTCCTGCAGCGCCGCGGACTGCGCGCTCAGCTCGCGCTCGGCGACGGTGAAGGCATCGAGCAGCACGACCTGATCGCGCGGCGCGCCGCTAGTCGCCGCCGCGGGATCGCGGGCGCCGAGATCGAAGTCGTGGCGCGCCGCCTGGCCGGCGGCGACGCGCACGCGCGCCGTCTGCTGGCCGAGACCCGCGGCGGAGATGCGCAGCGTGACCTCGCCCGCCGGGACGCCCACGAGCCGGAACTCGCCGGCCTCGTCGGTGAACGTCTCGAACGCCGTGCCCTCCGCGACGACGCGCACCTGCTTGAGATTGGTGCCGGCGGCGGAATTCGAGACGCGGCCCTCGATCGACCCGGTGGCGGCGGCTTGCGCGGCGAGCCGCACGGGAACGAGGAACAGAAAAGCGGATGCGACCAGGAGGGTCGCGACGCGGCGGACGAGGTGCTGGGTCGGTTGCATGGCGGTAAGTCGGGGGATCGGGCGCGGAGGGGCGGCTACTTCCTGGCGGCGGCCTCGGAGAGCCGCTTTTCGTGCGCGTCGCGCGCCTGCTTCATTTCGTTGGTCACGCGCACGCCGCCGCCGTGATCGGCGAGGCGGTTGATCACCTGGCGGAGGCGGCTGTCCGGGTTGACGAGTTTGCCGGCCCGGATGTCGGCCTCGGTGAACTTCGCGAACAGGATCTCCTGCGCATCCCTCACGTAGCGGCCGTGGTCGTAGATGAGGTAGAGGAAACCGTTCGCGCCCTCGGTGGCGTCGGGATACGTGACCAGCGCGCGGTCGTCGAGGAGCAGCCGGTGCGGCCAGGTGCGGCCCTCGTCCTCGGAGAGCAGCGCGGTCATGCGCGTGCGCACCTTGGGGTCGTCGTTGAGCACGAGGAGAAGCGCGCCGGACTTGAGCCGGCGAAAGTGGAAGCGCGCGTTCACGCCCCGCTCGGTGGTGAACGGCCGGTCGTTTTTCCACGTCGCCCCGCGATCGAAGGACTCGATCTGCGCGATGCCGTAGCGCGCGCGGGAGAACGCGAGCAGGCTGCCGTCGCGGCGCTCGACGACCATCTGCTCGGAAAAGGACCCGTCCTTGATCGGCGTTTTCGCGAGAAACGAGAAGGTCCTGCCCCGATCGCGCGACACCCAGAAGCGCGTGCGCTCCGGGTCGCTCCTGTCGAACGTGTCAACGGGGCGCAGCCAGTCGCCATTGGAGAGCACGGTGGGCTTGTTGAGCGCGCTGCCGTAGCCGGCAAAGACGGGCGCGTGCCACGCCGGCGCGGGCGAGTCCGGATCGTCGGTGCGGAAGCCCCACACGGAGAACGTGCCGTTGGGATCTTTCACGCCGGGGAGCACGCGATTGACGAACCACCAGAGCCGGCCCGCGGGATCGATCCACAGATGCGGATCGAGCGTGATGCCGCCGAAGAAGGGCGTGGCGTCGTAGACCGCGACGGGCGGCGACCACGTGCGGCCATCGTCGTCGCTCGTGACGAGGACGGCGTAATTGCCCTCGCCCCGCTCCCCTTCGATGATCGGCCCGCCATACCACGTGGCCCACAACCGTCCCCGCGCCGTGCGCTCGATGCTCGGAATGCCCTGCCACACGCGCAGCCGCGGCGAATATCGCGGGCCGGGCAGGAGGTCGAGGACGGGCGGCGTGAGATTGGAGACGCCAAACGCCTCCGGCGACTGCGCCGGCGCGAGCGCGCAGGAGACAAGGAGGAGACAGAGGAGGCGGACCATCACGCAGGCTTGGGCGGCGAGAGCTTCGCGCTAGAATTCGCGCGAGACCCGCAGCGTGAACGAGCGCGGCGGGCCGAGCGAGATGACGTTTCGGTTCACGGCGTTGTTGGCGTAGTATTCGTCGACGACGTTTTCGACCTTCAGGTGAAACGCATACTTGCCCCACGCGTAGGTCGCGAAGGCGTTGTAAAGATTCGCGCCCGGCAGCCAGAACGTGTTGCCGGTATCGCCCGCGCGGCGGCCCCGCCACGTGTAGCCCGACCCGAGCGCGAAGCCCTTCAGCGGGCCTTCCTGAAACGCATACTTGGCAAGCACGCTCGCCTGCTTGTCCGGGACGCCGCGCGTGCGCAGGCCGGAGAGCGTCTTCGCCTCGAGCTTCGAGGCGCCGATCATCAACTGCAGCCCGCCGACCGGGTTGAGGTAGAGATCGATTTCGTTGCCCGTCATCTCGTCGCCCGCGATCTGGATCCGGTAGCCGCCGCTCGCGCGGATCGGATCCGGGTCCTGGACGATCGTGTTGCGATCGGAGCGCTTGTAGTGGGCGATCGTGGCCGAGGCGCGGCCCTTCCAGAGATCGAACTTCACCCCGATCTCATCCTGCTTGGAGGTCGGCGGCGTGAACGTCCGGCCGTCCGGGTTGACGGAAAACACGGGCGTGAATGTCTCCGAGCGGCTGCCGTAGAGCGCCACGCTGTCCGTCGGCCGGTAAACGGCGCCGAAGCGCGGCGTCCACTTGGTCTTGGCCTTCGGCGTGTCGCGCACGCGCGTGAGCACGTTGTAGCCCTCGGATTCGTTGCGGTTGAAACGCACCGCCGCCTGAAGGATGAGCCGGTCCTTGAACAAATAGGCCTGCTCCTGCACCGCCGTGCCGAAGCTGGAGCCCTTGCCCTCGGTGGACGAACTCAGCGCGACCGAGGCGGGCTGGCCGCCGTAGACGGGATTCAGGATGTCGAGGCGCGGGAGGACATCGGTCGTGTTGCCGGTGGCGCTGCGGCCGAGATACTGGACCGTCGCGCTCTCGTTGGCGGCATACTGCGCGAGCGCGATGAGCGTGTGGCGCGTGGGCCCGAGCTTGAACTTCCACGCCGAGTCCAGCGCGAGCGTGTCCGAGTCGACGGGATTGGCGGAGTAACGCCAGCTCCGCTGCATCAGGTAGCGTCCGCCGACGAGCACGACATCGCGCAGGATCGTGGTGGGCGACTCGTGGTAGTTGTAACTCGAGGAGAAGCCCGCGAGCTTGAGCGACCAGTTGTCGCTGACCTTGTGCTCGACGGTGACGTTGTAGCGGCGGCCCTGCTCGTATTGGACGGAGTAAGGCTCGGCCCACGCGCGCTCGCGCGGGAGGTTGAGCCCGAAGGAGAGCGTGAGGTTGTTGCCGACGTAGGGCGGCAGCGTGAAGGCCTGGCCCCACGGCTTGTGGTAGCGGTCCCGGTAATCGGTGATCGTCACGGTCGCCGTCGTGGCCGGCGTGAGGCGCCAGCTAAACATCGGGGCGAGGAACCGCCGGTGCCCGTAGTCGAAATCCTGCGCCGATTTGCGGCTCCAATACATGCCGACGAGGCGGACCGCCATCGTGCGCCCGGCGCCGACCGGCTGGTTCGTGTCCAGCGTCGCGCGATAATGATCGAAGGATCCCCACTCGAGATCGAGCAGCGAGCGCGGGCGCTCGAACTGCGGTTTCTTCGCGACGCGGTTCACGACGCCGCCGGCGGACGTCGAGCCGTAGATCACGGCCGAGGGCCCTTTCAGCACCTCGATGCGGTTGAACAGGCTGAAGTCCAGTCCGGTGCCCTGGCTGGAGCCGACCTCCGGCAGACCGTCGGTGAACGGCGAGCTGATCGGCACGCCGCGGATGCCGAAGATGTCGCTGCCCGGGCTGTTCGTCTCGGCGACGCCGCCGATGTAGCGCGCGACGTCCGGCAGGCTGTTGGGCGCGAGGTCGCGGATCATCTCCTCGTTCACGACCGCGATCGACTGCGACAGCTCCGCGATCGGAATCGCGATGCGCGAGGCGCCGACGGTGTCGCGGGCGGAGTAGCCCTTGTCCTTGGCGGAGGTGACCTCAAAGGCGGACAACTGCACCGCCGTCTCCTTGGTGGGATCGGTGGCGGCGGTCGCCGCGGGCGCGGCGGACTGGGCGTGCAGGGACGCGAGCAGGCAGGAACTGACAAGACCGGCGAGCAGCCGGGACCCGGGGCGGAGTCGGTGGGTGTTCATGGCAATGGGGGAAAGGGAGCGACCGCGGCCGGCAGGAGGCGGCACGCGGGGCGCCAGGCCGTCTTATTTAGGTATACCAAAGTTTCCATTTTCGAAGCTTGTCAACGCCTTTTCCGCCGCCGGCGTCCGCTTCCACCTCTGTCCGCGCGCACCCGCCGCGGCCGGGGCAATTGGCATACCAAAGCCACCGACCCGCCGCGATTCCTGACTTTCCACTCCGGCCCCGCCGTGCTTACGTTCGCGCTCATGCCGAAACGCCGTCGGGTTTTTGAACCGAAGATCGACCGCACGCCGCCCAACCTGCAGAAGCTCGTGCGGCTGATCTTTTCCGAGGCGTTTCTGCCCGGCGATCGCCTGGTGGAGCGCGATCTGGCGACGAAGCTCGCGCTGAGCCGCATCCCGGTGCGCGAGGGCCTGCAGAAACTCGTTTCGAAGGGGATTCTGCTGAAAGACGAAGTGAACCGCGGGTTGCGGCTGCGCGACTACGGTCCGGCCGAGGTCACGCATCTGCACGAATACCGCGAGGCCATCGAGCTCGCGGCGGCGCGCGCGGCGTGCCACAACCGCTCGGCGACGGACCTGGTGCAGCTCGACCTGATCTGCGATCAGATGGAAGAGGAGGCGCCGAACGCGCCGTCACCGCGCTGGCTCGAGCTCGACTGGCAGTTTCACCAGACGATCGTCGAGGCGAGCGGGAATGAGAGGTTCATCAACGATTTCGACCTGCTGATGATCGAGTGCAATTACGTCTTCTAC
>CAZENI010000305.1:0-10027 GCA_964513055.1 uncultured Opitutus sp.
AGCCGAGCCGCCGCACCGGCCGCGCGGCGGTCCTGGTGGCCGCGGTGGCGGCGGGGACCATGGCATCGAGGAGCGGGAGGGCGAGCGTCGCACCCATGCCGCGCAGGAAAGTCCGACGGGGAAGCGCCTTCTTCGTGATGATCATGGGGATTTCCTCATTTGGAACGGGGTGCTGTTCACGATGCCGAGAATCAGGGACGAGAAACGGAACTGGTCAGCCTGCGCGCGCCGGACGATCTGGCGCACGGCGGGGGCGTCGTGGGGGGCGACGCCGCGGCCGAGGGCGAAGATAAGGAGCTTTTCCGTCACCGTGCCAGCGAAGAGTTCGGGCCGCTGGAGCAGCCCGCGCTCGAGGGCGGCGACCCCGTTGGCGATGCTGCCGTCGGGCAGCCCGCCCGAGGCGTCGATCGGCTGCCGATCCTCGGTCGTGCGCCAGCGGCCGACGGCATCGAAGTTCTCCAGCGCGAAGCCCACCGGGTCCATGACGTTGTGGCAGCTCGCGCACGACGGGTTCTTGCGGTGCTCGGCGAGGCGCTCGCGGATCGGGAGCGAGGCGGACACGGTGTTGTCGTCGAGCGAGGGGACATTGGGCGGAGGAGGAGGCGGCGGCGCGCCGACGAGGTTGGCGAGGATCCAGTGACCGCGGATGACCGGCGAGGTGCGCGTCGCGTAGGAGGTGACCGTGAGGATGCTCCCGTGGCGCAGGAGGCCGCCGCGCTGCCGCGCCGGATCATCCGCAAACGACACCCGCCGGAAGTGGCTGCCGTAGATGTGCGGAATCCCATAGTGCCGCGCGAGCCGCTCGTTGACGAACGTGTAGTCGGCGTGCAGCAGGTCGCCGATGCTCCGGTCTTCGCGCAGGACGCTCTCGAGGAAAAGCTCGGTCTCCTGCCGGAAGGCTCGGCGAAGGTTGTCGTCGAAATTCGGGAAACGGCGCAAGTCGGGCGTCACCGCTTCCAGGCTGCGCAGGTGCAGCCACTGGCTCCCGAAATTCGTGACGAGACTGCGCGAGCGCGGATCCGCCAGCATCCGGCGCACCTGCTGCTCGAGCAGCGCCGGCTGGCGCAGATCGCCGCGCACCGCGGCGTCGAGCAGCGTGTCGTCCGGCAGGCTGCTCCAGAGGAAGAATGAGAGACGCGACGCCAGCTCGAGATCGCTGACGCGATAGGCGGTGCCGGGCGCGAGGCCGGAGGGATCCGTCTCGACGCGGAAGAGAAACTGCGGGCTGACGAGAATCGCGCTCAGCGCGTTTTCGACTCCTGCCTCGAAACCGGCACCCTCGGCGCTGCCTTCACGGAAAAACTGCATCGGCTTGCGGAGATCCTCGTCCGTCACCGGCCGGCGGTAGGCACGGCGCACGAGCCGCCCCAGGACCTGGCGAGCACGGCCCTCTTCCGAGGCAGCGGCGGTCGTCCCGACCGTCGGGCTCGAGATCGCGTCGCCAAAAATCGCCCGCCGGCTCGGCGAGTCGCCAGGTCCCTTCGCGTCGAAGGGCCCCGTGATCGACACCTGATAGAGCGCCGGCGCCGTGCGCGGATGCCGGTGCATGTTGTAGCGTGCGATGAACGGCTCGCGCTCCGATTCGAGCAGGGTGGTGGCGTTGTTCTTCGGAAACGTGACGCCGACGTCGTGTGGCCCGGCCTTCACCTTCACGCGAAACTTCAGGTGCGCATCGACGCCCTCGGCGTTCTTGTCGGGCCCCGGCGGCTTGACCGTCGCGAGGGCGACCCGCTCGCGATCGATCAGCACCTCGACCTCGTGCGGCTTCCGGAGGCCCTCGACCTGCTCGTTGCGGTCGCGCTGGAGGCGCACCTCGATCTGGTAGTCGCCGTCCTGGGGAAACGTATACGCGAACACCGCGCCGCCGCGCGTGCCGATCGGCAGGCCCTCGACGTGGTCCTCCTGCGTGAGATCAGGGCGGACGCGAAACGTCTCGCCCGCGGGTGTCTTTCGCGGCGTGCCGACCGCGAGGCGGGCGATCTTCTGCGCGGCGGAGACGTAGCGGTCGAGCAGCGTGGGCGACAGGTTGCCGACCGTGACGTTGTCGAAGCCATGCGCCGGCTCGTCGTTGGGCAGGAGCGCGGTGGCGTCGATTTCGACCGCGAGCAGATCGCGGATCGCGTTCTGGTATTCGGTGCGATTGAGCCGGCGAAACGTATCGGTGCGGCCGGGATTCGGTTGCGCCGCCGCGGCGCGATCGAGCGTAGCCTGCAACTCCGCCACCACGGCACGATAGGTCGCCTCGTCCGGCCGTGCCTCGCCGAGCGGCGGCATCTGGCGGTGATCGAGCTTCTTGAGGACGTGCTCCGCCGTGTCGGGCCGCGCCGCGAGTTTCGCGAGGTCGAGTCCCTCGAGGACCAGGTCGCCCTTCTTTACGCCGGGCTCATGGCAGTCGACGCAGTAACGCGCAATCAGCGCGCCCGTGGCCTCGGCCGCGGCCAACGGGGCGGAAACGGCGCAGCCGAACACGGCCAGCAGACGAATGAAATTCGACGCGCGCGAGAGGGGCATGGGGTGACGGAAACCGTGCAAGCCACTCGTGGAATCGCAAAGCAAATGTCGGGAGGACAGTTCGGCGCCGGGTGGCGGCGACTTGACCCCAAGGCGCTGGTTCGGGAGACGGCAGCGCAACGCTCACGTTTTCCCCGAGCCTAATCCAACGGCTTGGGGACAAGCCGTCCCCCGCCCCGGCCTGCGCTACTCCTTCGCCACCGCGTCGCGGTCGGCCGCGGCCAGCCGGGCGAGCACCTGCTTCAGCGCGGCGACGCGCTCCGGCTGTTGCGCCGCGAGATCGGTCGCTTCCTGCGGATCGCGGGCCAGATCGAAGAGCTCAATCTTGCCCGCGGCCTTGTTGGGTCGCGCGGTCGGCACGATCAACTTCCAGTCGCCCTCGCGCACGGCGCTGGCGTTGGGAGTCGTCCAATACAGCGTGCGCGAAATGATCGGCGTCTTCGCGGCGAAGAGGTGCGGCCACAGGTTCAGGCCGTCCCACTTCAGATTGCCTTCCGGCCGGTAGCCGGCGAGCGCCGTCAGGGTCGGCATCCAGTCCACGATGTGCATCGGCTGCGCGACCTGCGCGGCAGCGAGCCGGCCCGGCCAATTCGCGATCGTCGCGACGCGGATGCCGCCATCGTAGAGCTGGCCCTTCTGTCCGCGCCACGGCACGTTGCGCCCGGGGATTCTGCCCTCGGGATAGTTGTCCGCCGGATAACTCGGGTCGGCGTTCGCCGCCCAACTGCCGCCGTTGTCGCTCGTGAAGACGATCAACGTGTTCGCGCGCTTCCCGGCCTTTTCGAGCGCCGCGACGATGCGACCGACGGCGTCGTCGAGGTGCATCACGCTCGCGGCGTAGTGCCGCGCCACCGGATCGGTGATGGCTGCGGGCACGCGCTCGAGCCAGGCCGGCGGCTCCTTCAGCGGCAGGTGCACGGCAGTGAAAGGCACGTAGAGGAAAAACGGCTTCTCGCCGCGCGCGCCGATCCACTGCGTGGCTTCGCGGGCGATGAGGTCGGTGACGTGCCCCTCCTCCGTAAGGAGCGTCTCGTTGCGGTGCCACGTGCGGACAAACTCGCCCTGCTTGTAGAAATGATCCCACGGCCCCACGCCGCCGGCGAGCGAACCGTAGCTGTGATCGAAGCCGTAGTGATTAGGCCCCCACTCCGGTTTCGAGCCGAGATGCCATTTGCCGGTGAGCGCCGTGTCGTAGCCGACGCTCTTCAGCGCCCGCGGCAGCGTGACCGTGTCCGGCGGCAGCGCGCGGCGATTGTCCGGGCCGAGAATTCCGAAACGGCTCCAGTAGCGACCCGTCATGAAGGCCGAGCGCGTGGGACTACACGTCGCCGCAACATAATGCTGCGTCAGCTCCACGCCCTCGCGCGCCAGCTTGTCCAGATGCGGCGTGGGCACCGGACCGCCATGAAACGCCACGTCGCCGAAACCGAGATCGTCGGCGAGGATGAAGACGATGTTGGGCTTCGACGCGGCGCTGGCTGCCGCCGAAGCAACTGCGGCCCAGACCAACCACACGGCGAGAAGAACCCGGCCCGAGATGGAGCGCGTTGTCCCCAACGCGCTTTCCGGACGCCCGCGCGCTCCCCAACCAGCGTCTTGCGGACAAGCCGCTCCACCGTTCGAGCCGGGCGCTCTCATGGGGCGGAGGCCCTCAGCGATTGAACGACTTCGTGAAATCCTCGCCGGCCGTCGTCGCCACCTTCTTCTCGTGCCGCGATTCGGCGATGAGCTGATTGAGTTTTTTCTCCCACGCCGCGCTGTCCATCGGCAGCTCGATCGTCTGGTTGATGAGCGAGGAATAGAGCAGCACGTTGGCCAGCTCGACCGAGCCCATGCCCTCGGCACCGGGCGCGATCAGCGGCGTGCCGTCGAGGATGGAGTCGACGAAGTTCTGCATCAGGATCGCGTGCGGGTTGTTCGCGTTGTCGACCGGGATGTCGATGTTCCACACCTCGGGCTTCGCGAAGCCGCTCTTCGAGGTCTTGCTGAACTCGATCATGTCGGCGTCGTTGCGCGTGAACGTGACCTTGCTGTTCTCGAGCACGAGCTTGCCGCGCGTGCCGATGAGCTCGAAGCGATTGGTGCCGGGCGATTCGCCGGTCGACGACACAAACACGCCCGTCGCCTGGTTCGGCCACTCCATGTAGGTCGTGATGTTGTCCTCGACCTCGATGTTGTGGAAACGCCCGAGCTGGCAGAAGCCGCGCACGCGCGCCGGCATGCCGCAGAGCCACTGGAGCATGTCGAGCTGGTGCAGGCACTGGTTCAGCAGCACGCCGCCGCCCTCGCCCTTCCACGTCGCGCGCCAGCCGCCGCTCGCGTAATACGCCTCGGTGCGGAACCAGTCCGTGATGATCCAGTTGATGCGCACGAGTTCGCCGAGCTCGCCACCCTGGATGAGCTTCCGGATCTTCCGGTAGCGCGGCTCGACCCGCATCTGGAACATGCCCGCGAACACCTGCTTCGGGTGTTCCTTCGCCGTCGCGATCAGCCGCTCGGCGTCGGCCTTGTGCGCGGAGATCGGCTTCTCGACCATGATGTGCAGCCCGTTCTTCAGCGCATCGATGCCGAGCGTCGTGTGCAGGAAGTGCGGCGTCGCGATCACGATCGCGTCGATCACCTTGGAACGAATCATCTCCTCGGCGCTGGCGAAGGTCTTCACCCCCGGCTTCGACTTGAACGGCTCCAGGCTCGGCGCGAACGCGTCGCTCACCGCGGCCAGCGTGCAGCGCGAGATCTTGTTTTCGAGCAGGTAGCCGGTGTGGAACTTGCCGATGTTGCCGAGACCGACGATGCCGAGGCGGACGTTTTTCATAGGGGAGGAAGAGGAGCGAGTTGGCCCGAGCGAAAAAACGGCGGCAACTTCTTTCTGAGACGGAAACGAACGCCGAGGTGGAGCGGCTTGAACCCCAGCCGCCGGCTTCACGTAGCGGAACGTGTGAGCGTTTCGCACGAAAGCCTCACGGCTTCCGCTACCCGGACCGCTCAACCGCCCCCTCCCACCTCACTTCAGCGTCTCGATGAACGTCAGCAGATCCGCCATGTCCGCCACCGTCATCCCGGCCTCGAGGCCCTCGGGCATCACGCTCTTGCCGGACGAGGTGCTCCCCTTGACGTTGCTGCGCGGGATCGCGATCTCGGCGCCGCCCATGATCCGCAACGCCAGGCTCGTCGCGTCGTCGCGCGCGATGATGCCGGTGTAGGCGTTGCCGTCCTTCGTCGTCACATCGTAGGCGATATACTGCGGCGCGACTTCCTTGTGCGGCTCGAGGATGGCCGTGAGCAGCGCATCGCGGCCCTTCGTCTTCACCGTGATGAGATCGGGCCCGAGCTCCATGCCGTCTCCGCCCGCGCGGTGGCAGACCATGCAGCGGCCGAGGTAGTGGGCCTTGCCTTTCGTGGCGTCGCCCGCCACAGCGATCGCCGGCTGGAATTTCGCCGCCACCTCGGCGCGCGACGGGGGGATGACGGACGCGAGCGCGACCCGGGCGAGCGCCGCGACGCGCGCGGTCTTGTGCGCGGCGAGCGCCTGCACCTGCGAGGCGCTCAAATCGTCGGGCTTGATCTTCCCCGCCTTCACGGCCTCGAGCAGCGCCACCGCACGATCGTCGCGCGCAATCAACGCCGCCAGCGCCGCCTCCCGGGCCTTCGGCGCGTAGTGTGGCCACGCGCGTATCAGCGCCGCGGTGACCTCCGCCGCCGGGTGCTGCGCGAGCGCCTTGAGCGCGGCCACCTGCACCGCTTCCGGCTGGGCGGGCGCGAGGCAGGCGGTCAGCGGCTCGCGCGACTGCGCGAGCGACGACACGCCCAGCAGCTCGATCGCCTCGAGCCGCGCGGCGGCCGGAGCCTTGGCGTCGGCCGCCGTGGTCGCGGCGCGCGCAAACACCGCCGTGAGTTTCTTCGCCGAATCGATCTGCTGGATCGCCATCCCCGCGCGGCGCAGGCCGTCGCCCAGCGCCCGCAACCACAGCGGGCTCGTGCCCGGCTGCGAAACAAACTCGATCAACGACGCGTAGCCCTCGGCCGGCTTCGACGCCGCGCGGATCTCGATCAACTTCGCGACGAACGGCGCGGCCCGCTGCGCCGCGGCGAGGTCGCGCGTCATCGCGGGGAAGATCACGCCCGAGACAATCTCCGGCTTGCCGCTGAGCAGCGCGGCGGCGATCCAGGTGTCGCCGGCATCGCGCGCGGCGAGCTTCGCGTAGGCGGACGACAGCACGGTCGATTCCTGCGGACGCGCCCCGCCCGCCGCCAGCGCGGCCTGGAGCGTGAACGCGAGTTGGAAGCGCACGCGGTCGTTCGCGTCGTCGGCGAGCGCCGCGAACTTCGCGCCCAAGGCCGCGGCCGGCGCGCCCCGCGCGATGATTTTCTCCGCGAGCACGATCGCGCGCTCGCGCACGTGCGCCTCGGCATCGCCGAGCGCGCCGTTGACCGCGGTCTCATCCAGCGCGCCCAGTCCGTCGAGCGCACTGAGCGCGTGCAGCCGCGCCAGCGGTGCCTTCGACTCACGCACGAGCTTGGCGAGCAGCGGCGCCGCCGCCTTGTCCTGCCGCTCGTAGAGCAGGCGTGAGGCCGTGTCGCGGTGCCAGCCGTTCGCGTGCTCGAGGGTTGCCACCAATTCCGCCGTGCCCGCCTTCCCGAGCGCCACCGACGCGCGCCGCCGCCACGCGGGATCGGCCGGCACGATGCGGTAGATGCGCCCGCGATCGTTGCCGTTGTTCAGGTCGAGGTGCTGCTTGATTTCCTCCGGCAGGCTCCACGGGTGCTCGATCACCTCGCGATACATGTCGCACACATGCAGCGTGCCGTCGGGCGCGTTGGCGAAATTCACCACGCGCACCCACGTGTCGGTGCTCGCGGCAAACTCGAAGTTCTTCTCATCGTCCGGTCGGCGCCCGATCAGGCTCACGCCGTTCGCCTCGATCTTCTTGCGGTGGATGAGCTGGCCGCCGGCATCGCCCGTGAACGTGTTGTTCACGAACTCCGCGCCATACGCGTCGCCGCGAAACACCATCGTGCCCGTCGCGCCCGTGAAGTAGCCGCTCACGCGGCCGCCGCCCTCGACCGCGCCCTTCACCACGCCGCCGATGCGCCAGCGCGTGCGGATGATCCGCCACGGCTCGTCGGGACTGATCCGGTGCACCTCCGCCGCGCCGCCATCCGCCGCGATGCTCTGGCGCGCGGGCGGCAGGTTGAAGAACGGATTCCGCCCCGCGTAGCGATCGTCGTAGACCCAGAACTGGAGGTGGTCGGAGTTGGAGCAGCCGAACTTCCGGCCGTAGTCGTCGAAGCTCATCCCATATTGCGCGCCGCCCGCCTCGAACCCGAATTCGTAGGTGCGCGGATCGAACCAGAAATCGCGCGCGGCGAGTTCCTGCTCCGGCAAATCCGGGCGCTTGAGCGCCTTGATCTTGCCGCGGTTGCCGCTGGCGCTCTGCACGTGGATGCGGTTGTCCTGCCCCCACTGGAAGCTGTTGAGCAGCGCCTGCACGTTGAGCCGCTGCAGGCCGGAACCGAAACCGGTAAACACCTTCTCGCGGACCTCCGCGCGCCCGTCGCCATCGCGATCCTCGAAGCGCCAGATGTCCGGCGTGGCGCCGACGAAGAGCCCGCCATTGGCCCAGATCAACCCGGTCGGCCACGGCAGGTTGTCGGCAAACACCTTGCTCGTCTCGTAGTGGCCGTCGCCATCCTGGTCCTCGAGCACCGAGATGCGCCCCCAGTGCGGGTCGTGTTCGCGCTCCTCCGAGTAGTCGATCATCTCGCACACGAACATCCGGCCGTTCTCGTCGAACGTGATGGCGATCGGATCGCGCACCTGCGGCTCGTGCGCGGCGAGCTGCAGCGTGAAGCCGGGCTTCACCTTCCAGGTCGCGATCGCGTCCTTTGCCTCGACCGCCGGGTAGCGCGGGAGGTCCTTCGCCGGATCGATCTTCGCGGCGCTCTTCGTCTCGCCATAGACCTGGGTGTAGGTCGCTTTCGACTTGGGCGCCTCGGCGGCAAACAGGGTGGAACCGGCGGCGACGAGCACGGCGAAGGGGAACGGTTTCATGCGGGCAGTGATGGGTTCTCGTAACTCAGCGGTTACGAGTCAATCAACCGGGCGCTGGGTTTACGTTTACCCGGCCGTCGCGACCGGGCGGCGGCGGCGGGCCTCGGGCGTTCCGGCCGCCGCAGGACCGGGGTGCACCACCCGCCGGTTTTCGCCGCGGTTGGGAACACCCCATATGCGTTCCCCGCAATCCCCGTATGGTCGGGGCATGCTTTGCCCCCGTGCACGCGGTATGCTGGTTTCAGTCGGCCTCGCGGCCTCGCGGTTCCTCGCGCCGGCCGGCGTGGCGGCAGACGTGGCGGCCGACGTGGAGACCGCGGCCACCGCGCGCCACCCGGTGTTGAACTGGGAAACCGGCGCCAACCGGAGCTACGTCATCCCGGCCTTCGAAATTCCGGTCTTCCTGACGGCGCTGAACCTCTACGACCGGCACGTTTACGGGCGCGAAATCTACGGTTCCACCGTCGACACGACCGCGGACCATGCTGCGCCCAAATCGTGGGAATACGATGAGGACCCGTTCAACATCAACCAATTCTCCCACCCTTATCTCGGCGCCACGATGCACGGCATCGCACGCTCGAGCGGCCTGAGTTTCTGGGAGGCGCTCGTCTACAGCAACGCCGGCTCCTACGTGTGGGAAGTGGCGGGCGAGCGCGGGCCGCCGAGTATCAACGATATGATTACGACGAGCCAGGCCGGCAGCTTGCTCGGCGAGTCGCTCTTCCGCATGGCGAGCTTGGTGCTGGAGAACGGCGGCAAGAAACCCGGCTTCTGGCGCGAGCTCGGCGCGACCGTGATCCTGCCGCCGCTCGGCTTCAACCGCCTCGTCTACGGCGACCGCTTCAAGTCCGTCTTTCCCAGCCACAATCCGCCGACGTTCTGGAAGCTGCGGCTCGGCGCGAGCGCCGACGCGAAGGTCAGCGACAACAGCGTCAGCCGCACGGTGAAGCGGCAGGAGGCCGTCCTCGATTTCTCCATGGCCTACGGCCTGCCCGGACAACCGGGCTACACCTACGATCGACCGCTCGACTATTTTCACTTCGAGTTCGCCGCCCAGAGCAGCGCGCACCAACGCAACTGGGTGGAGAACATCATGGTTCGCGGGCTGCTCTGGGGCAAAGCCTACGAGCCCACCGATCAGATCGCGGGCGTCGCGGGCGTCTACGGCAGCTACGACTTCATCTCGCCGCAGATCTTCCGCGTCTCAAGCACGGCCCTCTCGCTCGGCACCACCGCCCAGATGCTGCTCTCGCGTCACATCACCCTGCAGGGCTCCACGCTCGCGGGCGTCGGCTTCGGCGGGGCGGGCACCGAGCACTTCAAGGGCGAGCGCGACTATCACTACGGCATCACGCCGCAGGCGCTGGTCGCACTGCGCGTCATCTTCGGCGAGCGCGCCATGATCGACGTCACGGCCCGCGACTACTTCATCAGCGGCACCGGCTCCGACGATCGCCGCGG
>CAZENI010000306.1:0-10023 GCA_964513055.1 uncultured Opitutus sp.
TAGCTCATGAACTTCGCCCGCCACAGGAGGAGCACATCGCGATAAGGTCCGAGCAGCCCCCGGTGATGCGCGGTCGGATCGTATTTCCGGGCGTCCTCCATGAGGCGGGCGTAAAGTTCAGTGGTTTCTGCCATCGCTATGAATTTAGAGGCGTATGGCTTTAAGTAAAACGAAAAATTGTTTGCGGGCACGCGCCGCAAGTAGTGGCGAAGTAGTGGTCGAGTAGTGGCGGAGTAGCGATGTAGTGGTGGCGACGGGAGATTTTCCTAACGGAAGTTAGGGGTGGCGTGTCCTCGGACTTATAGGTAGAAGGTGCGGCTGGTGCCGCTCATGGCTGTTCTGCGTCATGCTGATTCGCAGGAGTGATACCACGGTGACGACAGTGTCACTTTGTTGATTTATCCCCGGTGTTGAGCCATCCCGTATGGCATTTAGACTCGCCAACGTATGGGTTTTAGATAAAGTCGAATCATGGTGAGATTCGATAAACCCTGTGTGCTGGCCAACGGTGCCGTGGAGTATTTCCGCGAACACATGGCGGTGGGTGACTACCTGACTCAGGAGGGTAAAGTTGAGATGACGTGGCAGGGCGTCGGGGCGGAACGTCTCGGTTTGGTCGGGACGTGTCAGCTCGATCACTTTGAAAACCTGTGCGCTGGCCGGCACCCGTTGACTGGTGAAAAACTCCTGGTGCGGGACAAGGGCGAGCATCGGAGGATCTGTTATTTTGGCCAGGTCTCGCCACCCAAGGATGTCTCGGTGCTCCACTTGGTCGGCGGCGACGAGCGGATCGGCCGCTGGTGGCAGGAGGCGGTGGCCGAGACGCTCAAGGAAATGGAGGCCCTGACGGCGACCCGCGTGCGGCGTGCCGGTCAGAATTTCGACCGTCGCACAGGCAACATGGTGGCGGCCGTGGTCACCCACGACGCCAATCGGGCGCTCGATCCGCAGCTGCACACGCACGTCTGCATCATGAACATGACCTACGACGAGACCGAGGGTCGTTGGAAGGGCGTGCAGCCTTCGGGGTTTTTTCGGCATCAGGGTTATTTGCGCGAGGTCTGCTACAACAAGCTCGCCGCGGCGATGACGGCAGCCGGGTATGAGTTGGAGCCGGGTCAGCGCCTCGGCTTCGCGGTGAAGGGGTTTCCGGTGGAGTTGCGCGAGATGTTCAGCAAGCGGCGACGCGAGATTCTTCGCCAGGCCGCGGAGGCCGGAGCTGAATCGCAGGACGAGCTTCAGGCCATTGCCGTGCGGAGTCGGGCCGACAAAACCAAGGCGACCGCCGCCTCATTGCGCGCGGGCTGGCTCGTCGAAGCAGGCGACCATTTGGAAACTCTGCGGGCAGTGGTGGCGGGTGCGCAGGGGCGCCCGGCAAAACTCGAGCCCATCACTCCACTCGATGCGCTGCGTTCGGCCGAGGCGCATGTTTTCGAGCGCAGGTCCGTCGTCGATGACCGGCTCCTGCTCCGCGAAGCCCTTGTCGCCGGTCGCGGTCAGGTGGCGTTGGATGCGTTAAAGCGGGCCTTGGCCAGTCGTGAACGCTCTGGCGAACTCGTCCGCGTCGACGAGGAGATCGCATCGCGTGACGGTCTGGAAGCGGAACGCGAATTCACCGGCTGGGCTAACGTGCAGGCGAAGGGTCGTAAGCGCCTCGGGTCTGTGCCCGCGACCAAGACGCTCAGCTCAGATCAAGTGGCGGCGGTGCGCGGTGTGCTCGGCTCAACCGCGGGTGTTGTCGTCCTGCAGGGCGATGCCGGCACCGGCAAGACCACCTGCCTCAAAACAGTCGTCGCCGGGATCGAGGAAGCGGGCGGACGGGTATTCGGTTGCGCGCCGTCCTCTGGCGCCGTCGCTGTTCTCCGCAAGGAGCTCACGGCGGAAGCGGATACGCTCCAGCAATTGCTGGCCAACGAGGCGATGCAGCACGCAACCCAAGGCTGTGTGCTCATCGTGGATGAAGCCGGTCTCATTTCCGTGCGGCAAATGCGCGACCTTTGCCGGCTCGCGGCTCGAAACAACAACCGGCTCCTGCTGGTGGGGGACGTGAAACAGCATGCGTCGATCGAAGCCGGTGACGCGATCCGGTGCTTGCAGGAATTCGCGCGGGTGCCGGTCTTTCACCTGACAGAAATCCGGCGCCAGGTGGATCCGGCCTACCGGAAGGCGGTGGCGCGGCTGGCGCGCGGCGATGCCTTCGGTGCGTTCAACCAGTTCGACCGCCTCGGAGCCGTGCGCGAATTGCCGGAGGAGGCCGGGCTCTGGCGGGAAGCCGCAGCGGACTACGTGCGGACAGTGCAGGCCGGAAAATCCTGTCTGGCAATTTCGCCGGTGTGGGCGGAGATCGGCGAGTTCACCTCGGCCGTGCGGGCGCAGTTGCGGATCTCCGGCGTGCTGAAGGGCGAAGAGCACGCGGTCACGACGGTCGAATCCCTCAAGTGGACGCAGGAGGAGCGCCGGCGGGTGCAGAATTACCGGCCGGGCGACGTGCTCACTTTCCACCGGGCGTGGGGCAGCTTCCGCAAGTTCGATGCGGTCGCCGTCGTCGGTGTGGAGGCGCGCCAGTTGGTGGTGAGGGATGCGGATGGCCGTGATGGGCGACTCGACCCCCGCGGGGCCAGCGGTTTTGAAGTCGGCACCACGAACGAGATCTCCCTCGCGGTCGGCGACCGTCTGCTGATTCGGGCGAATGTGAAACCCGCGGACCTGCGCAACGGCGATTTAGTTGAGATCGCGAGCATCGGTCGCGACGGTGAGATTGGGCTCAAGGATGGACGTGTCCTTCCGGCTTGGTTTCGCGAGTTCACCCACGGCTACGCGGCCACCTCGCACGCTTCGCAGGGAAAGACGGTGGATCGCGGTATCTTGCTGATGGCTGAAGCCGGCATCGCGGCCGGCAACTTAAAACAAGCTTACGTCTCGAATTCCCGCTTCCGCGAAAGCCAGATGATCTACACCTCGGATCGCGAGGCCGCGCGCGACGCGATGATGCGTCCCGCCGACCGCAAGCTCGCCCTTGAAATGGTCGGCTCGGATCAGCCCGAGAACCCATCACCCAAGCGGTCGTGGCGCGCGCGTTGGGCCGCGCACGTCGCTCCCTCGGTTGGCGCCAGGGCAGCATGAGCATCGAAATCCTCCCTGGTGCCAAGCCGCTGGCGCGGTCAGCGCCCCCGAACTGGGGCGAAATCTCGCCCGATGGCCAGACGGCGACGGTGGTGCGCTTCACCCTCGTGGACCGTTGGGTTTCCTTTCCGGCCGATCAGTTCAAGCGTTGGGAGCACGCGGTGGGAGAACCCGAGTTGCTGACGATCAGGACCGACAAAGAGGAAATCGTCATCGAGGGCCGGGAGTTGTCCGAGATCCGCGCGGCGCTCGACCTTGGCCGGCTTTGCGAACTACGGGTCAACTTCCCGCGCCCGACCGGAGCGCGGCCTGGCCCGCAGGTGCGCGGAATCACAATTGAAGCGACATGAATCATGGGGCAAAAACCGTCCAACGATCCGTCGCAGCTCGATCTCTTCGCAGACCTACCACATGAGCGGACTACTCTCCTACGGACTGATGGCGGAACGGCACTGGCGGGAACACCGACCGCTGATGGTTCAGGAACTGGAAACGGAGAATCGCCTGCACGCGGCGCTGATGGAGGCGCAGGAACGGACGACGGCGGAAATGGATCGCCTGATCCGGGAGTTCCGCCAGCACGGCTTGTCAACGCAGCAGGCACACGATCAGGCGTGGGAGCTGGTGCGGGAGAAATACATTCTGCTCCGGCCGGAGCCGAAAGAGTAGCGCAGAACCAAAATAATTACCGGATCACCGACGCCGACCGGATCGGCGAAGGCGGCCTGAAACAGAAGTATCGGCAGAACCTCGCGGCCATCCGCACAGTCTGCCTGATTCAGGCGGAGGCCCGGCCGGCGACCACCGAAGAAAAAGCCGTTATCGCGAAATACGTGGGGTGGGGTGGACTGCCACAGGTGTTTGCCACGCCGGCCGACGCTCCGCAGTGGAAAGCCGAGCAAGAGGAGTTGGCCGGATTGCTTGAGCCAGGCGAAATGAGTTCCGCGCGCGCCACGGTGCTCAACGCGCACTATACATCGCCCACCGTCATCCGGGCGATGTATGCCGCCCTGGACCGACTCGGGTTCAAGCACGGCCGGATCCTCGAGCCTGCGTGCGGCCTCGGACATTTCTTCGGCGTGATGCCGGACGCGATGGCCGCGCGCTCGCACCTGACCGGTGTTGAAATCGATCCGCTGACGGCCCGCCTCGCCAAAGCGCTCTACCCGGACGCGGACATTCGCTCGCAGGCGTTCGAGGACGCCACGCTACCGACCAACGCCTTCGACCTCGCGGTTTCGAACGTGCCGTTCGGCGACTACGCGCCTTTCGATCCGAAGTTCAATCCACGGAAATTCCACATTCACGATTACTTTTTCGTGGCAGCGGCTGAGCGCGTGCGACCCGGTGGACTG
The DNA here is from genome assembly GCA_964513055.1 of uncultured Opitutus sp. Taxonomy (GTDB): domain Bacteria; phylum Verrucomicrobiota; class Verrucomicrobiia; order Opitutales; family Opitutaceae; genus ER46. The sequence goes on from CAZENI010000306.1 coordinate 4,479, forward strand.
GTCGCGTTCGTCACGTCGCGTGGCACGCTGGACAAACAGTATCCTCACTTGCGCGATGCCGTGGCCAAGTCGTGCGACTTCGTCGGCGCGATTCGGCTGCCGAACACCGCTTTCAAGAAGAACGCCAACACCGAAGTCACGACGGACATCGTGTTTCTCCGCAAACGCGCACCCGGCGAGAAACCCGGCGGGCAGCCGTGGCGGGAGAGCCGGCCGCTGGGCACGGAAACGAACGCCATTTTCCTCAACGAATATTTTCACGCGCACCCCGAGATGATGCTCGGCCGGCTGGAGCGGGTGGAGCACGGCATGTATGGCCGCGAGGAAGTCCGGCTTTCCGCCGACGGCCGCGACTTGGCCGAAGCGTTAGCGGGTGCAGTTGCAAGGCTCCCGGCCGGCGTGTTTAAGCCGTTGTCGGAGGCGCAGGCGGCAGCGATGCGCCAGACGATACCGGCTCCGCCGGGCGTGAAGCCGAATGCCTACGTCCTGACCGACGAGGGCGGCGGCGGAATCGCCGTGCGCGATGGCGAAGAACTCCGGCTCCTGACCGATCTGCCTGCGCCCCTTGCGCGCCGCATTCGGCGGTTGATCTACGTCCGCGACGCGGCGCGCGATTGCCTGCGCACGCAGGTGGAGAACCGGCCGGACGCCGAGGTCGAGGCCGCGCGCTTCCGGCTCAATCAGGACTACGATTACTTTGTCGGGCAGTTCGGGCCGGTGTCGCAGTCGGCCAACGTCCGCGCATTCGCGGGCGATCCTGACCTGCCGCTTCTCCTCTCGTTGGAGAACTACGACGACGACACCAACACCGCGACGAAGACGGCGATTTTTCGCGAGCGCACCATTCAGCGTCGCCAGCCGGTGCTGGCCGCCGGCGGAGCGAAGGAGGCCCTCGTCATCACTCTCAGCGAAAAGGGCAAAGTGGATTTGGCGCACATCGGAAAACTGCTCGGCAAGTCCGAAGCCGACTTTCTACCCGAGTTGCAAGGTGCCCTTTTCCTGAACCCGGAGACCCAGCAGTGGGAGACGGACGACGATTACCTCTCGGGCAACGTCCGACGTAAACTTGCCGCTGCGGAGCACGCGGCCAAGACCGACGCCCGGTATCGTCACAACGTCGAGGCGCTGGCCGGCGTCCAACCGACCGATCTCACGGCCACGGAAATCGACGTTCGACTTGGGTCGGCATGGATTCCCGCGCGGGATGTAGCCTCCTTCGCCGTCGAACTGCTGCATGGTCACCGGCCCGACGACGTCCGCGTGCATCACGCGGCCCAGGTCGGGCTGTGGACGGTCGAAGTGAACTCGGCCATCAAGTCCGGGGTCGCCGATCGCAGCGAATGGGGCACGGCCCGCATCGCGGGCCACGCGTTGATCGAGGACGCACTCAATCTGCGCACCCCGACGATTTTCGACTATGACGATGAGGGCAAAGCCACCGTCAACGTGACGGCCACCGAGTCGGCGCGCGACAAGCAGCAGAAAATCAAAGACCGGTTTTCCGAATGGATTTGGGAAGACGACGCCCGGCGCAAACGGCTCGTGGATTTCTACAACCGGGAATTCAATCACCTCCGGCTGCGCACCTTCAACGGCGACCATCTCACGCTGCCGGGTGCGAGCCCGACGATCACACTGCGCGCGCACCAAAAGGCGGCGGTGTGGCGCATCCTGCAAACGCCCAACGCGCTGCTCGCGCACGTGGTCGGCGCCGGGAAAACCTACACGATGGCGGCGGCGGCGATGGAGCTGAAACGGCTCGGCCTCGCCCGGAAGCCGATGTTCGTCGTCCCGAATCACATGCTCGGGCAGTTCAGCTCGGAGCTGCTCACGCTGTATCCCGGTGCGAACATTCTCGCCGCCGGGCGCGACGACTTCGCGAGCCTGCGGCGGCGCGAACTGATGAGTCGCATCGCGACCAATAATTGGGACGCCATCATCGTCACTCACTCGGGCTTCGAGCGCCTGCCGCTCTCGACCAAGGCGCGCAAGGAGTTCCTCGACGGCCAGCACGCGGAGTTGGTCGCGTGCATCCTGGAGCACAAAAGCCGAATCGGTGCTTCGTCGTCCGGCACGCGCATCGTGAAAGAATTGGAGCGAGCGAAAAAGAAACTCGAAGGCCGGATCAAGGCGCTCGGTGCCGAGCATCGCAAAGACGATACGCTCACATTCGAGGAACTCGGGGTTGACCGGCTGTTCGTGGATGAAGCGCAGGCGTTCAAGAACCTGTTCTACATTTCGAAAATGACGCGGGTGGCCGGTCTGCCGCAGACCGCATCGGAGCGGGCGTTCGACATGTTCCTGAAAGTTCAGCACGTCCAAAAGGAAAACGGCGGCGGGGGCGTCGTCTTCGCCACCGGCACCCCGATCACGAACACGATGGCGGAAATGTTCACGATGCAGCGTTACCTGCAAATGGACGTGTTGCGGCACCAGCGTATCCAGCACTTCGATGCGTGGGCAGGCACGTTCGGGGAAACCGTGACGGCGATGGAACTCGCACCGGACGGGGCGGGCTATCGGCTCCATACGAGGTTTGCCCGGTTCGTGAACGTCCCGGAGCTGATGCAGATGTTTCGGTCCATGGCCGACGTGCAGACGGCGGACATGCTCAAGCTCCCGATTCCCGCGCTCGACGGTGGCAAAGCGCGCATCGTCCGCGCACCCACGACGCCGGAATTGAAGGCGTTCGTCGCGTCGCTGGCGCAGCGCGCCGAAAAACTCAAACGCGAGAAGGTCGATCCCTCGGTAGACAACATGCTCAAAATTACCGGCGAGGGCCGGAAGGCGGCGCTGGACATGCGGTTGGTGCGGGGTGGGGCGGGGGATGCGCCGGAGGGCAAGGTCAACCAGGCCGTCCGTGAAATCTTCTCCATCTGGCAGGAAACCCGAGAGGACCGGCTGACACAGATGGTGTTTTGCGATCTGTCCACGCCGAAGGTCGAGGGGCGCGGCTTTTCCGTTTATCAGGATGTCAAAGCCAAGCTCGTCGCGCGCGGCGTGCCTGCGGAGGAAATTGCCTTCATTCAAGACCACGACGGCGACGCTGCGAAACTGACCCTGTTCAAGGATGTGCGCTCAGGGAAGGTTCGGGTCCTCCTGGGGTCGTCGCAGAAGATGGGCGCGGGCACGAACGCGCAGACGAAGCTGGTGGCTTTGCATCACCTCGACGCCCCGTGGCGTCCTGCGGACATCGAGCAACGCGAGGGTCGCATTCTCCGGCAGGGCAACCAAAACGCGGTCGTCCGCGTGAACCGCTACGTCACGGAAGGCAGCTTCGATGCCTACATGTGGCAGACGCTTGAAACCAAGGCGAAGTTCATCGCGCAGGTGATGACCGGCCAAACCGTGACGCGTCGGATCGAAGACTTGGATTCGCCTGCGCTCACGTATGCCGAAGTGAAGGCCATCGCCTCGGGCAATCCGCTCGTCATCGAAAAAGCCAAGGTGGATGCCGAGGTCATGCGCCTGTCGCGACTGCGCTCCGAGCACAGCGAATCGCAGTATGGCACGCGCAACCGGCTGCGCATGGCCGGCGAAGATGTCGCGCGATTGGAGCGGCAGGTGGCGGCGATGGAGCGGGACAAGACCACGTGCGTGGATACGCAGGGTGACAAATTTCGGATGGTCGTAGGCGATAAAACCTACACCGAGCGAGCCGCGGCCGGCGCTGCGCTGGTGTATCTAGCGGCCGAACACCGCGACAATCATCTCGCGGGACGCGCCGGAACCGTCGTGCTGGGCGAGCTGGCCGGCTTCAAACTCGAATACCGCTCGACATGGCCCGACAAGGTCACGTTGCGGGGCGCAGCCGAACACGTCGCGAATATCTCGCCGTCGCCGGTCGGCTCCATCAGCTCGCTCGAGCACGCGGCACGTTCCATCGAGGAACAGGTGATGCGGCTCCGCGACGAACTCGCACGGTGCCGGACCAACCTCGCGGAATTGACCGCGCTGACCGGGAAAATCTTCGAGCATGAGGAGCGCTACCGCGAACTTCTCAAGCGGCAGAGTGAACTCGTTGACCTCCTCGACATCACCAAGAATCAGGCGGCGGCTCAGCAGGCAGCCGAGTCCACCGGCGACGTGGAGTCGGTGGCGGCGGTGGTGCCGGAGCCGAGCGTGCCCAGTGAGGATGAGACGCCCGAGGAGACGCCGGCGCCGGTCACCACCATCGATGCGACGCCGGCGAAAACGACGAAACTCGGGCAGATCAAATCCCGCCTGCGAAAGAAAATGCCGTCGCCACAACCTGTCGCGCCGACCGTGCGATTGGTTTCGGGTAACACCGGTCGGATGAGGATTGCCGTATGAGGCAATACCATCCCACGACGCTCGTCCTCACAGAAAGCGAACGCCGCCGACGGGTCGCCGAATTGCTGTGCAAGGCCATCCTTCTGGCCGGTGCCAAACGCGTCGTCGCCCCGGACCGCACGGCCGAGAAGGCTCCTGCCCCTTCGCACTTTTCGGTGATGCCGGATGACAGCGGGTCGGAAGAAATTCAGATTCTGGACTATCTCGAACTGGCAGGCCAAGGCTCGCCGGTGTCGATCAGGACGGCACTGGGATTGTCGCGGTCGGCAACCTACCGCGCACTACATCGACTGACCGTTGCCGGTCACGTCGTCCCTGTCGGGCAAACGAGAACGCTCGCCTATCAGTTGAACAAGGCCGCGCCCGCTCCTCAGGACGTCGCGCTCAATTAGTCTCATGCCGCCCAGACGTTCAGCGATCGAGGATGCGGCGCAGACGCGCGTGCCGGCCGTGATCTACGCGCGCGTTTCGACGGACAACCAGGTTGGGGGACGATTCGATTCGTGCGACAGCCAGACCGCGGTCTGCCGCGAACATATCCGCCAGCATGCGGCAGAGGGTTGGTATGAGGTGGCGGCGTTCACGGACGCCGCTTATTCCGGCGGTTCGATGAACCGGCCCGGCATCCAGGCGATCAAACGCATGATCGAGGCCGGCGAGGTCAAGGTCGTCGTCATCTTCAAACTCGAGCGGATGTCGCGCAACATGGACGAGTGGGGGCCGTTCCGCGCGTTTCTCGAAAAGCACGGCTGCCGTCTGGAAAGCGCCACCGAAGATATTTCCGAGAGCGAACCAGAGGGGCGACTGAAGAATAACATTCTGATAAGTGTGTCCGATTTCGAGCGCCGGAATACTGCGAAGAAAACCCGCATCAAAATGCGGCAGCAGGCGATGCGTGGATACTGGAACGGCGGCATGGTGCCCTACGGTTACACCTACGACAAGAACACCCAGTCGTTGCAGAAGCATCCCCAGCACGCACCCATCGTCCGCAGGATTTTTGAGCAGGCGGCACGGCTCGTGTCATTAACCGATATTGCAAACGCGCTCAACGCCGAGGGCCTCCGCACGCCGGAACGAATCATGCAGCGACGCAACGGAACCAATGAGACGTGGGGCGGGCGAATTTTCCGCTCCGACGGCTTGCGGCTGATCATACGCAATCCGCTCTATCGTGGATCGGTGAAATTTGAAGGCCAGGAGTATGCCGCCAAGCATGAGGCCTTGGTTT
>CAZENI010000307.1:0-9940 GCA_964513055.1 uncultured Opitutus sp.
ACCGGCTCGAGGCTCAGCCGCTCGGGCATCGGCGGCGGGCCGTCGGGCTTGCCGATGGCGCCGGACTTGAGCGCGAGGTCGACGGCGGGCTTGTTGGCGGCGATCGCCTTGCTGTTCACGCCCTGGAGGAGGCCGCCCTCGATCCACTTGCGGATCGTGGCGATATCGCGATCGGTGAGCTTCGCGTTCGGCGGCATCGACGGCTCGTCGGCGTGCGTGATCGACTTGAAGAGCTGGCTGCCGTCGGCGTCACCGGCGTTCAGAGTCGCGCCGCTGCCGCCGCCCTTGATCGCGGCGCTGAAGGAGGTGAGGTCGAGGTCGCCCTTCTGCTTGTCCGGGTTGTGGCACTTGAGGCAGTTGTCGCGGAAGATGGGGAGAACGTCGTCCTCGTAGGTGACCTTCTTCGCGGCGGGATCGGGCGGCGTGGCGGCGAAGGCGGCCGCGGCGAAGGCGGCCAAAACAAACCCGCCGCGGATCGAGGTGGAGCGGCTTGTCCCCAAGCCGCTGGATCGAGAGGCGGACGGAGATCCGGAAGCGCGTTGGGGACAACGCGCTCCACCTTCGGAGAGAATCGACGGCGGCGGCATCGCTCAGTGGTTGAAGACGAATTCCTTCGCGTTGAGCAGCGACCAGAAGAGGTCGTTGAGCACGACCTCGGCGGACTTCCCCTCGGTGAAGAACGCGAGGAGCTTCTCGGACTCGGTCGCGGTGGGATGACGGCTGAGGGTGCGAAGGTAGAGCTCCTCGATGATTTCCTCGCGCGGGCGGCCGGCCTTGAGCCATTTCTTGACGAGGCCGCCGTTGACGACCTTGGCGTTGACGGCGTCGCCGTTGAGGAGGTGGAGGGCCTGCGAGAGGTTGGGCTCCATCTTCACCTCGCAGGAGCAAGGCGTCTCGCGCGTGGCGCGGCCGAAGGTGGTGAGGAAATACGTGCTGGTGCGGCCGTCGGCGATCGCGACGGCGCGGGCGCCCGCCGGGAGGCCGCGGATCTTCTCGCTGCTGGCGGTGACGGTGCTGAGGGCGTCGAGGAGGATCTCGGCGCGGATGCGGCGGATGCCGCCGCGGGCGAAGTTGCGGTCGTCGGCGGCATTGGTGGCGTTGGCGACGGGGGAAAGCTGATACGTGCGCGAGAGGGCGATGTCGCGGATCAGTTTCTTGAAATCGTAGCGGTAGTCGGTGAGCTGCGCGGCGAGGGCGTCGAGGAGCTCGGGGTTCGAGGCGGGATTGCTGACGCGCACGTCGTCGAATCGATCGACGATGCCCTGGCCGAAAAAGTGGGCCCAGATGATATTGGCGAGATTGCGGGCGAAATACGGGTTGTCGGGCGAGGCGAGCCAGTCGGCGAGCACGGCGCGGCGGTCGGCGCCGCGGGCGATGGCCGGCTGGGCGCCGCCGAGGAATTTCGGCGCCATGTCCTTGCCGCCGACGGGGTGCTTCACGCCGCCGGTGGCGTTGTTGAAGACGATGGTCTCACGCGGATCCTCGCCGGCCTTGCGACCGACCTGGGCGAAGAACGCGGCGAAGCTGTAGTAGTCGTTCATCGTCCAGCGATCGAACGGGTGGTTGTGGCACTGCGCGCACTGCACACGCACGCCCATGAACGCCTGCGCGACGTTCTCGGAGAGCTTCAGCGTGTCGCGCTCAACCTTGTAGAAATTGGCGGCGGGCGCCTCGAAGCTCGGACCGGTGGCGGTGAGCAGGCTCTTCACCATCGCGTCGGCGGGGACGTTGCGCGCGATCTGATCCTCGAGCCACTCGAAGTATTGGAGCGCGGACTTCGTGCTCATCTGAAGCTGCTGGTCGGCGCTGCGGATCTGGAGGAGCTCGGCCCATTTCATCACCCAGAGGTCGACGAATTCCCGGCGCGAGAGCAGATCGTCGACGAGCGCAGTGCGCTTCGCGGGCGACGGGTCGGTGAGGAATTTCCGGACCTCATCGGCCGAGGGCAGCGTGCCGGTGATGTCGAGCGTGACGCGGCGGAGGAAGGTCGCGTCGTCACTCACGGCGGACGGCGTGATGCGGAGCTTCCGGAGTTTCGCGTGCACCAGCGAGTCGATGTAGTTGTGCTCGGCGACGGCGGGCCAGGTGAAGTGGAGGTTCTTCGGGATGGACAACACCTGCACGCCGGTGGCGTGGGCTTCGAAGCGGGCGGTGATGAACGCCTCGCCGCGCGCGGCGGCGGTGACTTTGCCGTTCTCGGCGACTTTCACGGCGACGTCGTTGTTGCTCATGAAGGCGGTGAGCGCGGTCACGTCGCGGTCGGTGCCGTCGGAGTAGAAGGCGCGCACCGTGAGCTGCTGCGTCTCGCCGGCGCCCTCGAGCACGGACTGGCGCGGATGAATCTCAACGCGATCGACGGTGGCGACGTTGGCAGGATCCTTCGGCGCGCCGGCCTTCAGCCACGCGAGGATGATGCGGTGGAACTCGCTGTCGGCCTTGAAGCGCTCGCCACCGGTGTGCGGAACGCGATTGGTGGCCTTCTCGAGCACGAGGCTCTCCTCGGGAATCTCGAGATTGATGCGGCGGGCGATGGACTCGCGGGTGAGGCGGAAATGATCGCCGTCGGGATCGTAACCAAAGAGCGAGAGGCGGAAGCCGTCCTTGCCGCGCGAGGAGCCGTGGCAGCCGCCGGTGTTGCAGCCGGCCTTGGTGAAGACGGGCATGACGTCCTTCACGAAACTGATCGGCTGCTCGGCCTGCGCGCTCTCGACCTTGACGGGCACGCTCAGGGTCTGGCCGGCGAATATCACCTTCAGTTCGGTCGTGCCGTCGGCGACGGGGAGGAGCGTGGCGTTTTCGATTTTGGCGAGCCCGGGCTGGGCGAGGGAAAACGTCGCCTGCGCGGTGACGTCGCGCGTCACGCCGTCGGCATAGGTCGCCTGCACGACGAGCCCCTGGCGATCCTGGCGGGTCTTCAGGTTGACGTCGGCGGGGAAGACTTTGACGGAGGCCGGGGCCGGCGCGGGCGCGGCGGCGAGGGCGCCGAGCGGCAGCGCGCAGGCGAGGACCAGGGCGGAGAGGTGGAGACGCGTGCGGGGACTCATTCGTTGGTCTTGGCAATCGCCGCCGGCTTGGCCTTGGGCGCGTCGACGCGGAGCACGCTGCCGGTGGCGATGAGGTGGGTGATGGGCTCGCCGGCCTGCGTGATCACGACGCTGCAGAAGAGATTCTTCGTGATGCCGGTGGGGGTCTTGTCGGTGGTGACGACTTCGAAGACGGCGGACTTGCTGTCCTTGGTGATCTCGACCTCCCGGGCGGTCGCCTTGTCGGGGAGGCCGACGAGCCGCGCGATCGCGGTGCCTTCGAACGGGATTTTCTGATCGAGCACGCAGGTGAGCTTCATGGACTGGCCGCGCTCGACCTTCGCGATCTCCATCTTGCCGGAGAGGAAGGGCGGGGCGATCTCGAGCTCGGCGAGCTGCGAGGAGACGTGCGCGAGACCGCCCTTGACGGTGGCACCGGCGACGACGGCGGTCTTCCATTTGCGGACCTCGGCTTTGCTGGAGCCGTTGAGTTTGTAGGCGACGGTCGTGGCGCCCTTGGGGATCGTCATGTCGGGGAGCGACGTGACGCCCGGCGGATTCCAGAGCATCTTCACGGTGATGGGCTCGTCGAAGCCCTCGGCGCGCTCGGCCTCGATCTGCAGGTTCATTTCGCCGCTCTGCACGAGGGCGACCTTGGGCTCGACGATGCGGACCTTGAAGGGGACTTCCTCGACGACGGCGGCGGCGAGGCGGTCGACTTCAGATTTCACATACACGGTGTCGTTCTGGATGCGGACCCACTCGACGGCGTGGCGGAAACGGCTGGTGACCGCCTTCGCTTTTTCCGGGTCGACGGGGCGCGCGGCGGGCGTGAGGAGGTTGCCGGCGATCAGCGCATCCGCGGCGGCCTCGAAGACGACGGGCACGGCGGAGAGGCTGCCCGGGACGGTGTCGGCTTGCATCGTGATTCCGGCGGGCAGGCCGGCGAAGGTGACGGCGAGGTCGTCGTTGCAGGTGTCGCGCGTGAGGTTGAGGAGGACGGCGAAACGGTTGCCGCGCGGGACGACGAGGGATTTGCGCGTCTCGTTGTCGTAGCGCGCGGTGTCGGGAATCGAGAGGACGAGCGACGGCGCGACCTCGGTGATCTCGACGCGGTAGGCGAAAAGCGGGCCGCCGCGGTTGAGCTGGTCGGCGACCTTCACGACGTAGTCGCCGTCGTCGGTGATGCGCACGCGCACGGAGCTGTCGGGATTGCCGGCGGCGTCGTCGTTCGAGCCGAGGCTCTTGCCCCTGGCATCGAGCACGGTGAGCACCGAATCGAGCGGCGAGCCGAGGCGGCGCGCGAAGACGGAGAACTCCAGGTTCTGACCCTTCATCGCCTTGAACTTGAAGAACGCGGCGTCGCCCTTGGTCGCGAGGACGCCGTGGAACGCGAGTGGGGCGGGCACGTCGAGGAGCGGGGCCTTGGCGAGCGTGGTGGCGGGCGCGACGGCGGCGGCGTTGGGCACGTCGACGACGCGCAGCCAGTTGGCGGAGGGCGCGGGACCGTCGCGTTCCGGCACGGCGCCGAAACGGCCGAAGGGCAGGGCGGCGTCGGGCAGCTTCACCGCCTGGGTGAACTCGCCGAGCGGGTCGCCGAGAAACTTCGCCGACAACGTCTCGCCGGGCCGCCCGCCGAGCGGAGACACGAGGGCCGGGCGGGGAAACGTGCCGACATGCAGGCGATAGAAATGGCCGGCGCCGCTGTAGGCCATGTCGCGGAGCTGGATGACATATTTGCCGTCGGTGGGCACGACGAAGGACGCGAAGCCATCGTGCCCGAGCAACGGGGTGTCGTCGGTGGTGGCGACAGTCTTCCCGGCGGCGTCCTGGATGAGCACGATCGGGTCGAACATGGTGCGACCGAGGCGCGCGCCCTCGACCTCGACGCTCAGGCGCTGGCCGGCCCGGGCCTCGACGGTGAAGATGTCGACGTCCTCGCTGGCGATCGTGCCCTGCACGGTGGAGTTGAGGGCGATGACCTGCGGCCTGGTGACGACGTTGTTGGGCTCCTTCTCCTCGATGGAAGGGAACGGCCCGACGAAGAACACGCGCAGCGCGGAGACGCCGCCGGCGGTGCGGACGCGGAGGGCGTGCTCGCCGAGGGGGCAGTCGGGCGCGAGGCGGAGGGTGGCCTTGACCTGTTTGTCGGCGGTCTCGCCGATCTGCTCGACGGTGATGCCCGGGCGGTAGAGGAAGATTTCCTGCGTATCCGCCAACCGGTCACCGCGGAGCGTGACTTCGACGACGGTGCCGCGCTGGCCGCCGGCTGGAGCGATGGCGGTGAAGGCGGGGCCGACGGCGTGGAGGGCGGAGGTGACGCACGCCAAGCTCAGCACCACCAGCAGGCGCGACGAAAGGGCTCGGCAGGGGAGTGCGGCGACAGGTCGCCGCTCGTGTGCGGCGGGACATGTCCCGCCGTTAAAGCGCCGACATGTCGGCGCACTCCAAAACGGGCGGGCCACAACGGCGGTGGCGCGGCTTGGGCTCAAGCCGCTCCACCTTCGGAGCAGGGAGGCGAGACGCATGGCGCTCAGGCGAGGAGGTCTTTCACGACGCGGCCGTCTTTCACGATCGCCTGCGGGCGGCCGCCAGGCGTGAGGAGGGTCTTGTCGGGATCGATGCCGATCTGGTGAAAGACCGTGGCGGCGTAGTCCTCGACGCTGAGCGGGTCGTTGTCGGGTTCGCCGCCGGTGGCGTCGGAGGAGCCGTAGACGAGGCCGCGTTTCATGCCGCCGCCGGCGAGAGCGATGCTGAAGACCTTGGGCCAGTGATCGCGGCCGGCGGTGGCGTTGATCTTGGGCGTGCGGCCGAACTCGGTGTTGACGATGACGAGGGTGGAGTCGAGCAGGCCGCGCTCGTCGAGGTCGCGGATCAGGGCGGCGTAGGCCTTGTCGAAATTGGGCATCTGCTGGCCGTTCGCGCGCTTGATGTTGTCGTGGTGATCCCAGCCGCCGTAGGTGAGGGAGACGAAGCGCACGCCGGCCTCGACGAGGCGGCGGGCGAGGAGCATGCGCTGGCCGGCCTGGTTGCGGCCGTAGTTGTCGCGGACATTTTTCGGCTCGGCCTTGATGTCGAAAGCGGCGCGGGCCTTCTCGGAACTGATCATCGCGTAGGCGCGCTGGTAGAAGGAGTCCATGCCCTCGAGGGCGTCGGATTTCTCGAGCGCGCTGAAATGCGCATCGACCACGGAGCGCATCTCGCGGCGCTCGGCGAAGCGCTGGGCGTCGATGCCGGTGGGGAGCGTGAGATCGCGGACGGAGAAATTATCGTTGGCCGGATCGCTGCCGAGGGCGAAGGCGCCGTAGGCGGCGCCGAGGTAACCGGTGCCGGCGTAGGGCGTGGTCTGGTTCGGGATGAGGATGTAGGGCGGGAGGGCGTTGCGCTCGCCGAGCTCGTGCGCGACGACGCTGCCCATGCTCGGGTATTGAATCGCGGGGCTGGGCCGGTAGCCGGTGAACATCGCGTGCGTGCCGCGCTCGTGCGCCGCCTCGCCGTGCGTCATCGAGCGGATGACGGTGATCTTGTCGGCGATTTTGGCGGTCTCCTTCAGGTTCTCCGAAAAATAAACGCCGTCGACCGAGGTCTTGATCGCTTCCATCGGCCCGCGGTATTCGATTGGGGCGGTGGTCTTCGGGTCGAACGACTCCTGGTGCGACATGCCGCCGGGGAGGTAGATGTTGATGACGGATTTCGCCTTGCCGGCGGCGGCGCCGAGCTGGCCGGTGTGGCCGGCGGCGCGGGCCTGCGCGCGGAACAGATCGCTCATCGTCATCCCCACGGTGCCGAGCAAACCGACGTAGAGAAACTCGCGGCGCGACGGTTGCCACAGGTGCGGGGAGGACGGTGAGTTCATGCGGGAAGGATGGGGCCGGCGGTCGGAAGCGGGCGGACCAAGGGAAGCGGGAGTGGGACGGCCGCCGGCGCGGGGAAGACGATGCATTAAGGATCAGGTTTCGCGGGGAGGACAAGTCGATAGGCGGAAGTAAACGATTGGTTAGTAAGCCGGGCGGAGCGTCCCGGCGCGGTGGTGGCGGGACGGTCCGGCCGGCGCGGGTCCGACGGGCCGGCGCCGGATCACGAAATGCGGTTCGCGCAACTGCCGGCGATTTCCTGCGTCAGACCTTGCGGCTTTGGTTTTTGAGGATTTCGTCGGTCGTTGCCTTCCGGCCGGCGCTGCCTCGCTCCGTTGCTTCATTCGCGCCCTCCAACCCCATGATTTTTCGTGCGACTCCGTCGGTCGTCGGTGCCGTTGCTGCGTGGTTGCGATCCCTGCGGACGGGCCGGTGGCGCGTGGCGGCCCTCCTGCTGCTCGCGGCGGCGGTGCCGGTGGCGGTGATGGTCGCGTATACGGCCGGCGCGTCGCGCAACATCGTTTACTGGGACGAGATCGACACGGTGATCGACCTGCTGCTGAAGCTCGATGCGGGGCTGGGATCTCAGGATTTCTGGGCGAGCATGTTTGCGATCAACAACGAGCACCGGATGCTGACGAGCCGGCTGCTGTTCGTGGCGAGCTGGTGGCTGGTGGGAACGGTGGATTTCCGGGTGGTGGGCGCGATCGGCAATCTGTTTCTCGTCGTGCTGTGTGCGCTGCTGGTGTGGTCGGCCGGCACGAGCGTGCGGCGGGTGCGCATGGGCGTGCTGCTGGCGTTCCTGCTGTTTCAACTGGAGCACTTCGAGAACTTCCTCTGGTCGGGCGCCTCGATCGATCATTTCCAGGTGGTGGCGCTGGCGGTCGCGGCGGTGATCGGCTGCGCGCGCGGCTCGCGGCTGGGGTTTTTTGGCGGGGCGGGCTGCGCGCTGCTCGCGACCTTCACGCTGGCGCACGGGCTCGTCACGTGGCCGGTGGTCGCCCTGATGCTCTGGCAGATGCGTCGCCGGCGCGAACTGGCGATCTGGGCCGCGCTGGCGGGAGTCGCCGTCGCGACGTTTTTTCATGGCTTTGAAATCAACGCGGGCCACCGGATCGCGGGCTTCGACGCGGTCGGGGTGGGGCACATGCTGCGTTACTGGCTGGCGCTGCTGGGCGCGCCGCTCGCACTGGGCGAGGCGCGCCTCGCACCGTTCGCCGGCGTGGTCTTGTTGGGCGCGATCGGCGGGCTGGCCTGGATCGGGGCGTGGCGGCGCGAGGCGATCGCGGGTGGCGCGACGCTGTTCTGCGTGGGGGCGCTGGCGTTGGTGGCGCTCGGGCGATCCGAGGTCGACGGCGGGCTGCTCCAGTCGCGCTACATGGTGCTGGCCGCGTTGCCCTGGGCGCTGGTGGCGTTCGTCGCGATCGAACGCTGGAGCAGCGACGCGCACCCGCACCGTCGGCTCGCGTGGCTGCTGCCGGTGCTCGTGGTGTTCAACGCGTCCGCCAGCGTGCACTACCTGCCGCGCGCCGAGGCCTTCATCGAGGGACGCGACCGGGCGGCGCTGCGGTTCAAGCAGCACGGCCGCGACGGCGGGGATCATTTCCGGCTTTATCCCGAGCCTGAACGAGGCAGCCGGCTGATCAACGAGGCCGCCCGGCGCGGGCTGTATTACATCCCGCGGATGTGTGTGCGGGAGAACCTGCGCGAACTGCGACCGAGCAGCCGCATCCAGTATTTCGTCGATGAGATGACCGTGGACACGCGGGCCATCTACATCTCGGGCTGGGCGGCGATCCCCGAGGAGGTTTCACGCCGCGGCAAAGTCTACCTCGTGCTGCGATCGAAGGACTCGCTCATCGTCTACACGACGGTGGCGATGAGCCGGCCCGACGTGGCGGCGGCCAGCGGCAATCCCGGCTGGCGGCTGAGCGGGTTTCAGTTTGCGGTCGGCCGCTGGCGCCTGCCGCCGGAGGAGCTGCAGCTCGGCATCCTCGTGAAACACGGCGACCACGCGGAATACATCATGACCGAGCACCGCCTGCGGCCGTATGGCCGGGGCGAGGCGCTGCTGGCGGCGGGCGGATGAGACGGTCGCTGGGGTGCGTCAGACCAGCGCGTCGCGGCAGTATTTGATCGCCCTCGCGAGCTCCGCCATCAGGTCCGAGCCGGCCGGGATGGGATACTCGAATTCGATCGTCGCCTGGATCGGCCACTTGTTGTCCCGGATGAGGCGGAGGACGTCCTTGATCGGCGTGTCGCCCTCGCCGAAGGGCATGTTCTTGGCGCCATTGGCCTTGGTCTTGCGATCCTTGATGTGCACATGCGTCACGCGCGCGTGGTGCTTCTGGAGGAATGCGACGGGCGAGCCCTGGTCGCCGGCGACGTAGTGGCCGATGTCGAGATTGGCGCCGAGGTGCTTCGCGAAGGAAAACGCCTTCTCCCAGTCCGCCATCGTCGAGGTCGCGTGGCCATGGAGGCCGACCATCAGCTTGTGCTTGTCGGCAAACGCGCCGACGCGCTTGTGGTCGTCGTCGCTCTTGGAAATCTCCGTGGAGATGGCGCGGGCGCCGAGCGTCTTCGCGAGCCCGAAGACATAATCGAGCTCGGCATCGGCGGTCTTGAAGAGGCCGTCGACCTTCACGATCTCGATCTTCACACCGGCGTCCTCCCACTTCTTGCGATACTCCTTCGCGCGATCGAGCGAGGCGGTGGCGCGCCATTCGCGGAGCGAGGTCGCGCCCGCGACGGCGGCGCCGCCGGTGGCGACGGCATTCTTCGGGCTGACGAGGTGGGCGGGGGCGCCCATGAACGCCTCGACGGATTGCGTGCGGAGCTCGACCGCGCTCAGGCCCAGCGCGAGGCAGGTCTGGAGAATGTCGTCACCGCTGAGCGCGGAGTTCTTCAGGCTGTAGGGGACGTTGAGCCCGATGTGGACGCCGTTGACGCGGGAGTTGGGCTTGCCGCCGGATTTCGCGGTCTTGTCCGCGGCGTGGAGCGAGCTGAGCGCGGAAAACGCGCCGGCAGCCGGGAGCGCGGCGAGCGCGAGCTTGGCGAAATCAC
>CAZENI010000308.1:0-9938 GCA_964513055.1 uncultured Opitutus sp.
ATCATCCGCACGCCGCGGTGGGCGCGCTGCTGGATGACGTTCTCCACCGGCGGGGTGAGGTAGGTGATGCCCTTGGTATCCGTGATGCGGGCACGGACACGGATGGGCTGCGGCTGGTCGGGCATCCAGCGCACGTCGCTCTTCAGCCGCCACGGCGGTGACGAGACCGTGCCGAGGTGATGCTGCAGGACGCCGTGGTGCGTGGAGTATTGCCACTCACGCCACACGCCGTCGCCGTCCCAGTCGAAGTCGTCGTATTCGCCGATGAACTCCACGCGCGCGATTGGGCCGTTCGGGCTGCTGGCGGTCACCTCCAGCCGCAGCACGTCGTCAAAGGTCGCGCCCGGCTGCGGCGTGACGATCTCGCCGGTCGGGTGCGGCTTTTTTGCGGCGTCGTAGTAAACGCGCGCCGTGAAATCGTAGATCCAATAAAAACCCCAGTCGTTGCGAAACGCGATCTGCTGGCCGGCGGTGAAGCGAAACACGTTCTCGCCGTCGCGGAGTTGCGTGAGCGGGATCCGCGCGGCGTTGTTGCCGTGGAGCGTGCGGTAGTAGCGCTGCGGCTCGGTGGGTGTGCCGCTCGGTTGCGGCAGATCGATCCAGCCGTGGTCGTTGACGCGGAAGCGCTGGCCGGCGGTGCCGATGTGGCCGCCCCAATACTCGACGCTGAGCTCGGCGCGCGTCGCGGCGGCGAGGTCGAGCGTGAGCGGCTTCGGGACGTGGCGCTTCATTTTCGCCATGCCGGCGTGCTCGCCGGTGAAGACGCGTTTGGTGTCAGGATCGAGCTCCGCGAAGTGCGTCGTGGGCGGCGCGCCGTAGGTGTAGGTGACCTCGCGGAAGACTTCCTGTGCAGTGGCGAGCTGGCCGGCCGCGGCGACGGCCAGGGCGGCGCCGAGCGTGTGAAACCGTGGCATGACGGGCGGGGGCTCAGTTCATCGCGAGCAGCTTCCGCCGGTATTCCGTCGGCGCGGCCTGTTTGGCGCGGCGGAAACAGCGGTTGAAGCTCGCGATGTTGGTGAAGCCGCAGGCGTAGGCGATCTCGGTGATGTTGAGTTCCTGCTCGCCGAGGAGGCGGCACGCGCGGCCGACGCGCAGTTCCGCGACGAAGTCGTGAAACGTTTTTCCGGTGCGCTTGCGGAAGAAGCGGCTGAACGCGGCGGGGCTGAAGTGCGCCTGCTTCGCCACGTCGTCGCGATTGAGCGGCTCGGCGATCCGCTGTTGGATGAGCTCGCAGATTTTGCGCAACCGCTCGCCGTCGCGGTCCGGTCCCTTCGGCATGAAGCCGGGACTGCAGATCGGCACGACCTCCTCGGATTGCGCGAGGCGGTGCAGCACCTGCAACAGCACGAGCACGCGCTGGAAACCTTCCGCGGCCGGAATCGATTCCAGCAGCGGGGTGATCTCGCGCCGCGTGCGGCCGAGCACCTGGAGCCCGACGCTCGCGCGCTTCAGCAGCCGGAGGATGCGCTGCGCCTCGGGCCGCGCGAAGAAGTCGGCGCCGAGTGAGTCCTCCTTGAAATAGATCACAATGGCATGCAGCTCACGGCCGCGGCCCGGCGGCGTCTCGAACTGCCACGCGTGCGGGAGATTGGGCCCGAGGAGCGAGATGTCGCCCGCCTCGAGCGGCGCGATGCTGTCGCCGACGATGCGGTGGCCCGCGCCCTTCAGCACGATGCCGAGCTGATATTCGGGATGGAAATGCCAGGTGCAGCGGTAGTGCGGTCCGCGCAACTCGAGCACGCCGAAGGATTCTTCGGTCGACGCCGGGACCTGGTGATACGTCATCTTCATGGGGAAGGGGGAGGGGTGGCGGCGTGGTGGCGCCGCTCGCGATTCGGGTGGTCACAGGTAGGAACGGCGGCACTCCGCTGACAAGCGGAACCATGCCGCGCGTCACCGGCGGACAATTCTTGGTCACCGAATGCGTAGCGACCGGCGGTCGAATTGTGCGAAGGTGGGGTGTAGCGCTGACCGAACCCCGGGCGGCGCGCCCAACCCCTTTTCGCCATGAAGCTCCTCCGTGTTCTCCTCTGCGCCTCGCTCGTGTCGCTCCCGGTCCTCGCCGCCGACGAAGCCGGTTTCAAGTCGCTCTTCAACGGCCGTGATCTCACCGGGTGGGAAGGCCGCAGCGATGTGTTCTCCGTGAAGGACGGACTCCTGCACGCCGAGACGACCGCGGCCGCGCCGCTCAAGAAGAACACGTTCCTCGCCTACACCGCGCAGCCGTTCGGCGACTTCGAGCTGCGCTTCGATTTCCGCGTGGCCGGCGGCAACTCCGGCATGCAATACCGCAGTGAGCGGCTGCCCGAGGACGTGATGAAGGGCTACCAGTCCGACTTCGAAAACCAGAACCGCTACACGGGGATGTTCTTCGAGGAGAACGGCCGCATGTTCATGGCGTATCCCGGCGAATACGTGACGGTGAAACCTGTGGGCGCGCTGACGCCCGAGGAAGCGGCGAAGAAGAACAAGCCGCGCGCGCGGCTCGACAAGGTGAAGTTCGCCACGACCGCGGAGGTCTTCGGCCACGTGAAGGACCCGACCGACTGGCACTCGATGACCATCATCGCCCGCGGCAATACCTTCGTCCATATCCTCGACGGCCGTGTCATGGCTGTCGCCGTCGACGAGGACGCCGCCAATTTCCGCAGGTCGGGCTTCCTCGGCGTCCAGGTGCACAGCGGCCCACCGATGACGGTCGACCTGAAGAACATTCGCATCCGGGAGCTCAAGTGAGATTCCGTCCCGTGCGATTCGCGCTTCGCCTCGTCGCGCTCGCGGCCGTCGGCGCGACGTGCCTCTGCGCCGCGTCCTCGCCCGTGCCCGTCAGCGGGCGGTGGCCGCTGCCCGAGGCGAGCCCGGCCGCGTGCCGGGTATCCGATGCCGGACTCGACCGGCTGCACACCTTGTTGCGCGACTCGGTCGGTCGCGGTGACCACGCGGGCTTCGTCACCGTCTTCGCCCGCGACGGCAAGATCGTCGACTGGCAGACTTATGGTATCCGCGATGTCGCTACCGGCGCGCCGATGCAGCGCGACACGATCCTCCGCATCTACTCGATGTCGAAGATCGTTACCGCGGTCGCCGTGCTCGCGTTGGTCGAGGACGGCAGGATCGCCCTCGACGACCCGCTCGCGAAATACCTCCCGGCGTTTGCCGCCCCGCAGGTGATGACCGGCGGCACGGCCGATGCCCCGCAGTTCACCGCCGCGACGCGCCCGATCACGATCCGCCAGCTCCTCTCGCACACGGGCGGGCTGCACTACGACATCCTCGAGCCCTCGCCGCTGACCGAACTCTATCAGCGGGCCGATCTCTGGAATTCGCCCTCGCTGGCCGAGTTCGTGCGCCGCGCCGCCAAGCTGCCGCTGAAGACGCAGCCCGGCACGGAGTTCAACTACAGCATCGGCACCGATCTCCTGGGCGCCGTGATCGAGCAGGTGAGCGGCACCGACTTCGAGTCGTTTCTCCGCCGCCGCATCTTCACGCCGCTGAAGCTGCGCGACACGGGTTTCGATGTGCCCGAGGCCAAACGCTCTCGTCTCGCCGCGCTCTCAAAGCATGGTGCAGCGGGGAAGCTGGTCGCCGCCGACCCGATCATCGGCGCCTACGCCGAGCCCGGCCGCGGCTTCGCCAGCGGGGGCGCCGGCCTGTTCTCCACCGCCGCCGACTATCTGCGCTTTGCCCAGATGCTCTGCAACGGCGGCGAGCTCGACGGCGTGCGCATCCTCAAAAGCGATACGGTGAAGCGCCTCGCCGTCAACGAACTCGCCGGCTTCGCCAAACCCACCCACCAGTTCAGTGCGACGCACGGCTGGGGCCTCGGTGTCGAGGTGGAGCTCGATCCCGCGACCGCCGCGTTCGGCTGGGCGGGCGCGGCCACGACCTACGTGCGGATCTCGCCGCGCGAGGGCACGGTCGCGCTGCTGTTTGCCCAGCACATTCCGTTCAACGAGCACGGGATCTTCGCGCCGTTCGTCGCCGCGACGCGTGCGGCACTCAAGTAGGTTTTTCGTTTCGCCCCGCCGGAAGCTCCGCCCGGCCCCTGACCCATCACCCCATGAAATCCCAGCTCCGACTTTCCATCGGCGGCCTCGCCGCCGCCTTGCTCCTGCCCGGTGCGGCCCGGGCGCAGACGGCGCCGGCCACGCCGGCCGCGACGGAGGAAACCGTCCAGCTCACGCCGTTCACCGTCACCTCGGACAAGGACGTCGGCTACCAGGCCGCGAACACGCTCGCGGGCAGCCGCATGAACACCTCGCTCAAGGACACGCCGGCCTCGCTTTCGATCCTGACCGCGGAGTTCATCAAGGACGTGGGCGCGATGGACCTCACCGAGGCCATCCGTTTCGGCAACAACGTGGAGTTGGAGCTGCCCGACGGTAACGCTGCCTTCGAGTTCTTCCGGACGTTTGTGATTCGCGGCCAGGCCGCGTCTGTCGCCCGCAACTACTTTCGATGGAAGCTCCCGACGAACACCTTCAACGTCGAGCGCATCGAGGAGGCCCGCGGGCCGAACTCGATCCTGTTCGGCATCGCCTCGGCCGGCGGTCTGCTGAACACCACGACGAAGCAGGCGCAGACCGGCCGGAATTTCCGCGGCGCGCAGCTCGTATATGGCGGCTACGATCTGCGCCGGGCCTCGCTCGATCTCAACCAATCGTCCTTCAACGGAAAGCTCGGCGTGCGCGTCAACGCGGTCGTCGATCGCGCGAACGCCTACCAATATTACACCTCCAACGAGGACACCCGCGGCCATCTCGCCGTGAAATATGACGTCCTCCCGAATACGGTCATCCGCGCCGAATACGAGAAGGGCCGGACGTTCAAGATCGCCGCCGACAACACGGAGATCGGCGACAACGTGCTGCGGTGGTTCGACGCCGGCCGGCCGCTGGTGACCGCGACGAGCACCGCGACGGGCGTCGTGCGCAACAACACCGCGGCCAACCTGAGCCTCAACCTCGTGGACGACGGCCGGGGCGGCCTCGTGAACTACGACGCGCGCAGCCAGGGCATCTCGCAGGCGAGCAGCTCGGGCTTGATCGTCGACCGCCCCGCAATCGTGGACAACAACCGCTATCGGGCGACGCTCGGCGGGCCCAGCCAGTCGCAGGCGTCCAAGTTCGACACCTACACGGTGTCCGTCGATCAGAAGCTCTGGAAGAGCACGTTTCTCCAACTGGCCTTCAATCACCAACGCTACGACTTCGAAGCGTGGCAGGCCAGCAATCCGACCGGGATGAAGGGCGATCCCAATCAGTTCCTGCGGGATGGCGTGACACCCAATCCCTATGCCGGCCAGCTCTACTTTGAGACCTATTGGACGAATCGCATCCGCGAGGAGAGCCTGGACAATCTTCGTTTCACGGCGTCGCAGGAGTTTGATTTCGGCAAGTGGGGCGAATACCGCGTCGCCGGCCTCGCCGAGCGGGAGGAGCGGCAGTTCCTGAACCAGGCGGACAACGAGGCGTGGGTGGATCCGGCGAACAGCAACCGCGGCGCGTTTTCGGCCAATCCCAACGCCTCGGGCAACCGCGTCCTGCGGCGGCATTACGTTACGCTCGGCGATCAGAGAACCTACTACGCGAGCCCCCAGCATCCTACCGCCGCGAGCGGCCTGATCAGCGGGATGGTGGATCCGAGCAGCGCCACAGGCCGCCGGCTGAACACGCGGATGACGCCGTCGGGCGGAGGCATCTTCGACGATCCGACGGAACAGGACAGTTTCCTGTTCGCCGGCCAGGCCTACTACTTCAAACGGAAGCTGGTCCTCGCCGGCGGCTACCGGCTCGACACGCTCTATCTCCACGAGGGCCCGCGCAACGTGCAGGATCCGGTGAATCTCGATTTCATCATCGATCGCGATGACAGCAAGCAGACGCACCGCACGCTCGAGGCGAAGACGAAGACCTTTGGCGCGGTGTATCACGTGCTGCCCTGGCTTTCGTTGCGCTACAACCAGTCCAACTCCCTCGAACTGGCCAATACCGTCGTGCGCCTGTTGCCGCACTTCGACTCCACCGGGTATCCCGTCGGCGGCACGAGCCGCGTCGGCGACAGCCCGAAGGGCGAGGGGGAGGACTACGGCATCGATCTCAATCTGCTCGATGGGAGAATCTACATTCGTGCGACCAAGTTCAGCACCACGCGCGCCGGCGCGCAGGGCTTTGTGTATGGCGGCACCGTCGACAATCCGACCGTGCTTTCCGATCGGGTCCTCGGCCAGTTGGTGACCAGCGGACTGATCACCTCGGCCGAACGCGAACGGCGCCGCATCTCCAGCGGCGGCTATCAATTCGACGTGGCCTCCACCGGATACGAATTCTCTGTCACGGCGAATCCCACGAAGAACTGGCGTCTGCAGGCCAACTACTCGATCAGCGATCCGGTGTCGTCGAACATCGCGCCGGAGATCAAGGCGTGGGCGGCCTCGGAAATCGCGTTCTTCAAGCGATTCGATCAGAACCTCCTCATCACCGCGGTCAACACGACGCTGGCCGCGGAGATCGCCCGCTGGGAACTCGCGCACGCGATCAACCAGTCCGTGGATGGCGTCGGCACGGCCGGCAATCGCCGGGAAAAGGCCAGCGTCGTGACGAACTATTCCTTCCGCGACGGCGTCCTGAAGGGCTTCCGCGTTGGCGGGACCGTGGCCCATCAGGGCAAACAGGTGACGGCAGCCACGACGCGGGGCACGGTGATTCACGGCAACTCCTTCACCCGCGTGGACGCGTGGCTCGGCTACCGGTTCGCGCACGTGCCGCGCCTCGATTTCCTCAGGAACCTCGATCTGCAGTTGAACGTTTACAACGTCCTCAACCAGACCGAACCGCTGCAAACGCGGCCCGCCGATCCCAACGCTGCCGTCGTGGTCTTCAACCGCCTCGCGCCGCAAACGCCAACCGCCTGGCGCCTCTCTGCGAATCTCACGTTCTGAATGATTCCGGGAGCCCGCGCGCACCGTGAGGTCGCAGCGCTCCCGCGGTGCAGACTCCGCACCACGCGCACTCCACTTATGCCCCTCCTCTTTCGCATCGTGCTCATGGCGCTGCTCGGTCCCGTCGCCTTGGTGTCGGCCGCCGTGCGCCTCGCTCCGGGCGTGCCCGTGCTGGTGCCCGCCGGCACGCCCGCCTCCGTCCGGCTCGCCGTCGAGGACCTGCGGCGTGACTTGCAAAAAGTCTTCGGCGCACCGTCGCCGATCGTCGAGGATCCCGCGGCGCTCCGCGGGCGCAGTGCGATTGTCGTGCTCGGCGCGGCCGGCGGACCGGCGGGGCTTCATCACGCCGGAATCACCGGACGCGAAGCGCACGGGATTCACGTGCGGGACTTCGGCGGCACGTCACACGTCGTGCTCGAGGGCGCCGACCCGCGCGGGACGATTTACGCCCTCTATTCGTTTGCGGACGAGTTTCTCGGCGTGCCGCCGCTGTGGTTCTGGTCGGGCTGGAATCCGGCGCGCCGCGATGCGATCGACCTGCCGTCTGCCACCGCGCGGATCTTTCCGCCGGCCTATGTGCGCTGGCGGGCATGGTTCAACAACGACACCGACTTTCTCACGCCGTGGCGCGAACGGTCGCCGGCGCACGACGACGCGGTTTACGAGACGGTGCTGCGGTTGAAATACAACACCTACGAGATCGGCTCCGTCGCCGATCTGCGCGCCGGTGCGCCGCGCTTCGCCGCGAATCGCGATGCCGCCGGTGCGCACGCCCGCGGACTCGTCATCACGCATCACCATACGTCGCCGCTCGGCTCGAGCCTCGGCAACTGGGCCGCGTTCTGGCGGCGCGAGGGGCGCGAGCCGCCGCCGCTGAGCGTGCGCGAGCCGGCGAATCTCGCGGCGTTCTGGCGTTATCACGCCGAGACGGGGCAGCGCGCGGGTTTCGAGCAGGTGTGGACGACCGTGTTTCGCGGGGCGGGTGACATTCCGTTCTGGCAGACGTTCAAGGATGCGCCCGGCGACACCGCGGCGCGCGCGCAGATCATCAGCGACATGCTGCGCACGCAGGTGGCGATCGTGAAGGAAGTCACCGGCGATCCCGCGCCGGACATGCGGACGACGCTCTACAACGAGGGCTCCACGATGTTTGCCGCCGGCCTGCTGCGTCCGCCCGCGGAGCCGACGCTCATCTGGAATTTCGTTGCCGCGCGGCGCGACCATTTCCCGGCAGAGGATGTGCGGAATTTCAAGGCGCCGCCCGATCGGCTGATCGGTTACTATCTCAACTTTCAGTTCACCTCAAGCGGCTCGCACCTCGCCGCCGCGGAGGGGCCGTGGAAGATGGCCGCGAACTACCGCATCGTCGATGGCACCGGCGGCCGGCCGCTCGCGTTCACCGTCGTGAATGCCGGCAACATCCGCGAACACCTCGCCGAGCTCGCAGCCAACGCCGACATGATGTGGCGATTCAAGGAATTCGCCGCCGACGACTTCCTCCAGCGCTTCTGCGCCCGCTACTTCGGCGCGGGGCCGGCCGGCGAGACCGCGGCGCTTTATCGCGACTACTATCAGGCGTATTGGACGCAGAAGCCGGCCGACATCCCCGGTTTCGCGCGGCAGTATGTTTTTCAGGACATGCGCTATGCGCGCGCGGTCGAGATGCTGCTCAAGGACATGGCGGGCGATATCAACCGGCCCAATCCGCTCGACGGTCATCCTCTGGACCGACCCGACACGGGCGGCGGTTACTTTCGCGTCGTGCCGCAACCCGGCGACGCCGATCAGACGGCTGCGCTGCTCCGCGGCACGTCAGAGTCGGGCCGGAAGTTCGCCGACGTTGTCGCCCGGGCCGACGCGCTGCGGCCGCGCATCGCGCCGGCCGGGCGCGCCTTCTTCGACGACAATCTGCGGAACCGCGCCCGCGTCATGGTTCACCTCAATGCCATGCTCCATGAGACCACGCTCGCTTACGTGGCCCACGCGAAGCGTGACGAGCGGCGTCGCCACCTGGAGGCGGCGCTTGGGTTTCTGGATACGGCCCGGCAGACGCTCGATGCCACGCGGTCCGATCCGTTCGCGCAGTGGTATGAGGGCGATCGGGTGTTCGGTTTTGCGGGGCTGCGCGAGAAACTGCAGCAGGAGCTAGCACGATGATCACGTCATCTGAGACCCACCTCCGGCTGGGTTTCGGCGCTCACGCGGCCGGGGCGCGAACCGCGGCCCGCCCTCTCAAATTTCTCTGACCGACCAAGCGACAACACGTAAAGTTCATGAAAACCCGCCCCTGTCTGCCCCTCGTTCGCATCCTCGGCGTTCTGTGCCTGCCGGTGATTCTCGTCGCGCAAGTCGCGCCCGCGCCCGCCCCCGACGCCGCGACGCTCGCCCGCTACGATCGGAACAGGAACGGCCGACTCGATGCCGAAGAACTTCGCGCCGCGGAGGCGGATCAGAAGAAGGCGTCCACCGCGGCCGGCGCCGCCACGGGCGCGGAGGGCGACGTGCCGATCACGCTCTCGCCCTTCGAGGTGGTGGCCGACTCGAAAGGCTACCAGGCCACGAACACGATGTCGGGCACGCGCCTGAATTCGCAGCTCGAGGACCTCGGCGCTTCGATCTCGGTCATCACCAAGGAGCAGATGGCGGACTTCGCGATGCTCGATATCAACGACGTGTTTCTCTACTCGGGCAGCACCGAGGGCACGGGTCAGTATACGCAGATCGACGAGGTCTCGGGGCGGGCCGACACCACCGACGCGACCGCCGGCGATCCCGCCAACGCCAATCGCATCCGCGGCATCGGGCGGGCCAATGTCTCCAGCGGCAACTTCGAGACGAGCAATCGCGTGCCGCTCGACCCGATCGACTCCGACGGCGTCGAGATCAGCCGCGGCCCCAACGCCAGTATCTTCGGCCTCGGCAATCCGTCGGGCACCGTCAACATCATCGGGGCCACGGCCAATCTGCAGCGCAACCGGTCGACGGTGAGCTTCCGCGC
>CAZENI010000309.1:0-9924 GCA_964513055.1 uncultured Opitutus sp.
GCAAATCCGATGCCCCCGCGGCGCCCTCGGGCGACCGTCCCGCTTCCGGCGATGGCCGGCGCAACGATGATCGGCGCGGCGGTGACCGCTATCGTGGCGGCCGCGGCCGTGGCGGCTACGGTGGTGGCGGCGGTGGCGGCGGCGGTTACCGCGGTGAACGCGGTCCGCGGCAGGAAGGCCAGCCGCAGGGCGAAGGCGGCGAGTATCGCGGCGAGCCGCGCGGCGACGGCGAGTTCGGCGGCCAGCGCCGGCGGCGGCGCCGCGGTGGTCGCGGCCGTTTCCGCGGCGAAGGCGGCGAGGGCGGCGGCGGCGGTCACGACCGCGGTCCGCGCCCCGAAGGCCAGCAGGGCGGCGGCGCGATCTGAACGCCGCGTGAATTGAGCCGCGACCCGCGTTAAACACTTGCCGAGCGCGCCGGCCCGCGCGCATTTCAAAGGCGCCCGCATTTTGCGGGCGCCTTTTTGTTTTCCGACGGCGCGCACGCCCGCTTCGTCACTCCACTCTCCGCTCTCAACTCTCCTTTTTTCCCCGTGCCCGATCTCATCGTCAACGGCGGCAAGCCGCTCTCCGGCACCATCACGCCGTCGGGCAACAAGAACTCCATCCTGCCCATCCTGTGCGCGTCGCTGCTCACCGACGAACCCGTGCTGCTCCGGAATGTCCCGGGCATCACCGACGTCGACAAGCTCGTGACGTTTTTCCAGGAGCAGGGCTCGCGCATCACCTGGGACAAGGCCGCGTGCACGATGGCGATCGATCACTCGCGCTTCGATCCGTCGCGCCTCGAGGGCGAGCTGCCCTCCGGCATGCGCTCCTCCGTGCTGCTCTTCGCCCCGCTGCTGCAGCGGATGAAGAAAATCACACTGCCGACCAACGCCAAGGGCTGCTCGCTCGGCATCCGCGAACTCGATCCGCACCTCGAGATCCTGGAAAAACTCGGCGCGAAAATCTCCCACAACGGCGAACTCACGCTGCGGCTCGCGAAGAAATTCCGCGGCGCGCGCCACTGGCCCGACTACATGTCGGTCACCGCGACGGAGAATTTCCTGATGGCCGCCGCGCTCGCCGACGGCGAGTCGACCCTGATCAACGCCGCCAGCGAGCCCCACGTGCAGGACCTCTGCGCCGTGCTGGTCGCGATGGGCGCGCAGATCGCCGGCATCGGCACCAGCCAGCTCACGGTCGCGGGCGTCACGCGGCTCCGCGGCGGCACCTTCACGATCAACACCGACTACCACGAGGTCGTGACGTTTCTCGCGCTCGGCGCGATCACCGGCGGCGAGGTGAAGGTGAGGCACTCTCTGCCGCATCACTTCGACCTGATGACGCGCGCGTTTCAAAAACTCGGCGTCACGATCGAGCACAAGGGCGACACCGCGATCGTCCGCCGCGGCCAGTCGCTCGCGATCGAGGCGCCGTTCACCACCAATCTGCTGCCGAAGATCGAGGCCGCGCCGTGGCCGTATTTCCCGGTCGACCTGCTCCCGTGCATGATCGCGCTGGCGGTGCGCGCGAAGGGCGCGGTGCAGTTCTGGAACAAGGTCTACGAGGGCGGCTTCACCTGGATGCCGGAGCTCTCGAAGTTCGGCGCGCACGTCGTCGTGAACGACCCGCACCGCATCATCGTCTTCGGCGACCGCCCGCTGCGGCCCGCGACGGTCGACGCGCCCTACATCATCCGCGCCGCCGTCGGCCTCTACATGGTGGCCGCGAGCATCGAGGGCCGCTCGGTCGTGAAGAACGCCGACACCATCAAGCGCGCGCATCCGAACTTCGTCGAAAACCTCCGCACGCTCGGGGCGGACGTGGAATGGAAATGAAGCGATGGCCGATTGCCGAATGGCGATTGCCGATTTCCAAACACCCCAACTTCACTTCTAACTCTTCCCCGTGAGCCAATCGCCAATCGGCAATCGGAAATCGGAAATCGTGCCGCCGTCTGCGGCGGCCAAGGGCCTTGGCTATATCACCAGCACGCTCGCCGCGCCGGTCTCGCCGGTCGAGGCCGCGCTGCGGCCGCTGTCGTTTGCCGATTTCACCGGCCAGGCGAAAACCGTCGAGCGCCTACAGGTCATGGTCGGCGCCGCCCGGCGCCGCGGCGATCCGCTGAACCACATCCTCCTGTCCGGCCCGCCCGGCCTCGGCAAGACCACGCTCGCCTTCATCCTCGGCAACGAGCTCGGCAAGAGCGTCCGCGTCACCTCCGGGCCGGTGATCGAGAAAGCCGGCGACCTCGCGGGCCTGCTGACCAATCTCGAGGAGGGCGACATCCTCTTCATCGACGAGATCCACCGCATCCCGAAGACCGTCGAGGAGTATCTGTATTCGGCGATGGAGGACTTCCGCCTCGACATCATGATCGACCAGGGACCGAACGCCCGCAGCGTGCGGCTCACGATCCCGCGTTTCACCCTCGTCGGCGCCACCACGCGCAGCGGGCTGCTCACGGCGCCGCTGCGCTCGCGTTTCACGCTGCAGACCCGGCTCGACTACTACGACCGCGCCACGCTGGAAGGCATCGTGCGGCGGAGCTGCGCGCTGCTCAAGGTGGAGATCGACGCCGGCGGTGCGCAGGAGATCGCCACGCGCTCACGCGGCACGCCGCGCGTCGCCAACAACCTGATCAATTTCTGCCGCGACTTCGCGCAGGAACGCGCGCGGGGCCAGATCACGCAGCCAGCGGCGGCGGCGGCCCTCGAGTTGCTGGAGATCGATGCGGCCGGCCTGGATGAAATGGACAAGCGCATGCTGCGCGTCATGGCCGACAACTACCGGGGCGGCCCCGTCGGCATGAGCACGATCGCCGTGGCGGTGGGCGAAGAGGCGGAGACGCTGGAGGAAGTGCACGAGCCGTTCCTCATCCAGGAAGGCTACCTGCAGCGCACGCCCCAGGGCCGCGTGCTCACCGCGAAGGGCTACCACGCCGTCGGCCTCAAGCCGGCCACCGGTGACCAGGGCTCCCTGCTCTGAAGTGGCGGGGGCGAACCCCGCCCGCGCGAACGCCGCCCCACCGATCGGTCGCACTCCCGCCGGCACCGCGGCGCGCCCCGACCACGCTTCCCGCCACGCCGTCGCCGCCAGCCGACGCGCGATCCGCGGCCAGACGCCGTCGCGCACGAGGAAGGCCAGCCCCAGCGCGCCGTGCACCAACGCCATCGTGTGCGTCCATAGCGCGCGCGTGCTCCCGCCGTCGACCGCCTGCGCCGGAAACAGCCCCGGCGCGATCTCCGGCAAGAGCCACAGCACGAGCCCGAAAAAGACGAAGCCGCAGGCGTTGGCGTTGTTCATGCGCCGCGCCGGTAGCGAGGCACGTGCCAGCGCACCCCTGTCCGACCCAAGTCGCACGGCGCCCGCGCCATGCAGTTTCGCCGCCGCTCCGGCGGCCGCTCACGCTCCCGCATTCCGCCCGATTCGCCCGCCGGCATCGTGCAGAATCCCGGCCTGACGTCCCGCGCCGCACGCACCGCGTCCGTCGGACGCACAACTTCTGCTGGCCTGATTCCCGTCCGCCCGATTGCCTGACGCCCCCACCCGCTTCCGCTGCCATGCGCCTCCTGACCCGCTTCCTTCCCGCCTGCGTGCTTGGCGCGCTCACCGCCGCCGCCGCCACGCCCGTCGAGAAATTCCAGCAACTCGACCAGCTCCTACCCACGCCCAATCCGCAGCGCAACGCCGCCGGCGCGCCCGGCGCCGCCTACTGGCAGAACCGCGCCGACTACGATTTCGCGATCGAACTCGACGACGCCCGCCGCCGTATCAGCGGTTCCGGCACGATCACCTACCGGAACCGCTCCCCCGACGCCCTCGCCTACCTCTGGCTCCAGCTCGACCAGAACTACTTCGCCCACGACGCCGACTCCCGCACCGCCGCCAACTACCGCCGCAGCCTCGACACCAACAAGCTCAGCTACGGCGCCCTCGACCGCCTCCTCGTCCAGGAGTCCTACGACGGCACGCTGCAGCTCGGCGCCGTCACCGACGCCGCCGGCCAGCCCCTGGCCCACACCGTCGTGAAGACGATGCTGCGCATCGATCTCCCCGCGCCCCTCGCCCCCGGCGCCGACTTCGCCTTCAAGCTCACCTGGAGTTTTCCGATCAACGACATGAAGCGCCTCGGCGAGCGCACCGGCTTCGAGTATTTCGCCAAGGACGACAACTGCACCTACACCATCGCCCAGTTCTTCCCGCGCCTCGCCGCCTACACCGACTACGCCGGCTGGATGCACAAGCAGTTTCTCGGCACCGGCGAGTTCACCCTCGAGTTCGGCGACTACCTCGTGCGCCTCACCACGCCCGACGATCACGTCGTCGCCGCCACCGGAGTCCTGCAGAACCCCGACGAGGTCCTCAGCCCCGTGCAGCGCGAGCGCCTGAAGCAGGCGCAGAACGAAACGAAAAAAACCACCTTCATCGTCACGCCCGACGAAGCCCGGGCCGCCGAGCTCCGGAAATCCACCGGCCGGAAAACGTGGGTGTTCAAGGCCGACAACGTCCGCGACTTCGCCTTCGCCTCCTCGCGGAAATTCATCTGGGACGCGATGGCCGTCGCCGGCGCGACCCATCCGCCGACACCCGTGCGCGCCGGCGGCGTGCAGGATCGCATGGCCCGCCCGCCCGTCATGGCCATGTCGCTCTATCCGAAGGAAGGCCTGCCGCTCTGGGACAAATACTCCACCCACGCCATCGCGCACACCATCGAGGTCTACTCGCGCTACACCTTCGCCTATCCCTACCCCGTCGCCTGGTCCGTGCTCGGCGGCCTCCGCGGCGGCATGGAGTATCCAATGATCTGTTTCAACGGCCCGCGCCCCGAGGACGACGGCACCTACCCCGAGCGCACCAAGTTCGGCCTCATCGGCGTCGTGATCCACGAGGTCGGCCACAACTACTTCCCCATGATCGTCAACTCCGACGAGCGCCAGTGGACGTGGCTGGACGAGGGGCTCAACTCCTTCCTGCAGTATCTCGCGCAGGAGGAATGGCAGCGCGACTACCCGCAGCGCCGCACCGCCCGCGAGCTGACCGACTACATGCGCCGCACCGATCGTGTGCCCGTGATGACGAACTCCGAGTCGATCGCCGACCTCGGTTTCAACAGCTACGCGCAGCCCACCGTCGCCCTCAATCTCCTCCGCGAACAGATCCTCGGCCGCGAGCTCTTCGACCACGCCTTCAAGACCTTCGCGCAACGCTGGATGTTCAAGCGCCCCACGCCCGCCGATTTCTTCCGCACGATGGAGGACGCGAGCGGCGTCGATCTCGACTGGTTCTGGCGCGGCTGGTTCTACGGCACCGATCGCGTCGATGTTTCCATCGATCAGGTGAAATGGCTGCAGCTCGATTCCCGCGATCCCGCGATCGAGAACCCCAGGGCCAAGGCCGAGCAGGACGCGCTGCCCACCCTCCTGCTCCGCGAGCGCAACGCCGCCCTCCCCAAGCGCCTCGACCGCTTCCCGGAGCTGAAGGACTTCTACGACGACTTCGACAAGGCCTCCGTCCTCCCGAGCGAGCGCAAGAAATACGAAGGCCTGCTCAAGGAACTCCAGGCCGAGCAAATCGATCCCGCGCTGCTCAAGACCGCGCGCAACTTCTACCTGATCGAGTTCTCCAACCTCGGCGGCCTCCTCACGCCTGTCGTGCTCAAGCTCGATTACGCCGACGGCTCGTCGGAAGAACTGCGGCTCCCCGCCGAAGTCTGGCGCCACCACACCGGAAAGGCCGCCAAGCTCGTCCTCACGCCGAAGGAGCTGAAAGCCGTCACCTTCGACCCGCGCCAGGAACTCGTCGACTGCGACCTCGAGAACAACTTCTGGCCGCGCCGCCCCGTGAAGACGAAATTTCAACTGCACAAGGAAGAGGCGGAGAAGAATCCGCTGCGCGAACTGACCAAGCCCGAGGCTGGCAGTGCCGGGCGATAAGCCCCACGTTCGACGCACCATGATCGCCCAGGGTGCCGCACTGCGATTCCTCGCTTACAACCTGCCGCTCTTCGCGTGGAGTGTGCTGGCGCTCCCGGCGTCGGCCCTCGCCCACCCGATCCATCGCTCGGTCGCCGAGGCCGATTACAATCGCACGACGCACATGCTCGAGGTGGCGCTGCGCGTCTTCGCCGACGATTTCGAGGCGGCGCTGAGCGCGCGCGCGAAGAAGAAGATCTCCCTCGAGAAAACGCCGGCGGAGGAACTGGAGACGCTGGCCCGCGCCTACCTCACGGAGAAGTTCACGGTGCGCACCGCCGACGGTCACCTCGCCACGCTGCGCTGGGTGGGGCGCGAGTTGAAGGACGCCGAGAACGAACTGTGGTTCACCTTCGAGGTGCCGCTGCTGGGCGGCGTCGCCGGCACGCGCGTGCGGCACGCGGTGCTGGCGGATCACTTCCGCGACCAGCTCAACTCCGTCCTCGTGCGCGACGGCCCCCGCTCGGTCTCGCTCGTCTTCCTGCCCAACCACGGCGAGAAGACCGTGCGCTTCCGGCCGTAGGGCCGCGCCACCGAAGCAACGTCTCATCGAGCCTGCCGTGTCGCCCTGCGCGTGACAGACCGTGTGAAAACGCGACACTCACGCGAAAATTCTCGTTCGTAGTCCCCCTTCGGGCGGAATCCGGACAAGAACTCGCTTAAAGGCGGAACTACAAACACGGAGGCGGCCTGCGCACCCGGGTTTTCACACGATCTCGTGAGCACAGGGACCGCCGGCACGTCGCCGGCGAATCCATCCCGCAGCTCACGCGGCGGGCCACAGGCAGCGATGATTCGTCACTTTCTGATCGCGGCGCTAGAGATCCCCGCCCTGGGGCAGGTCTCGACGATCACGATCGGACGCCGGTCGGTTCCGTGAACGAAGGCACCGACACCCGAGACCTTCCGACTGGGCAAATGCGGAGCGAGCGGACGACCGTGCTCGGACGCACCGGCCACACGGGTGGAAAGACGGTTGCTTTAGCAAGTTGTAATGTGCACGCCCACAACCATACTCGGCGCGCTTTCCCGCCATTTCCAGTGGCGTTCCACCAGCTCAGTTCACTCCAGTCGATTTGTCTTCAGGCGGCTGGGACAATCCTCAATCCGCCGCGCCGCTTCGGCCGGCGGCAGTTGTTACTCGCATGCACATGAACGCATTTCTCTGCCACTCGAGCGCTGATTCGGCATTCGTGCTACAGGTCGCCAGCCATCTCCGGCGCTACGTCGACATCCCATTTGACGTCTTTGCGTTCGAGGATCCCCAGCGAGAGGGCAGGGACTTTGTCGGGGTCCTGGACGAAAGGCTCCGAAACGCGACCCACCTGGTCGTCTTTGTGGGTCGGAAATTTTCGAAATGGCAGGTCAATGAGGTCAATGCCTGGATTCGCCTCGAATCGGCCCGCAAGCGGCCGCGCAAGGCGATCATCGTCGCTATTTCCGGCCAGCAAAAGCCTCAGCAGATGCCGCACAAGCTGAGCCAATTTGCACAGGGCGATGAGTTCCTCCCGGACACCTATCGCCTTGTTGTGCCGCATCAGAGTTTTAAGTGCGCGCGGGACATCGTCCAACGAATGGGACTGGCGTGGCAGGGAGCGGACGGCCTGCCGCATAACCCGCATCTCTTCGATTTCGAGAAGCGAGTCATCGATTTCTTCATCTTGAAGTCAGGGGTCGACTTGTCCGCGCCGCTGCACGACAAGGCCGACAAGGAAACCTACCTGAGCATCCGGCAGCGGCTCTTCGACGGCTGCCCGGACCGATGGCCTGAAGTGCGGATGCTTGAAGGCAGCCGGACGAAGAACCGCCTCCCGCAGAGTCTCTCGGGCGTCTTCCGTCCACACGACAGCATGGTGGTCGCCTCAGCGCTGACCCGGCTGGATTGCGCGCGCGGGGAGTTGTCGTTTTGCGAAGCCGGGCCGCGGGAGGAGCTCTACTACCCGCAACCCAGCAAGCAGCTCAACGTGGGGATTCTTGTCTCAGGCGGCATCGCTCCCGGCATCAATGCCGTGATTGATGCGATTGTTCAGCGACACTGGCTCTACCGGCGCTATCATCCTCACGACTTGCAGATTTTCGGTTTCGAAAACGGCTGGCTGGCGTTCAACGACATCGATAATTTCATGAAGCGGCTCTGCCCGGGAGGCAAATCCCACCCGGATGCAATCATCGCGGGTGAGAACGCCACTGAGACCAGCGAGTATGTCACGGAGGGCGGCTCCATCCTCGGCACCGCGAGAGACGATGAGATTCGCGATCCTGAGACGCGCACCAAGCGCCTCGCGGAGATCGCGTCCCAACTTTTCCACCACAATATCGACATTCTCTATGTCATTGGAGGCGACGGCAGCATGAAAGCCGCACATGCGCTCTCGAACGTGGCTCACTCGATGCCGCAGTGGAAAAAGCGCCCGCTTTCGGTTGTCGCGATCCCGAAGTCGATGGACAACGACATCATGTGGGTCTGGCAGTCATTCGGCTTCGCCTCAGCAGTGCAGAAGGCCAGGGAAATCGTGGAGCAATTGCATACGGAGATTAAGTCCAATCCTCGCCTATGCGTGGTGCAGCTCTACGGGTCTGATTCCGGATTCGTCGTCAGCCACACCGTGGCCGCCAGTGCAACCGGCCACTGCGATCTGGCCCTGATTCCGGAGCAACCATTCACCATGGTTGGGGTGGCGACCCATCTGGCCGGGCGGATCTGCGCGAGCGGACGCAGAATCCCCTATGGCATGGTCGTGATGGCCGAGACCGCCATACCGGAGGACGCCCTTGAATGCTTGGGCGAACGAAAACCTCGGACGCACAAGGATCTCTATGAGAAGGTCGCCAAGAGTATCACCCTTTCGGATGCAGAGAGGGCGGCCATTCTGAATTTCGACCAGATGCGGCTGGCCGGCCGGCGCATTGAAGGCCAGACCGACGATACGCTCCGGCAGGCAAGTCTGCGCCTGGTCACCCAAGCCCTCCCCATCCTCATGTCGGCGGTCGATGTCTCACACAATACCTTCGTGCCGGATTGGACCCGGTTGCGACTGCTGGTCAATGAACCCAGGCACCTCCTGCGAGCGATTCCGCCCAGCACGTCCGATATCACCACCGCCCAGCGACTCGGCGTGCTCGCCGTGGACAACTCCCTGGCCGGCTATACCGACTTCATGATCAGCAATTGGTTGACCGAGTATGTTCTGGTTCCACTCAAGCTCGTCGTGTTAGGAAGAAAACGGATCCCTCCCTCAGGCATGTTTTGGAAGTCGGTATTAGCTCAAACGGGCCAACCGGCGAGCCTGTAGCTGGACTCAATGGTCGGTGGCGGCACCG
Organism: uncultured Opitutus sp.; assembly: GCA_964513055.1. Taxonomy (GTDB): domain Bacteria; phylum Verrucomicrobiota; class Verrucomicrobiia; order Opitutales; family Opitutaceae; genus ER46. Next base: position 9,279 of record CAZENI010000309.1, read on the forward strand.
AATCGAGCCGTCTTGCGTGCAGACTGCCCCTTCTTCGGTCCGACGAACCCGCGTGCGCCACTGGCTAGATATCCCCGCCCTGCGGCCGCAGCACGATCTCCTCGACCACCGTCCGCCGCGAGAGCCGGTAGACGTCGAGGAACGCCCGCGCCACATCCTCCGCCGGCATCATCCGCGCGGGATCGACGCCGCTGCCGTCCCACGACGGCGAGACCGTGGCGCCGGGAAAGACGCAGCACACCCGCACGCCCTTCGCGCGCAGCTCGGCGCGCATCACCTTGCTCAGCCCCGTCACGCCGAACTTCGCCGCGCAGTAGCCCGCCCCGCCCGGATACGCGCCCAGCCCGGCGATCGAACTCATGTTGAAGATGTCGCCGCGCCCGCGCGCGATCATCCCGGGCGCAAACGCGCGCGACACGAGGAACACGCTGCGCAGGTTGAGCGCGATCATTCGGTCGAAGTCCGCCACACTCAGCTCCGTGAACGGCGCGCCCGCGAACTTCCCCGCGTTGTTGATCAACACGTCGACGCCGCCGAATCGCTTCGTCACCGCCGCGACCAGCGCGGCGACCGCCGCCTCGTCGCTCACGTCGCACGGGAAGATCTCCGCCTTCGCCCTGAGCTTCACGGCCGCCTTCGCCACCGC
>CAZENI010000310.1:0-9881 GCA_964513055.1 uncultured Opitutus sp.
ACGTTGAGGAGATAGTTCGCGTCGCGTGCCAGATAACGCGCGATGCTGCGGAAGATGTGCCGATCGGTGTAGTAGTCCTCGTCGGTGCGCCAGCCCCAGCTCTCCATGCCGATCGACTGGCAGGCCTCGGTGCGTTTCTCAAAGGAGAGGCTGAGCGTGCCCTCCTTGGTGTAGTCGCGCTCGGGCGTGCCGAAGTCGCCCGGGTCGAAGCCGCGGTCGTTGATCACGGCCTTGGGTTGGAGCTGGCGGATGAGGGCGTTGATCGAGCGGTCGACGTGCTGGTCGACGTTCATGTCCCACCAGAAGCCATGGATCTCGCCGTAGTTCGTGCAGAGTTCGCGCACCTGGGCTTTCAGGAACTCGAGGTATTTTGGCAGGCTCGGATCGTCGCCGGGCTGCGGCGGGAGTTCGTGGTGGCGGCCTTGGTTCGGGTAGTTCGGATGATGCCAGTCGGCGATCGAGTAGTAGAGGCAGAGCGGAAACTGGCGGCGGTGGCAGGCGTCGGCGAGCTGGCGGACCACGTCCTTCCGGTAGGGCGTATTCACGGAGTGATACGCGGTGTGCTTCGACTCGAAGAGACAGAAGCCGTCGTGGTGCTTGGTGGTGAGGCAGAGGTAGCTCATGCCGGCGGCCTCGGCGGCGTCGAGCCAGGCGTCGGGCTCGAATTTTTCCGGGTTCCAGCGCTGCGCGAGCTTCACGTAGTCGGCGCGCGGGATGCGGCGGCGCCACTGATCTTGTTCGTGCCACGCCTCGATCGCGTAGAGGCCCCAGTGGACGAACAGCCCGAAACGTTTCTGGAACCACCAATCGCGGGCGTCACCGAAGCGCGGGGCGAGCTTGGGCAGCGGCGGCGTGGTGGGTGCCTTCGGCGCGGCGGAGGTCTTGGGACTTCCGGCGGGAGCGTTTGCGGCGACGAGGCGGGGCGCGAAGGGCGCGGCGGCGGCGAGCGCGCCCGTGGTGGAGAGAAAGGTGCGGCGGTTCATGGTCCGAAGGGGATCACGGAGTCTCCACGGCGATGATGTCGTAGATCGCCAGGGACGGCACGGTGAGTGCGATCGCGCCGTTGCGGTAGGTGAAGGGCAGCGGACGCGCGCCGGGCTCGAGGGTGACGCGCGCGGGTTTTTTTGCGGCGCGAATCGTGACGGCGAGCGGGCCGAGCGGCGCGACGGTCTCCAGAATCGGGGCGGTGGCGTGATCGCCGGAGGTGTTGACGAGGTGGACGAGCAGCTTGCCGTGGTTGCGCGCGGTGACGACGTCGACATCGCGCGAGCCCTTCACCTCCACGATCGGCTGCGGAAACAGCTCGCGTGTCATCGCGGCGAGAAAGTCGCGCAGCGCCGCCGGATGGTCTTTCGCGTAGATCTGGCCGGCGGTGAAATAGATCGCGCCGATCTTACCGCGGCCGAAATCCGTGATCGACGCGGCGGGCTGCGCCGGGGCGTCAGGGGTTTTCGGAGACCTCAATTCGCCGAACACGCGGGCGCTCTTCGGGAGGATGACGTTCTGGGCGCGCCCGGTGAAGGTGGTGGCGGTGCCGGCGTGGGACAACTGGAGCGGCATCGTAGCCGAGAGCGCGCCCGGCAAGGTGGCGCCGAGCTGTTCCTCGAAGTGTTTCGCGGAATTCGAGCCGACGAGCAGCAGGTGGCCGCCGCCGCGCACGTAGACCGCGAGATCGTGGCGGAATTGCGGGGCGAGATAGTCGCACTCGGGAACGATGATGAGCGGGTAGTGCGCAAGCCGGCCCGCGAGCTGGTGTTCGCCGAGCACCTCGACGGACTGCTGGCTTTCGAGCAGCGGTTCGAGGACGCCGCGGACGCGCGCAAGATTGCGGCCGAAGAGGCTGTTGCTGCGGCGGTAGCTGTCGTCGGTGGAGAACAGCACCGCGATCTGCGGCACGGCTTCCGAGTGATGACTGAGGGCCTGGCGCTCGCGGCAGAACTTCGCGACGTCGGCCATCACCGGCATCTCCTCGCTGAAGATCGAGCCGTCGCGCTGCTGTTTGAAATACGCCTGGAAGCCGCCGCCGAGCGCGAGCACGACCGCGGCCTCACGCTGGAGCTGGGCGGCGGTCTTCTGCGTTTTCTGTCCCGGCGTGGCGGAGGCTTTGCGCGAAAAGCTCCACGCCATCAGGTCCCACGGCACGCCCTGCCGCGCGAGATAGCGGCCGGAGAGCCGTGCGGAATTCACGCTGTCGTCGGGGGCGTAGTCGCCGGAGAGAAAATCCACCGGCGCATTAACCGGCTCCGGCATGTGATCGGTGTAGGCCCAGTTGCTGCAGATCTGGAACGTGGGGTTTGTCTGCTTCACCTCGGCGATGTAGTGGCGGAGGTATTTCCGGAAGGCTTCGCGGTGAAACTCGAGGAACTCGAACCAATGCGGCTCGCCGGCCTTGCGCGGCACGGTGGTAATGCCGGTCGCGGCGCGAAAGGCCGCGAGCGCGGGTTCGCTGTAGTCGGGCGCGGCGGCCCAACACTCACCGTCGACCCACACGCCATCGACGCCGTAGACGCCGGCCAGCTCGCGGAGCTGCGGGATGAGGAGCTGCTCGGCGTAGGGGCCCCAGAACGAGGTGGCGCGGGCGTTGGGCTTGCCGTCGGCGTTGAGCGCGCCCCAGCCAGGCGTCTTGATCGCGTGGACGTCGTAGACGCCGGAGTAGTGCATGAACAGGCCGACGCCGCGCGCCGCCGTAACCTCCCGCCAGATACGCAACGGATCGCCGACGAAACCAGGCACGGGATTGCCGACCTTGGTCGGATAACTCGAGTAGCCCGGGTGGCCCTTGCAGTCGATTTGGAGGTAGTCGGGGCGCACGAGGTCGATGATCCGGTTGATCATCGCGGGCGTGGTATTCTTGCCGACCTCCTTGTCGTTGGCGCCGGCGTGAAAATCGAAATGAACGCCGAGAAAACTGTCGGCGCGCTTGAGCCGGGGCGGGTTTTGCGCGGGCAGGGACGATGCGGCGAGGCAGGCGATCAGCAACAGGGCGAGCGAGCGGTGCGGAGTCATTGGCAGGGGCAGGGACAAAGGCAGGGCAGGGCGCGCCGAGTCTACGAGAACGATGGCCGCGGCGCTGCGCGGATTTTGCGAAAAGCGCGTTGCGGACGGAGGCGGGGCTCTGCCCTGCCGACCTTCTGACTGCTGCCCCGCCGAATTACTGCGTGGGCAGCCCGCCGACCTCGGACTCGTAGTCGATGATCTTGCCGCCGCCGGTGCGGGCCTCGTCGAGCAGGCGGTGGTCGATGGCGTCGCGCTCCCACGGGCGGGCGCCGACGTTGGCCAGCACCCAGGCGGCGGTCTCGCTGGCGGGCCGCGCTTTCAGCCGAGGTGGCCAGAACGGCGGCGCGTCCAGCACGCGGAGGTCGTCGCCGGATTCGTGCGGGATCAAGCCCTTGGTGCGGTCACGCCGCGCGATTTCCACGGGCAACGCCTTGCCGGCGGCGTCGAAAAACTGGTTGTCCCGCAGCAGCACGTCGACGGGGCCCATCGATTCGAGAAACGCGATCGCGGGCGCGGTGCTCGGGCCGCGGCGCGCGACGTTGCCGACGATCAGCATGGCGCCGCGTTCCCAGCCGTGGCCGGTCCACTCGCTGGCGTTCAACGCGAACTGCATCACGCGGCGGCCAGGATTGTGGATGAGATTGTTCACGACCACGCCGCGCGCGCCGCCCTTGAAGAACGGATTCCGGTCGTCGTTACTGATGTAGAGATTGCCGACGATGGCGATGTCGCTCGCGTTGTCGTGGATCAGGGAGCCTTTCGAGTGCGAACCCTTGACGTGGGTGGAATCGTTCAGCCCCTCGCCCACGAGGCAGTGGCTGAAGGTGATGCGGTGGGAGGTGTTCTTGCGCCAGTCAGCCGGCGTGGCGCCTTCGAACCGCGGGCCGGACGCGCTGAGATTCTCGTCGGTGGCCCAGGTGAGCGAGCAGTGATCGACGATGACATCGCGCGCCCCGCCGCCGGTCGCCAGCCCGTCAACCTCCCAGCCGCTCTTGCGCGGGCGGTTGCCGGCGCCGGGCCGTATCCGGAGGTGGCGGACAATCACATCATGCGTGGCGATGCCCATGCCGCCATTGGTGAGCGTGATGCCGGGGCTGGGAGCGGTCTCGCCGGCGAGCGTCACGAAGGGGTGCGCGATCTTCAGGGAGCGACCGCCGAGGTCGATGACGCCGCCGACGGCAAACGCGATGACACGCGGACCCTCGGTCGAAAGCGCGGCGTCGAGGGAGCCGGCGCCGCGCGGCGCAAGCGTGGTGACGCGGATGACCTTGCCGCCGGCCCCGCCGCGGGTCTCGGTCCAGCCGGGAGGTGTTTCCCAAGTGGGTGGAGCGCTCGTCGCGGCGAAGAGCGCGGTGGCGGCGAGAGCGAAGGCGAGGGCAGCCCGGAAGAGGCGAGCGAGCGTCGTCATGGAGAATTGGATTCGAGGTCGGTCCTAATGGCGGGGTGCGGCTGGGCCGGCGCGGAAATTGCCGACGGCCTCGCTGGTGCGCAGCGCGCGGGAATAGACGCGCAGGCCGCGCACCGCGGGGGCGATCTTCAAGCTGGGCGCGCCATTGGCGGAGCGGAGCGTCGGGCTGAAGCGGCCCCAGCCAAACTGGCGCTCGTCGCCGCCGTCACCGAGGATGCCGTCGACGACGAAGGTGATGATCTTGGGACCGCCATCGACCGTGACGACCACGTGGTGGAGTTGGCCCGCGCGGAGGAGACCGCGGTCGCATTCCCAGGTCGACGATTCGCGGCCGTCGTGGAGCGTGAGGCGCAGCGTGCCGGCGGCGGTGGTCGCGAGGAGGAGGCCCTTGCCGGTGGGATCCCGGTTGTCGAGGAGCGGCTGGTCGGGCGCGAGCGCGTCGAGCCGCAGCCAGAGGTCGAGGCTGAAGCCGGCGCGCGTGTCGCGGCTGCCGTGATCGGGGCGGCGGTTGTCGCGCAGGTGAAACTCCGGCAGCGCGGGCAGCGCGACCGCGGGCTTCAGTTTCTCCGGCGTGGAGAGGTCGAGGAGCAGGTTGGTCGTGGCGGCTTTCTTGTTTTCGAACTGAGCGAACAGGCCGTTCACGAGGGCGGCGGGAATCTCGTGGACGCGGCCGATGTTCTTCTGCGTCTCGGTCACGAAATATTTTCCGCCGTCCTCGACCAGATCGGGGTAGCTCATCCGGATGAACGGATCGTCATCGTAGAGCAGAATCTCCGGTTGCGACCAGTGAATGACGCGGCCGCCGGGACTGTCGCGTTCCTCGCCCGCGACGAGCCACGCGGGGTTGCGATCGTCGTAGGGGCTACCGGAGCGGCCGCTGAGATCGGCGGCCTTCCTTGCGATGGCGGTGCCGCCGTGGTTGTGAAACCAATACAGGAACTTTCCATTCGCGCAGCGCCAGGCGAAGTTGGCCGCGCGCGGGTGTTTGAAGCGGCGTCCGCCTGGTGTGTAGGTCGCGTAGGTCGGAGCCGTCCACGTGTGGCCGCCGTCGCGGCTGTAGGCGCTGACGGGCCAGCCGTCGACGGTGCGGTAGACGCAGTAGAGCGAGCCGTCGCTGAGCGCGACGATGCTCTGTTCCTCGGCGACGCGACCGCCGCCCGGCGGCGTGCGCAGGCCGGCGTCGCCGTCGGGCAGGGTGGTGAAGGTGATCTTCGCGGGGTCGCGTTCGGTGAGGATGTTCGCGCTCTTCAGGAACGCGCCCTCGGATTGGGCGAAGAAACCGGCGCCCATCGCACCGACCTTGTGCAGGACGCCGAGCGCGGCGTCGCCGAGGATGAGGGGCTTGCCGACGTTCCAGAAAAAGCGGAGCTGGCCGCCGTAGAGGTTGTTCCGGTCGATGGCGAACTCGCGGACGGACACCTCGTGGCGCCGGGCCGACCAGGTGCGGCCGTGGTCGTCGGAGTATTTGAAGACATAGTGGCCGAGCGAATCGACGCGCTTGTAGACGCCGGCGTCCTCGCGTTTCACCTCGGGCACGCGGTCGGTGTTGTGGTTGTAGAACGCGTAGATGCGGCCGCCGGGAACCTTGAGCAGCACGGCGTAGGAGGCCTCGGGGCCGTCGGCGGGCTCGAGGTCGACGGGCTTCTCCCACGTGCGCCCCTGGTCGGTGCTGCGCATCGAGACGACGTGCTGGCCGGTGGCGCCCTCCGTGCCCCTGCCGGTGGTGATCACGCAAAGCCAGGCGCCGTCGTCGGTCTGCACGATGTAGGGCTGGTCGGCGTAACCCTCGCTCGGGATGTTCCGGCCGTTGGCGATATGGCGCGGGTCGGGGATGGCGGTGACGGCGCCGGGCGCAGGCGTGGTTGCGGCCCGCAGTGTCGGGAAGATCAGGATACAGGCGGCGCAGGCGAGGAGCGGGAGGACTTTCACGGCGGGATGGGGTGGAGCGGGATCCCTCCGCGCGGGCGGCGGGTCACGGGTTCAATGACGGAATCCGGACTCAGTGCAACGCGGCCGGTTTCTCCCGCGCGCCCTCGGCCTCCACGATCGGCCAGGTGGCGCGGTCGGGGCTGGCGTAGGGGCCGATCCGCTCGACGGGAATCGCCTGGAAGCCGAGGGCGAACGCCGGCGAGTCGGGCTGGAGGCGGTAGTCGTCGCGGTCGGGATCGACGAACTTCGGATCGGCGATGATCGAGTGGCGGTCCATGCCGGCGGCCTGCCAGGCGGACCACTCGTCGACGCCCGGCTTCTTCGGGCCGGTGCCGGTGCGGAGCGGCTGGCCGGCGTGCCAGATGAGGTTTCGGTCGATGACGTTATGGGTGGTCGAGAAACTGCGCGTCGCGACGTAGCTGCCGGCGGACTTGCGCCAGTAGATGATGTTTTTCGAAAACACATTGCCCGACATGATCGTGTGGTCGGGCAGCACGGCGTCGCGCGGGTGTAGTTTCATGTGCGGCATGGCCTGCCAGGCGGGCTGGTCGATCACGGCGTCGTAGGCTTTGATCATCGTGGGCGAATGCGCGGTCCAGTAGCGGTGTTTGTCCGTCCAGCCACTGAGCTGAATCTGCTGCTGCGTGCCCTCGATGAAGATGTTGTTCTCGACGGTGTTGTCGCGGCCGTTGTGCAGGTGGATGAGGCCGCGGACGGCGCGGGCGACGATGTTGCCGTGGACGGTGACGCCGCCGGTGTTGTCGTCGAGGTAGACGCCCCACGCGAAGTGCGGGGATACCCACTTCCCCTTCTCGTAGCCGAAGCCGAGCATGTCGTGAAAGTAATTGTAGCGGACGATGGAGCCTCGCGCGCCGAGCCAGTCGCGGCCGCCGGTGTAGATTGCGCCGGTGTCGGCCGTCTCCAAGTTTACATGACGCACGTGGTTGAACTCGATCACGTGGAGGTTGCCCATGAACTGAATCGCGAAGCGCGGGGTGTCGTGGATGAGATTGTGGGCGGCGCGCTGGCCGACGCCGCGGAGCGAGATACCGACGCCCTGCTTGTAGAGGAGGCCGGTGTGGTGGAGGTAGTTGTTCTCGGCAAAATTCCCCGCGGCGGTGAGTGTGCGCTGGTCGCCGCCGCTGAGCACGATGGCGCTGGCGCCGATGTGGTGCAGGTCGCAGCCGATGACGCCGTTGTTTGTGCCGCCGTCGATGGCGATGCCGCCGCCGTGATAGTCGCCGACGTGGCGGACGGTGGAAGCCACGAGCCGGCAGGACTGCGTGTCCTTGAACGTGATCGCGGTGCCCTCGCACCCCTCGAACGTGAGGCCGCGCAGCGTGACGTGCGCGGTGCCGGCGCCGAGGGTAACGAGCGTGCGGATGGTGGGGGCGAAGACGGTGCGCAGGTCGGCGCCGTCGGGCGGCCAGAAATACAACGTCGCCGTCGCGCGATCGAGATACCACTCGCCGGGGGCGTCGAGTTCCTCGCGGACGTTGCGCACGTAGTAGCGATCGGCGGGGCGGATGGCGTAGGAGCAGTCGGCGGCGAGCGTAAGGGTGCGTGTGGAGCGGTCGAGCGCGGCGATGCGCACGACGTTGTTCCACCAGTTGTAGCGCGGAAAGATGACGACCTCGGCCTCTGTCGGCTGCGCCCACGCGCGGTCGTCGGCCGCGGCGAAACGGAGCGTGCGTTTATCCTCGCCGGGGATCTCCTTATACATGTCGACGTGCTCGCCGGCGACGTAGGCGAAGCCGCCGCCGTAGGGATTCTCCGGATCGAAATTCGGATAGCGCGCGAGGATCTGCTGCCGGCCGTCGCAGAGCAGCAGGCGGAAGTTCACGCCGGTGAAGCCCTGCGCGCCGACGTCGGCCTTCAGGATCTTCCCCGCGTGCGGCGCGAAGCCGGTGATGAGCCGGCCGCCGACGATCAACGGGCGCTCGTCGCGATAGCCGCGCCAGACGACGGGCGCGGTGGCGGTGCCGGAGTCACGGGCGTCGAGCTGCAGGGGGCGCGCGAGGGTGTGCCGGCCGGCGCGGAGATGCACGGTGATGGGTTCGGTCGCGGCGAGCGGGGACGCGGGCGCGGTGCGCAGGCGGCGGATCTCGTCGCGGGCGCGCTCCAGCGTGGCGAAGGGGCCGTCGGTGCGCGCGGGGTTGGCGGCGGGGAGGCGGCCGCTCCAGGCGTCATGGCCAAGTGGAGACACGTGGAGATCGAGGGCGTCGAGGGGCGCAAGCAGGAGCGGCAACGCAGCGAGGATGGCACACCGGAGACGGGACGGAGGATTCATGGCGGTGGAAGGGGAAACGCAGCCGCGGCCGCACGGGACCGGGCGGCGGCGGGCGGCACTTTAGCGCAGGGAGCCGCGGCGTGGCTGCGCAATTCTTGCGAAAAGCCGTCGCTGACGGTCCCGGGCGCGCGGGCGCCTAATGCGGGCGGCGACAAACCCTTCAACCTGACGACCCGGAGCGCCGCGGGCTCGGCTCGGGCCGCGGCGGCGGCTTCACTCGGGTCGAAATCCCCAGCCATGATCTCCTCCGCGCGCCAACGCCTTGTATCCATAATCGTGTTGCTGCTGTTGCTGGCCGGCGCGGCCCACGCGCAGCCGGCCCGAGTCGAAACCGCCGCCGAGCGCGACGCGCGGATGGCGTGGTGGCGGGAGGCGCGCTTCGGGATGTTCGTGCACTGGGGGCTTTATTCCGGGCTCGCCGGCACGTGGGAGGGCAAGCCGGTCGCGACCAAGGGCGGGATGGAGTGGATCCAGCAGCGCGTGAAGGCGGACACGGGGACCTACGCGCAGGCGGCGCTGCCGTTGTTCAAGCCGACGTCGGGCTTTGCGCGCGAATGGGCTGCGCTGGCGAAGGCGGCGGGCTGCCGTTATCTCGTCTTCACGACCAAGCACCACGACGGCTTTGCGCTCCATAACTCGAAGGCCGGCGACTACCACGCGGGCGCGCGGCTGCAGCGCGATCTGGTCCGCGAGATCGTGGCGGCGGCGCGCGCGGAAGGGCTGCGCGTCGGCTTTTATCACTCGGTGATCGACTGGCATCACGACCAGTATGCCTACGCGGAGTCCAAGCAGCTGCCGCATCCGCTCAAGGGGCAGCCCTATCCGAACGGCGCGCGCGACCACGCGGCCTACGTCGAGTTCCTGCACCGGCAGGTGGCGGAGTTGGTCTCCGGATACGGTCCGGTCGACATCCTCTGGTGGGACTACAGCGCGCAGGATTTTCAGGGCGACGCGGCGTGGCGGGCCGGCGAACTGATGGCGCTGGTGCGCGCGAAGCAGCCGGGGATCATCATGAACAACCGGCTTTATCGCACGCCGGAGGCGGGCTGGGCCGGCATGGGCACGACGGGATTTCTGCCGCGCCTCGACCCGCGCTACGGCGATTTCGTGACGCCGGAGCAGCACATCCCGGCGACCGGGATGCCGGGCGTCGACTGGGAGACGTGCATGACGCTCAACACCACGTGGGGCTACAGCGAGCATGACCAGGCGTGGAAGAGCGACGAGACGCTCATCCGCAACCTGATCGACATCGCG
>CAZENI010000311.1:0-9841 GCA_964513055.1 uncultured Opitutus sp.
GATTCCGAAGCCCGTGACACGGACGGACGTCGCGTTTGCGCTGGACCACGTGAGCGTCGCCGTGCCGCCGACGTTCATCGTCGTCGGCGAGACGCTGATCGCGGCGGTCACGCCGACGCCCGCGTTGACGGTCACGGTGGCCGTGCGGGTGATCGGTCCGCCGTTGCCCTGCGCGGTGAGCGTGAAGGTGTGCGTGCCGGCGGCGAGCCCGCTCACGGTTTGCGTGCCGCTCGCCGCGGTGGTGGCAACGCCGGGCCCGCTCACGAAAACGGACGTCGCATTGGCAGTGCTCCACGTGAGAGAAGACGCACCGGGTGCGGTCGCCGTCGAGGGCGAGGCATTGATCGAGCCCGAGACGGTGGGCAACGGAGCGCTAACCGTAAATGTCGCGGTGCGGGTGATCGGACCGCCGGGGCCTTGGGCTGTCAGGGTGAAGATATGCGCGCCCGCTGGAAGACCGCTGACGGTTTGGCTACCGGTGGGGGCCGAACTGGCGAGACTGGGACCTGACACGGCAACGGAGGTCGCGTTGGCCGTCGTCCACGAGACGGTCGTGGAGGCTGGCGCGGTTCCCGTGGTAGGACTGACGGAAATTGAACCGGCAACCGTCGCGAACGACGTGATCGTGACAGTGGCCGTCTGTGTTGCTGGACCGTTCGGCCCTTGTGCGGTGATCGTGAAATCGTAGGTGCCGGCCGCGAGTCCGGTGACCGTTTGCGTGCCGCTGGTGGCGCTGCTACTGAGGCCGCTGCCTGCGACCGATACGGCGGTCGCGTAGGCGCTCGACCACGAAATCGTGGTCGAGCCCGGCGCGGCTGCCGAGGTTGGCGATGCGCTGATCGATGCACTGACGGACGCAGCGGCGTTGACCGTAAACGTGGCCGATTGCGTGACCGGGCCTCCGGGGCCCTGGGCTGTAATCGTGTAAGTATAGGTGCCGACCGCGAGGCCGTTCACCGCCTGGCTTCCGCTCGTCGCGGAGCTGCTGATTCCGCTGCCGCTGACCGACGCTGCCGTCGCGTTGGTAGTGGCCCACGAGATCGTGGTCGAACCGGGAGCCGCCATGCTCGTCGGACTTGCGCTGATGGACGCCGAAACCGCTGCCGGCGCGCTGACCGTGACCGTTTGAGAAATCGTCCCTGAACGAACACCGTTCGCGTCAATGGACACGGCGGTGTAACTAATCGTAAGCGGCCCGGTGTCGGTGCTTGGATTGCCCGAGTCATTGTCGGTGCCGTTGCCGCCACCGGCTAGCGCGTAGTCCGCGCCGTCACGATAGACATTAACGTTGGTGAGGTTGCCGTCGGCGTCGTGACCGTGAGCGGAGATCGTGTAGCTCTGGCCACTGGCGACGGTGCCGGGAGTAGTATTCCACGCGATGGTGGGCGCGGTGTTGGGCGCTGCGGAGACGGTCACGGTCGCAGTCTGCGTCGCGGGGCCGCTCGGGCCTTCGGCGCTGATCGTGTAGGTGTGGGTGCCGGCTGCGAGGTCACTCACCGCCTGGCTCCCGCTCGTGGCCGAGCTACTAACGCCCGTGCCGCTCACTGACACGGTAGTCGCGTTGGCGGTGGACCAGGTGATTGTAGACGAACCGGGAGCGGTGGCGCTCGTGGGGCTGGCGCTGATCGAGGCAGTCACCGCCGGTGGCGCGGCTATCGTGACGGTCTGCGAAATCGTGGCGGATGCAGCGCCCAGGCTGTCCACGGCATGGGCGGTGAAGGTGATCGTCTGCGGACCGGTATCGGTGCTGGAATTACCGGAGTCATTGTCGGTGCCGTTGCCGCCACCCGAGAATGCGTAGTCCGCGCCGTCACGATAGACATTAACGTTGGTGAGATTGCCGTCCACGTCGTGACCGTGAGCCGAGATCGTATAGGTCTGGCCGCTCGCGACGGTGCCGGGCATCGTATTCCACGCGATGGTGGGCCTTGAGTTCGGCGGCTGCGGCGGCGTCGGATCGGGAATGCTTGAAAACGTCAGCGTCCAACCCGACCAGCCCTCGCCCGAAATGAGCTGGTGCCGCGTGCCCCTCCTCCCGACGAGGGTGTAGCTTCCAGCCGGTGCGGTGAACGTGGCGCTGCCGCTGCGACTACCGCCATCATACCAGTCGCCCCCTACGCCAGTGACGACAAATTGCGCAACGACGTTAGATCCGCTGTCGCGCAGTTCCAACACCGGATCATTGGTAAAGTTGGAACTGCCCCATGGGCTCGATGGGACGTAGCCGGCAAATTCCTCGTTGCTGTAGCAGATAACCGGAATGGTCATCGTTCCGCCCGGCCAGTTGAAGGCGGACAGTTTCGTGGTGGCCGCAGCGAAGAGAGTGAGGATCAAGATCGGTCGGAACAGTGTAAGAGAGTTTTTCATTGGACGGTGACGGTGGCGTTCTCGCGGAGGTGGAAGCGCAACGCCTCCACGCCCGGCCACGCCGTGCCGCGGTTGATGGTGATGAGCCGGCCGCCGAAAATCTCCGGCGTGCTCGTGGCTCCAGAATTCGCCGTCGCGGTGAACGCGTTCGGCTTGTTGTTGAACGACACGAACGCCTGTTCGGTCGGGTGGTTGTTGTTCACGGTCACCCGAAATTTCGGGAGGACGATGCGGCGCACACTGAACCGATGCACCTGGGTCAGTCCGCCGGAGCCCTGGTGCCAGGCGGCAATCTGGGCCGCACTCAACCGGCTCTGCCAGAGCGCCGGCAGAGCCGCGGTGCGGCTTTCCCAATCGTGATTCCAAATTGCATCGAACCACGCGGCCGAGTTCTCGTAGGCCGGCGGGGCGAGCTGCTCGCTGCGCGCCACGAGACTCACGAGCAGGAAACGCTGGCGGCCGGATTCGTCCGGTCCCGCGAATAGCAGCCGGGAATTTCCCAGCGAATTGAAGGCGATCCTCGACAGTTCCGGCTGAGTCGCCGGTGCGGCTCCCACCTGTGGATTGAGCCCGCGCAGTCGCGCGACTTTCGCAAACCACGCGGCGTCATCGGTGGTTGTGTAGAGGGCCGTGGTCGACACCGAGAAGACGGTCGGCGAATCGGTGGCCGCAATCGTGCCGGGCAGCGCGGCCAGATTCAGACGGGTGAGGTCGGTGTTCTCGAACGACGCATTGATCGTGTTGGCTAGTTCATCGAGCGTGCGCGCCTCGGCCTCGCGGCGCCCGCGTTCGACGATGTCGCGAACCGACGGCGCGAGCGCGGCAGCGAGTGCGCCGAGCACAAACAGCACGAGCACGAGCTCGAGCAACGTGAAGCCGCCGAGGGCGCAACGGCCTCCCGGTGCTGATCGCCGGACGCGGAAAAGTGGAGTGCGCGTGATCATGTTCAACGCGCGTTCACTCCCCCGAGCAGCGAGAACAGCGGCAAAAAGAACGAGAGTGCGATCAGCCCGACGATGCCGGTGAGGGTCGCGAGAAGCGCGGGTTCCAGGAGCGCCAATGCGGTTGCGAGCCGTTCGCGAGCTCGGCTCGCCGCGTAGTCCTCAATGTGTCGCAGCGCGGCTCCGAGTTGCCCGGTGGTCTCGCCTGACTTCAGGGCGGGCACGATGAATCCGGGGAACGCGTGCTTCTTCGGCAGGGCGGCGTAAAGCGGCTGGCCCACGGCGACGCGTTCCCGCGCGGCGAGAAGCTGGCGCGCCATCACCGCGTTGCCGGTCAACTCCGCTCCGGTTCGCAGCGCTTCGAGGAGCGGAATGCCCGCCTCATGGAGCAGCCGGCAATGCGCCGCGAATCGCGCGGTGGCGAGATGCCGGATGACATCGCCCAGCACGGGCAAATGAAGCAACGCGGCGTCCCGCGCGTGGCGGACTCGCGGTGAGCGTGCCACCGCTCCCGCGATTGCGCCGCCGCCGATCAACAACGCCGCGACCACGGCCCACCCGTGTCGGACGAGTTCGCTCGCGGCGATGAGCGCAACTGTGACGGCCGGCAATTCCAGGTGCAGCGACACGAAAATCGCGGCGAACTGCGGCACCACGCCGCCGAGCAGGAACCCGACCAGCGCTGTGGTGGCGATCAGGACCACGACCGGATAGATGAGCGCCCGTCGGGCGGTGCGGCGCAGTTCGGCATTGCCGCTCACATGCGCGGCCAGCGCGCGAATCGCCGCGGGCAATTGGGCGGACGCTTCGCCGGCGGATACGACCGCGGCGAGGTGCGGCGGAAATTGCCGCTCGAAAAACCGGCACGCGACGTGAATCGGCGTGCCCTGTGCGACCTCGCGGTGGATTTTTTCCAGCATGAGGCGCATCGCTCCGGGCGGTGCGTCGGCGGCGAGTTGCGAGAGGGCGGTGTCGGCATTCACGCCAGCGCGGAGCTGCAATTCCAACTGATGCAGCAGCCCGATGAACTCCGTTGCCGGTAGAACCAGGCGCGCCAACTTTCGGTCCGTCGTGACTTCTCGGATTCGCACGGGCCAGAGCGATTGGGCGCGGAGATGAACCCGCAGGGAGGCCTCACTGGGTGCGTCCTCCCGCAGAAACCGGCGGGTGCCCGCGCGGTCGATGGCGTTGATGGCAAAGGCGGGCATGTCAGAGCGGGAGCCGCACCCGGGTCGCTTTTTCGGCAACGGGCAGCCGCAGCAGCCGGCCGCTGTGGCGCAGCAGCACGGCATCCACCTCGATGCGTTCGACCGCGAGCGACTCGATGATCTCGCCGACTTGCACGAGACGGTCGTTGATCACCGCACAGGCCATCGGGCCGGCAACAATCCCGCCGACGTGAAGCGTCACTTCGCGCATGGCGTCGGGCGGCACGGTGCGCACCACAAACGGGTTCACGGGCTCGCCGGGTTTCTCGGCGACGACGAAGGCCACGAGGTCGATGACGTTGTCGGCGTTCGGCGTCAGAGTCGGCTCCGACGGCGGCGGCGGCGGGGGCACCTGTGCCGGACGCGGTAGTGGTGCGGGTGTGGGCGGGAGCGGGATGACGGTCGGCGGTGGTGGCGTGGCGCCGTTTGCGGCGGTCACTTTCGCCGTGAGCGCATCGTTCTGACTGATGAGTGCCTCGATGTATTGCGCCTGCTGGCGAATCCTTTGTTCGAGTCCGGCGGAAGCCGGCGGAGGTGGCATCACCGGTGGGTTCGGAAGCGGATGGATCGCCGCCACCGGTTGGGTCGGTGCGGGCAGCACGGTGCGCGTCGGCATGGACTGGCAGCCTGCGAGTCCAAGCAAGATGGATACTACGAGGTATTTCATGGTCGGGAGGGAGCGGCCGAGTGCGCGAGCGCGGGGCTGCGCCGGGCCTGGCTCCGGTCGATGGTTTGGGTGAGATAAAGGTAGAAGGGCTTGCCGGCCGGCACGCGGAGGTAGAAGCCGTCGCGGGCAATGGACTCGCGAATGGCTTGGGCTTGCTCGCGCAGCACCGCGCCGGTGCCCGCGAGGACGGCATTGCGTGCGGTCGCGGTTGGAACCGACGACTCGCCGAGCAACCCGGCCGCCGGCCGCGTCTCCTGCAACGCCGCCGTGGCGGTCGCGAGGAACGTGGCGGCGAAGAGTTTCAGTTCGCGGTCGTTGTCGATCTTGACGATCTGGCCGCGCAGACCGGCGGAGCCGTCGCGCTCGCCCCATTGCTGCGTATCGGAATTCCACTCACGATCCAGCGCGAGGCCCTGCACTGCCAACTCGGTGCCATTGTCCCGGTCCGGCGTCCGCCAGACAATTTTCCACTCGCCCTGGACCGCCAGCCGTTCGCGTGTGCGATCGAGCGAGGCGCGGCCGTGGACTTCGGCTCCGGCCGGAATGACGCGTTGTCCGTTGTGCCACACGTCTTCGGTGACAAGACCGATGACCGGCGTCTCGAGCCGGTTCGATTCAAGCGCGACGACGGTTTCGCAGGGGATGAGTCGGCCGTAGGGTGCGGAGGGCAATGAGGGCGTCGGTGCGATTTCGCGCGGAGCCGATACGATCAACAGCGGGAGTTCGCGCGGCGTATTTATCTTGGCGACTGACGCGATTGAGCCCGCGGCCGGCAGCGTGGCCGGAGTCACTGGCTGCGCAGGCGGCCTCACGAAACGCACCCCCTCCCGGGTGAGTGTCTTCGGCAAAGCAGGGGACGGCGCAGGCTTTGCCGCCGGCAAGGCGGGCGTGGGCTTTTGCTGATTCTGCCAGCGCACGGCGAGCACGCCCAACAGGAGCACGGCTCCGACGAGCATGACCTGGCCGGTGCCCGAAGTAAGAAAGTCGCGATCGAATTTCATGGGCGGGGCACGATGACCGAGAACTTTTCCCGGACGGAGAGATTCGCCCGGCCCGCGGGACCGCCGGCTATCACGAGATGAGCGTAGGAAATGCCGCGGGCCGGAATCGCCCCCGACGCTTCGGCAAACGCGGCCGGGAAGAATTCGCGGTCGAGCCGGATGGCGAGCCCCTCCGGATCGTAGGGCACCGCCACAGCGAGTGCATTCTCCAGACGCACCCGGAAAACCAGCGCGTCCTCCGCCTCGAATCGCGCGATGGATTCAATCGTCGCGGTGAAATTTCGATAGGCCGTGACGATGTCCGGTTGCGCGCGATCCGTGAAAACCCGCATCCCCTCACACTGCGGTGAGCGCCGGTCCTGCTGCCGGGCACGCTCGATCAGCGCGCGCAGAATTTCAGAGTGCAGTTTCCGGGAAGCGCCGCCGTTGAGCGGTTCGTCCAGAAACACGACCGCGCGGTCCGCTTCGGCGGCGGTGGAGAAACTGAGCGCATAGACTCGTCCTCGAAAAAGAATGTTGAGCGCGCCCGCGGCGTTGTCCTTCAGCGCTCGAAGCGAAAAATACTCCGTGCCCGCCTCGTGCGACAGGAGCACGGCGGGATTGTCCTCGCTCCGGGCGGAGACGTTCGCGCCTACGATGGCCTTCAATGCCCCCGGAAATACGCAGGTGGTCGGCTCCTCGCGGCTGAGACGCACCGTGTAAACCGAGCGCTCATCGAGCGGGAAACTTTTCGTCGGCGCAGCGGCGACGTGGACCGCCGCGACGGCATGAATCAAAATCAGGACGAAATGTCGTAGGTCCATACGGCAAGGGGATAGCGGCCGTTGGCCGCCAGGTTGGGATTGCGCGCGAACTGGAATCGCACGGTGAACGGCGTCGCTTCGCCGAAAACTTGTCCGCCGACGAGACCGGTGCGGACCAACTGGCCCTCCGCCTGCACGATCACGACGTTCTCGCGCGTCTCGAGCACGGTGAGTTTCAGCACCTCCGGTTTTTGATGAAGCGCCTTCGCGGTGAACTCCTCCGCACTCGCACCCAGAGCCGTCCGCGCTTTTCGCGCGGCGTCGGGCAGGAAGAGTTTGTCGATCAGTTCGGGGAAATCGAAACCGGCCGGGTTGCGCTGGAACAAGGCGAGGCAGGCGAGGAGGGCATGTTGCTCGTGCAGTTTGGACGCTTCCTCGAAGCCCAACAGCGGGCTCACGTGAAACGTGCCGCTCGGATCGAGGACGATCACCCGCTCGCGTTCGCGGTAGGCGCGGATGACCAGGAAGGGTTGCAACGCACAAAGCGTCACGGCGATCAAAGCGACGACGCACCAGAGACGCGCCGCCATCGCGTGATCGGCGAAGAGTTCGAGCGGGCTCCACGGGCGATGCGCCCGGTTGGCCGGGTCGGGTCGCACATGGGGCGCGGCCGTTTCACGAAGAGTCGTCATGCTGGTTCAGATGGAGGTTTGCGGCGTAGGCAACTGGGCCATGCCGAGGGTCGCGGCGGCGCGGGCGTCGCCGCTGGGATCGGCGGCAGCCGGAGCGGCCGACGGTGGCGGCGGTGGTGTGACCGGTGGTGGTGGCGGGGACATTCCAGGTCCGCCGCTGCCGGTGTTGCCGCCACCCGTCTTGGCCGCCGCTTGGATCGCGACGGCGGGGGCGGCTGCGCCTCCCGTCTTCATGGTCTTCATCACTGCGGCGATTTGCTGGAGCGCGAAGAGCTGCTGCAACGCGGTGCCGCCACCGCCCGAGATCGGCGACCCGGAGCAGATGAGTCCCTGCATCAGGAACGGCGTCGCGACCGTGCCGATGATGAGCCAGAGCGCCGCGAGGAGTCCGCCAAGCAAGCTCGCGAACGAGGCAGCATCAATCTGGCCCGGCGTCAGGTCGTAGGCCGTGGCGAGATTGTCCGCATAGGCCGTGAGCAGATGATAAGCGACCAATTCGGTGACGGCGAAACCGACGGGCCACGCGAGGACCGCGAGTGTTTGTTGCACGTAGCGCGTCGCGAGCTGCGCTTGCGACGGGATCATGAAGAGCGCGAGCGCGATCGGTAGAAACAGGTAGCACAGGAGTTTCAGCACGAACTGCAGGACCAGAAACGGCAGTTGAAGCAGGCTCCCGATGAGCACCACGAGCTTGGCCGCGCCGTGGAGAAACGCCTGGTAAACTGTCTCGCCGATCCGCCGCAGGCTGAACTCGGTGCTGCTGCCGCTGACCGTCTCGCGCAAGCGCGTCGAGGTCCGCATCGGGTGCTCCGTGTAGCCTTCGTGCACCGTGTCGGCGACCGTCAGGAAAACCCGCTCGGTGAAGCCGAACCAATAGGGCAGGGTAGCTACCAAGCCCACAATCACCGTCGCACGGACCAACGGGCGCGTGAGTCCCTCCGGGTCCACGCGGGCCTGCTGGATTTGCAGCACGAGCCCGATCACGCAGACGAAGAACACGATCACGCGGAGCGCATCGGTCAGCGAGAGAATGCTCTCTCTCAGTCCTGGAGTGAAGTTTTCCATCAGTTGCGTCCCTCCTGCGGACGTTGCCGCAATTCCTCCTGTCGGAGTTTTTTCATGAGGCGCTTCGTCGCCGCCGGGTCCGGTGTGTAGTCGGTCCGGGTGTCGGGCTTGATTCCCGCCTGCCACACGTCCATCGGTTTCGACGCTGGCGGTGAGGGCAGATCGGAAACCGACGGCACCTTGGCTGTCGTCCGAACTACGTGCCGGAGCACAAGCCATCCGCACAGCGCGAGACCGACAACGAGCGCGCCGATGATTACGTGCAGTCGCTTCATGGCCGCGCGTAGTTGGTCGGCGTCACCTTCACCGCCTGCTGCCACGCTCCGACGATGGCCAGGGTCTGGCGCTCCTCGGCGAGTTGTCGTTCCAAAAAATCCTGCCGCTCCTTCGCCGCCTGATTCTCGTTGAGAATCTGCTGCGTCTGGAGTTTGTCCGCTTCGTCGCGCCGCTGCGCGTCGAGATGCGCGAGCTGCCCCGCGAGGACGGCGAGTTTCGCGTTGTGCTTGTCCACCTCGGCCTGGGTTGAGGCGCCGCGGAGTTGCTCAACCGTGACGGCGATCTCGCCCTGCAAGGCGACCGATCGCACTCCGGTCTCGGCGTGAACGGTCGCCACATTGTCCGCCTGGCGTTCGACGGCGGCGTAACGCCGGTAAGGCGGTTCCTGCCGCACAAAGTCGCGGCCTAAAGCAGTGCGGTCATCGAGGTGGCGATAGATTCCCTCGGAAGTCCGGCGCAGCGACTCGATGGCGTTCGCGAGCCGGCGGGTCGCCGCGAGGGTGTCGCCATACGTGCGTGCCAGGTCGGTGGCGCCGAGGTCGCGCAAAGCCATGCCGACACCCGCGGCCGTTGGATCGCCCATCACATCTCGGACGCGCCGCTGCACGGCGAGCAGGGCTTCGAGTTCGCGAAGCTGGCGGTTGAGTTGCTCCAGTTGCGCGGCCCACTGCCGCAAAACTTCGATATGGTTGGCGGCCTGACCGGCCTGCACCGCGGAGTTGACCGCGGTGTTGGCCGGATCGTTGACGATCCATTGCGCGCGGACCGATGCGACGAGGAAAACGAAGAGGACGACGTATTTCATGGTGTGGCGAGTTTGGGTTCCACCGGTGCGGGCCGGCGTTGTTGGTTTTGGATGAGCCAATACTGCTCCTTCACGG
>CAZENI010000312.1:0-9801 GCA_964513055.1 uncultured Opitutus sp.
AAAATGGCGCGCAACGAAATTATCGCCCCGGACGCGCGCGAGCGCCATCTGGCGCATGGTGGCGGTCGCGGACCGGAAATTTTTCGCCGCTGTCATCTTGGCGAAGATCTCCGCGGGAATCGTCGCCCCCGTCTCATGATGCCGCGCAAACAGATCCAGGCTGGCGCGCTCCCACGTCCAGTTCTCCATGATCTGCGACGGCAGCTCCACGAAATCCCACGCGACGTTCACGCCGTTGAGCGACTTGATCTCCACCTCGCCGAGCAGGTGATGCAGCAGGTGCCCGAACTCGTGGAAAATCGTCTCGACCTCGCGGTGCGTCAGCAGCGCCGGCCGCCCGTCGACCGGCGGCGTCATGTTGCCGCAAATCAGCCCGAGATGCGGCGCCCGCGAACCGTCAGGACGCGGCCCGCCCGTGATCAGGTAGTTCATCCAGGCGCCGCCGCGCTTCGACTCGCGCGGATGCCAGTCGGCGTAAAATGAACCGAGGTGCCGCCGCGATCGATCGTAGAGTTCGTAGAACTTCACCTCCGGATGCCACACCTCCGCGTCTCCCGCCGCGCGCTCGACGACGGTCAGCCCGAACACCCGGCTGACGAGCTCGAACAGGCCGGCGACCACGGCGTTCATTGGAAAATACGGCCGCAGCGCCTCCTCGTCGAAACTGTAGCGCGACTGGCGGAGCTTCTCCGACCAGTAACCAATCTCCCAGGGCGCGAGCGGTCCCCGCGGTTTTCCCGTCCGCTCCGCCTTGAACTGCTCGAGTTCGCCGCACTCACGCCCGAACGCCGCGCTCGCCCGCGCCTGCATGTCCGTCATGAACTCGAGCGCCCGCGCGCCCGACTTCGCCATCCGCCGCTCGAGCGTGAGCTCCGCGAAATGCGGCTTGCCCAGCAGCGCGGCCTTCTCCGCCCGCAGCGCGAGGATGCGCGTGATCAGCGTGGTGTTGTCGTGGGGCGGCTGCGCACCGACGCGCGACGAGGCCGTCCACATCTCGCGCCGCAGCGCCTCGTCCTCGAGGTAGGTCAGGAAGGGTTCGAGCGAGGGCATGTGCAGCGTGAACCGCCACCCGGCCAGTCCCTTTGCCTCTGCGCCGCGCCGCGCCGCCGCCTTCGCGTGCGCCGGCAGCCCGGCCAGCCGCGCCTCGTCCGCCGCGGGCACCACGAGTTGCCAGGCATTCGTGGCATCGAGCACGTTTTCCGCATACTTCTGCGTGAGCTGGGCCAGTTCGCCTTGCAGCGCCTCGAGCCGGGCGCGCTGCTCCGCCGGCAGGTCGGCGCCGGCCTGCCGGAAATCCTTCACCGTCTCCTCCAGGAAACGCCGCCGCACGCCCGTCACCGCCCCTGCGGCCGGCGAGTCCGCAAAGGTCTTCAACCGCGCCCACAGTGCCGGATTGAGCGCGATGCTGGCGAAGAACGACGTCACGCGCGGCAGCATCGCGTTGTGCGCCTCCCTCAGCGCGGGCGAATCCGCCACCGACTGCAGGTGCGTCACCTTCCCCCACGCCATCGTCAGTTCCTCCGTCGCCTGCTCGAGCGCCAGGAACGTGTTCTCAAACGTGAGCCCGCTCACCTCGCGCCCGGCAATCGCATCGATCGCCGCCTGCGCCCGGTCCAGCGCCGCACCGATTCCTGGCGCGACGTGCTCCGCCGTGAGGCTGGACCAGCGGACGTGAAACGACGGATCGAGGAACGGATTCTCAGCCATGACGCGCAAAAACCGGCGATGCGCGCCGAAAGTCAAATCGCAAACCCGCGCGTCACCAGGCGTAACTCACGCCGCCGCAGAACTGACGGCGCGCCGCCGGCACCGCGGGCACGTCCTGGAATTCCGAATCCCACAGGTTGTCCACTCCCACGGTGAACTCTACCCGCCTCCAACCCGGCGGGCGGTAGGCCAGGCTCGCCGCCGTGTGCAGCGCATCGTCGCCGCCGACGACCCGCAACACATTGTCCGCCTGCAGCCGCGCCACGTTGTCGACCCGCAGTTCGAATCCACTCCCGAGGCGGACCGTGATCGCCGCCGTCAGCCGGTGCCGCGCGTAGTTCAGCGCGTAGAAACTGGCATCGACCGCCGCCCCGCGGTAGTCGCCGTCCTTGCTCATCGCCGTGTAGCCGATCGCCAGATCGCACGCCGCCCACGAGCGCCGGGCAAACACCTCGAGGCCTGCGACGTCACTGTCGACCGCGTTCGCCGTCCGCGCGGTCACGCCGCGCCGGAAGGTCCAATCCACCAGCGCATCGTCGCGCCGCCAGAAGATCGCCCCCTGTGCCGCCCAGCCGGCCAGCGCGCCCGTCGCGCCCACCTCGAGATTGTGACTCGCCTGCCGGCCGAGATTCGGATTGCCGCGAAACAACCCGGCCGTGGCACTCGAGTTCAGCGCTGTGTAGGTCGGCATCTGCGACGTCTTCGTATAGCTCGCGTGCAGTCGCCGCAGTGCGGCCTTCGGGAAGTCGCGCGCGACCTCGAGCATCGGCGACAGCGTCCCGCCATCGCGATTCGTATCATCGTAGGCCGCCCCCGCTCGCAGCGTGGTCCGCACGCCATCCGCGCCCGTCCAGGACTTCTCCGGCACCACGGCGAGCTTGGTCACCGTGCGCGACCGGTAGCGGCCGGCGGTCAGCGAAGTCGACTCCAGCCGATCGGCGAGCAGCTCCGCCCGGACGTTCAGCGCCAGTTCGCCGAGGTCCCGGCGGCCGCCCAGCGCGCCGCCCTTGACGGTGGTCGTGTGCTGAAACGGATGGACCGGACCCAGCGGCGCGAAGCGGTTGAAGGCGTAGTCGTCCTTGTTGCGCCGATAGTAGGCGCCCGCCTCGAAGTAATCCCCCCCACCGGCTTCGACCCGGTGATTCAACGCGAAAAGCAGCGTCTGAAGGTTCTCGGTCTCGTTCGAGTTGAAGGGCGTATACATGTTCGGCCAGCCGAAGCGCTTGCCCTGATACCCGGCGAAAAGATCGGTCTGGGCCGACGCGCTCGCGCGCTGCAGCCGCACGTTCGCGCGATCGAACTCGTGCTCGCCGTAACGGATCGAGCCGTCCGATTCCGAGCGGGCGAGCGCCACGTCGAGGCCGAGACGCGCGGCGCTCCCGGCCGGCGTGACGACCGCGCCCTGATGAAGTTCGGCACGCTTCAGGCGGAACCCGCCCAGCGCCACCGACGCGCTGCCGGCGGTGCGCACCGGGCGCCAGCCATAGCCGACACTGCCGCTCGTGGCATTGGCGGCGCCGAGCGTGAGATCGGCCCCGGTGCGCACCTCGGGCGAGGTCAGCATCCCCGGCGAGACGGGCAGCTCCGCGAGGTAATGCCCCGTCTGCGGATCGGCCAGCGTCAGCGCGCCCAGTTGAAACGCCGTGTTCTCGAAAATCCCGCCGCGGATCGTCACGTCGGCCTGGCCCTCCGCCAGATTGCGCGCGTGGATGTCGACGCGCGGCTCGAAGCGCAAGGTCGTGACGGCCATCGCAAACGTGCCCGCCGGCGAGGCGTTCGCGACGCGTGGGGTCGTCACGGTGACCTCCGGCAAAGCCACGGGCGGGGTTTGGGCGCTCGCGGCACACGACAGCAACAGGAGCCAGACGGGATGAACGGGTTTCACTCCCGGCAGCGCTAGCAGGCCAGGCCCCAAAAACAAGCCTCTGTTATGATTTCCGTGTCACCCGCCTTAACAAGGCCCCGGCCAAGCAAAAACCCCGGCACATGTCCGGGGTTCGATCACAGGAGCACAACGTCGCGCCCAAACGCGACGCCGTCCAAGGGCGCGGGTCTCTTACTCGTCGCCGTCGTTGCCGATGGCTTCGACGGGGCAGCCCTCGAGGGCCTCCATGCACTGGGCCACTTCTTCCTCGGTCGTCGGCTGTTTCGTGACGTAGGAATAACCGCCCTCATCGTGGCGGGTGAAGAACGACGGCGCCGTCTCGCGGCACAGATCGCAGTCGATGCATTGCTGATCGACGTAGAATTTTCCCGAGACGTTATGGGGCCATTTGTCAGTCTTGTTCGCCATGGTGGACCGAGCGACAAAGAGTTCAATTGCACGGCCTGTCAAGCGGGCTCACAGACTTCGGCCGGATCCGCTTTTCAATGCAAGATTCCGCCGCGCGACCGCAGGTGACGGCTTGTGTTTGCCGCCCTCGCCGCTACGGTTTCGCCAATGCTTTCGGATAGGCCTTACATGCGGGGGGAATATCAGCAGGAGCGCACCTCCGCCCTCACGTGGCTTATTTCCGCGCTCGTCGCCGGGTTTGTCCTCCAGTTGCTCATGGGCTCTTCCTGGGTTCGCGGCGGCAGCCAGTATGACGACGTGCTCGGACTGTCGGCGGCCGGGTTGCGCAACGGCTGGGGCTGGAGCCTCTTCACCCACGCGTTCCTGCACAGCACGACCTTCATCGTGCACGGCCTGCTCAACGTGCTGGCCCTCTACTTTCTCGGGCGTGAGTTGCTCCCGATGCTCGGCACCCGCCGTTTCCTCGGCCTCTTCGTCGCCGCCACCATCGTCAGTGGCGCCGTCTGGTCCGCCGTCCATTGGCAGGAGCCGGCGGAAATGCACATCGGCGCCACCGCCGCGGTCGAGGCCATGTTCATCGTGTTCGCGTGCTTCTTTCCCAATCAGCAGACCAGCTTCCTGCTCCTCTTCTTTCCGGTGACCATCAAGCCCAAGCAGGTGGCACTGGCGCTGGTCGGTGCGAGCTTGATCGGCCTGTTTTGCTACGAGCTTCCGCGCAACACCCTGCCCTTCGATCTGACGCTGGCGAGTTCCGCCCACCTCGCGGGCATGCTCACCGGTTTCCTTTATTACCGGTTCATCCACGACGGCCGCTGGTTCAATCCGCAGGACCGGGCCGACGTCGAGTTGCCGCGCTGGCTTCGGCGCATGAAGCACACTCCGCCGACGCAGGAGTTGCTTCCACCCGAGGCCCCCGCACTCGTCACCCGTGAGGACATGCGGGCGGAGGTCGATCGCATTCTCGACAAAATCAACAGCTCCGGCCTCGCCGCATTGACACCCGCGGAAAGGCGCGTGCTCGACGAAGCCAGGTCCCACCTGAGCCGCCGCGAGTGACTCTTTTGGCCTCGCCCCGTCCATCTGCCTTGCCCCGCGGCCGATCCTTTCGGAAACATTTCAACCTTCGTCCCATCTAAACCCGCCATGATTTGCGCTTCTGGATTTCTTCGCCGGTTCGCCGCGCCGCTCGCGCTTGCCCTGACGCTCGCCACCGGCCTCGCCGCCGACCGCAAGCAATTCTCCACCTCCCCCACCCTCGCCGCCGAGGCGAGCACGCTCACCAAGCTCCTCGACGAACTGCACTACAATCACGATGCCGTGCGCAGTTCCGACTACGCCAACGTCATCCCGGACTACATGGGCGACCTCGACGGGCAGCGCCTCTTTTTCCTCGGTTCGGATCGCGCCAAGTTCATGGAGGAATACGGCAAGAACGTGTATTACAACACGGCCTTCCTCGGGAACATCAACGCCGCCTACGAGATTTTCTACGTCTATCAGACCCGCGTCGAAAACCGCATCGCGTGGATCTTCGAGCAGTTGAAGAAGGACTTCGATTTCTCCGCCAACGAAACCTATCGCGCCGACCGCGCGAAATCGGAGTGGCCGGCCAACCTCGCCGCCGCGGACGAGCTGTGGATGAAGCGCCTCAAGTTCGAGCTCGTCCAGGAACTGCTCAACAAGAAGACCATCGAGGAAGCGAAGGCGCAGGTGAAGAAGCGCTACGACCGCATGCTGAAAAATCTCGGCGAGATCGACGGCAACGAGCTGGCCGAACTCTACCTCACCACGATCGCCAAGCTCTACGATCCCCACTCGACCTACTTCTCCGCGGCGACCTACGAGGACTTCGGTATCCAGATGAAGCTGAAACTCGTCGGCATCGGCGCCCTGCTCGGGCTCGAGGACGACGTTTGCATCGTCAAGGAAATCGTCCCCGGCGGCCCGGCCGACATCGGCCGCGTGCTCAAGCCGAACGACAAGATCATCTCCGTCGGCGAGAAGGGCGGCGAGCCCGTCGAGATCCTCGGCATGAAGCTCCGCAAGATCGTCGACAAGATCCGCGGCAAGAAGGGCACGCAGGTCAGCCTGATTGTGCAGCCCGCGGATGCGACCGACAGTTCCGTGCGCAAGGAAGTCATCATCACGCGCGACACCGTGCAGTTGAATTCTGCCCGCGCCCGCGCCGCCGTCTTCGAACTGCCGGGCACCGACGGCAAGCCCCAGCCCGTCGGCGTCATCACCCTGCCTGCGTTCTACGTCGTCGGCGACGACGGCGACACCGACTCCGAGCGCAGCTCCGCCTCGCGTGACGTCGCGATGCTGATCGAAAAGCTGAAGCAGCAGGGCATCCAGGGCCTCGTGCTCGACCTGCGCCGCAACGGCGGCGGCTACCTGACCGAGGCCATCGAACTCGCCGGCCTCTTCATTCACAAGGGCCCGGTCGTCCAGGTGAAGAACTACAACGGCGAGATCCACGTCGACAGCGATCGCGACTCCAAGATCGCCTACACCGGGCCCCTCGCGGTGCTGGTCGATCGCTTCAGCGCGTCCGCCTCTGAGATCGTCGCCGGCGCCCTCCAGAATTACGGCCGGGCCATCGTCATCGGCGACAGCTCGACTCACGGCAAGGGTTCCGTGCAGCAGGTCGTCGAGATGAAGCAGCTCTCCCGTCAACTCGCCATTTCCCCGCAGAAGACCGGCGCGGCGAAGTTCACGATTCAAAAATATTACCTGCCCAGCGGCGCTTCGACGCAGCTCAAGGGCGTCGTCCCCGACATCGTGCTTCCCTCGATCGAGGACTACCTGCCGATCGGCGAGGCCGATCTGCCCCGCGCGCTCGTCTGGGATCAGATTCCCACCAGTTTCTTCGACGGCGAACCGCTTGACGCCAAGGTCCTCACGCCCCTCCGCCAGTCCAGCCTTGAGCGCCAGGCCAAGCTGGAGGAGTTCACCTATCTCCGGAGAAACGTCGAGTGGTTCAAGGCCCGCCAGGAGCAGAAGCTCATTTCGGTGAACCTCGATGAACGCCAGCGCCAGAAGGCGACCGACGATGCGTTCCGCAAGGAGATGAAAGCCGAGAAGGAGCGCATCGCGAAGGGCGACTATCCGTTCAAGCCGTTCTATCTGGGGCCGCCGCCCGTTCCGCGGATCAAGGCCCCGAAGAAGGACGACGATGACGATGATCTCGACAGCACCTTCGAAGAAAACGAGACCTACGTGAAGGCCGACGTGCACCTGCGGGAGACGCTTCGCGTCGTGAGCGACGCGATCGAGCTCGGCCGGAACAAGGAGCGCTGGGCGAGCAATCGCGCCCCGCTCACCGCCGTGTCGAAGTCGGGCGGCTGAGCGCCGCCCCCTTCAGCGGCGGAGCAGCACAAAGCGATCGCGTCCCGTCAGATCGCTTTTGGAGTCCACGTTTGAGAAGCCCGCCGCCCGCGCCAGTTCGCCGAGCGCGGCGTGCTGCGCGATGCCGGTTTCGAGCGCCAGCAAGCCGCCCGGCGCCAGATGAAGGGGAGCCGCGGTGATGATGCGTCGCAAATCGCCGAGGCCGTTCTCCCCGGCGGTGAGTGCCGAAAGCGGCTCGAAGCCCCTGACTTCGGGCGCCGTCGCCGCCGTCTCCTCCGCCGACAGGTAGGGCGGATTGGACACGATCAGCTCGAAGGTCTCGTCGCCGAGCCCGGCGAACCAGTCGGTCCGCAGGAATCGCACGCGCCCTTCGAGCTGCGTCGAGGCAGCGTTCTCCCGCGCGAGCGCCAGCGCCTCCTCGCTCGCGTCCGTCGCAGTCACACTCGCCGCGGGAAACGCGTGCGCCAGCGCGAGCGCCAGCGCACCCGAGCCCGTCCCCAAGTCCAGAATACGCGCCGGCGCCGGCGCGCCG
Source organism: uncultured Opitutus sp. (assembly GCA_964513055.1). Classification (GTDB taxonomy): domain Bacteria; phylum Verrucomicrobiota; class Verrucomicrobiia; order Opitutales; family Opitutaceae; genus ER46. The sequence continues at coordinate 7,881 of CAZENI010000312.1, forward strand.
GCCAGCGCGGCGACGACCAGCTCGACCAGCAGCTCCGTTTCCGGCCGGGGAATCAGCGCGCGGCGATCCACCTTGAGCTTCAGTCCGCCGAATTCCGTCTCGCCCAGGATGTATTGCAGCGGTTCGTGCTGGGCGCGCCGCCGGACGAGCGGGCGGATCCGCTCGAGCTCCGCCTCCGCCAGCGGGCGCTCGAACTCCAGGTAAAGCTGCATCCGTTTGCGCTGCAGGGCGTGCCCGATCAGCAGCTCCGCGTTGAGGCGCGCTGACTCGATGCCCCGGGCCGCGAAATACTCCGTCGTCTTCTTGATGATCTCGAGGACGGTCAGCATCTCATTCGTCGTCGTCCGCCACCGTGCGCGCCAGCGTGAAATCATGACCGGTCAGCGCGGCCAGTTTCTCCTCGTAATCGGCCTTCTGCAGCGCGGTGACGATGGCCTCGATGTTGCCCTCCATCACCTGCGGCAGGCTGTAAAGCGTGAGCCCGATGCGGTGATCGGTCAGCCGGTTCTGCGGAAAATTGTAGGTGCGGATCCGCTCGCTCCGATCGCCGGAGCCGATCTGGCTGCGCCGCATGCCCGCGTAGCGCGCGCGCTCCTCGTCCTCCCTCCGCTTCAGCAGCCGCGACCGCAGCACCGTCATGGCCTTCGCCTTGTTCTTCAATTGCGAGCGCTCGTCCGCGCAGGTCACGATCAGCCCGGTCGGCTTGTGGCAGATCTGCACCGCGGAGTCCGTGGTGTTGACGCCCTGCCCGCCCGGCCCGCTCGCGCGCGTCACCGTGATCTCGAGATCCTGCGGATCGATTTGCACATCGACCTCCTCCGCCTCGGGCAGGACGGCGACAGTGACCGTCGACGTGTGGATGCGGCCGTTCGCCTCGGTCACCGGCACGCGCTGCACGCGATGCACGCCGCTCTCGAACTTGAGCTGCTTGTAGACATCGGAGCCGACGATGAGGAAAATCACTTCCTTGAAGCCGCCGCGCTCGGAGAGGCTGCTGCTCATCGGCTGGATCTTCCAGCCGCGCGCATCGGCATACTTCGAGTAGAGACGGAACAACTCCGCCGCGAAGAGGCTCGCCTCGTCGCCGCCGGTTCCGGCGCGGATTTCCATCACCGTGTTGCGCGAGTCCGTTGGGTCGGGCGGAATCATCGCCAGCAGCACCGTCTTCCGCAGGTCCGCCCGGCGCTGCTCGAGTTCGGGAATTTCCAGCGCCGCCAGTTCGCGCATCTCTGCTCCCGCGGTCGGATCGCGCCCGATGGCCTCCGCCTCGGCGATCTCCCGTTCGAGCCGCGCACAACCGTGGTGATCCGCCACGAGCTGCGTGAGCTTCTGGTGTTCGCGCGTCACGTCTGCCGCGCGCCGCGGGTTCGCGTAAAACGACGGCTCCGCCATCTGCGCCCCGAGTTCGTCGAGGCGGCGCTGAAACGGAGCAAGATCGGGAAGTTCGTCCATGAAATGTGAGGAGCCGGGCGGACCATTTGCGAATTGCGCGCGCTACCGGTTGCGCTACGGATGGCAGCAAACACCACGCTGGGCGGATCCGCCTAGCGGTGTTGATCAGTAATGGCCACGACACTCTTCACTCAAAACACCATCGCGTTGATCTGGGATTTCGACAAGACGTTAATCCCGGATTACATGCAGACGCCGCTTTTCCGGCGTTACGGCATCGACGAGGCGACGTTTTGGGAGGAGACGAACAAACTCGCCGAGCACTACCGCAAACGCGGCTACCACCTCTCGCCCGAGATCGCCTACCTGAATCACCTGCTCACCTACGTGCTCGCCGGCCCGCTGCACGGGTTGAACAACACGATCCTCCGCGAGTGCGGCGGCGACATCAAATTCTACCCCGGCCTGCCCGGCTTCTTCGATCAGGCCAAGGCGTTCGCGCAGGAGAACCCCGAATATGTGAAGCACG
>CAZENI010000313.1:0-9783 GCA_964513055.1 uncultured Opitutus sp.
CCTCGCGGGTGAGGTCCTTGAAGGCGCGTCCGGCGAGGCTCCGCAGTTCGATACCGGGCAGGTTGAACTCGCGCACGAAGGCGCGCAGCACCGGGAGGTCCTGCGAGACTTCGTCGGAGAGGAAGGTGAAACGATCGGGAAACGTCATGGGCGGAAAAAGGGAGCCGCGCTTACCTGGCGCCGGCGAGCTTCATCACTTCGGCGATGCTCACGGGCGCGCCGCCGCGACGCTTGCTCTCGTCGGCCGCTTCCATGAAGGCCATGATCTCGATCGTCGTCGCGAGGGGCACCGGCGACACGCCGGTCTGGAAAAACTTCAGGTAGTCGGCGACGAGCGGCTTGTAGCTGTGTTTCTCGCCGCCCTTCACCGCGCCCTTGGTCGTCATCACGGTGACGCCGTATCCGCCAAAGCCCTTCCCGTCCTTGCGATTGCCCTGCATCGTGCCGACGCGGCCGTCGGACCAGACGCCGGTGACGACGTCGGTGTTCTTGGTGTGGGTGCGGACGACCTTCTCGCAGCCGGCTCCGAGCACGGTGTAGAGCGCCTCGACGCCGTGGATGCCATACCAGAACAGATCGGGATGGTGCGGCTCAAGTTCGGCGGGGCTGTAGGAAAAGGCCGCCGTGATCTGCGCGGACTTGTCCATCGTGAGCAGCGGCGAGTCGGACGTGTAGCGCAGCGACGAGGAGCTGAAGACGGGGACGCCGCTCTCCTTCGAGAGGCGGGCGATGGCGAGGGCGTCCTTGAGCGAACCAGCGAGGGGCTTGTCGATGAAGACGGGTTTCTTCGCGGCGAGCGTGCGCCGGAACTGATCGAGGTGCGGGCGGCCGTCGACGCTGAGGATGAGGATGGCGTCGACGTTCTGCGCGAGTTCCTCGATCGAGTCGTAGAGTTTCACGCCGTATTTCTCGACGGCGGTCTTGGTGAAGCCCTCGACGCGCGAGCGGCTGCTCTCGATGTCGGCGCTGCCGCCTTTGAAGCCGGCGACGATCTTGCCGCCGGGCACGTGGTCCTTGTGCTTCGGATCGTTGAGGATGCCGAGGTAGGCGGTCACGTGCGACGTATCCAGGCCGATCATGCCGATGCGGATGTCGGCGGCGCGGACGGCGGTGAGGACGACGAAACACAGGAGCAGGGCGAGGCGGGGGAGCGTGCTTCTCATAGGGGAACGGGAACGGAACAAGGAACGCGGCGGCAGGGCGATAACGGAATCGCTCAACCGCGCAGCAGGGACGCGGCGGCCACATCCACGTAGAGCGTGGCGGCCGGGTGCAGGCGGAGAATGGAGGCCGGGCACGCGGTCGTGATCGGGCCCTCGACGGTGGCCTGGACGGCGGCGGCCTTGCGTGGGCCGGGCACGTGGATGCTCAGGCGCGCGGCGCGGCGAAAGACCGAGACCGTGAGCGTGAACGCGTGCTTCGGCACGGCGTCGAAAGTCGGGAAGCAGCCGTCGTTTACCTGCTGCGTGCGGCAGGCGTCGTCGAGCTCGACGACCTTGATCAGGTGCGGGTCCTCGAACTCGGCGACCGGCGGATCGTTGAAGGCGATATGGCCGTTTTCGCCAATGCCCATGCAGATGAGATCGATGGGCTTCTCGCTCAGGAGCGCGGTGTAGCGCGCGCAGACCGCGGCGGTGTCCGGTTCCTCAGCGGGCACGGGATGAAACGCCTTCACCTTCACCTGCGAGAGGAAGTGCTCGCGCAGATACGTGCGGAAACTCTGCGGGTGCGTGCCCGGGAGCCCCACGTAGTCATCCATGTGAAACGCCGTGACGCGGCTCCAGTCGACCGCGGTGTGGCCGTCGCGCGAGACCGCGAGCAGCGACGTGAGAAACTCATTCTGCGAGGGCGCGCACGCGAAGATGACGCGCGCCTCGCCGTTTGCGGCGATGACGTCGTGCAGATACGACGCGGCGGCGAGCGCCGCAGCGCGGCCGAGGGCGGGGCGGTCGGCGTGGATCTCGACGGCGAGCCGGCCGGCGGTGGTGTAGCGGGGGGAGGGAGCGGTCATGATCAGGAAGGCCAGGAGGGAAGGGTGACGCCGAAGGCGGCGGCGGGGGCGTCCGACCAGAGGCGGGCCGATTCGGCAGGCGAGAGTCCGAGGTAGGCGGCGCATTTCCGCACGCCCTCGTCGGGCGTGAGCGTCGAGCCGGCGAAGCCGCCGCCGCCCGGCTGGCGTGCGATGCCGTCGGCGCCGACTTCGATCGAATGCCCGCCGATGCGGTAGCGGCCGGGGCCGCTGCCGGCGCCGGCCATCGCATCGGTGGTGAAAAGAATTTTCCCCGCGGGCTTCGCGCGCACGAAATTCCGCAGCACGAACGGCGGCAGGTGCACGCCGTCCGGGATGAAGCAGGCGATCAGTTCGTCGCGCGCGAGCAGGCGCTGCACGATGTTGTCGTGGCGCGGCAGTTCGAGCGGGCAGCCGTTGCCGAGGTGCGTCACGAAGCGCGCACCGGCGCGGATCGCGTCGTCGATTTGGGCGTCGGTAGCGTTGGTATGCCCGAGCGAGATGTGCACGCCGGCGCGGGTGATCGCGGCGATGCACTCGGCGCTGCCGGGCCACTCGGGTGCGACGGTGATCAACTTGATGCGGCCGTGGGCGGCGGCCTGCAGGCGCTCGAACTCGGCGAGCGACGGCGCATGCATCGGGCCCGGCGGATGGGCGCCGCGGTAGCCCGGCTCCGGGCTCAGCCAAGGGCCCTCGATGTGATACCCGACGATCATCCGCGCCGTGTCGGGCGACGCCGCGCGCAGGCGCTCGAACTGCTCCAGCCGGCGGCAGTGCGCGTCGATCTCGTCGGTGATGAGCGTGAGGAAGATTCCGGCCACGCCATGGCGCCGCATCACGGCGACCGCGTGATCCATCTCGGCGGGCGAGACGGTGTCGGCCTGGAAATCGACGCCGCCAAAGCCGTTGACCTGAAAATCGAACCAGCGCGCGTCAGGCGCGCGGGCGGTGGTGGCGGCGGAATCGGGAGCGGGCATCCGAGAGAAGTTGAAAATCACGCCAGCCAGCGGGCGAGGTTTTTGGTGACGAAGGCGTCGTCCACGAGCCACGGATAGTCGCGGGTGACGCGCGTGAGCTCGGCGGCCTGGCCCGGCGAGAGGCGTTCGTGCGGATCGAGGCACGCGGTGGTGCGGAGCAGGCCCTGGCGTCGCAGGACTTCGTGGATACCGGGCAGGCAGCCGGCGAAATCGTGCGCGGCGTCGAAGACCGCGGCGTTGGCGTCGGTGAGCGCGGCATTGCGATCGAGCCAGTCGCGGCCGAGGCGCGGCCGGGCGCGGGCGCGTTTGATCTCGGCGAACAACGCGACGGCGCGCTCTGTCCACACGCCCCACTGGCCGAGGAGCCCGCCGTCGATGTGGCGCGTGCGGCCAGCAAACGTGAAGGGCGTCAGGAGATCGCCGATGATGTTGTCGTCGTTGCCGGTGTAGAGCGCGACGTCGTCGCGGCCGGACGCGAGCACCGCGCGCACGACGTCGAGCGTGCGATAACGGTTGAACGGCGCAATTTTCACGCCGACGAGTCCGGGGATTTCCGCGAACGCGCGCCAGAAACGGTAGGAGAAAACGCGGCCGCCGACGGCGGTCTGCAAATAGAAGCCGACGAGCGGGATCTCCCGCGCGACGGCGCGGCCGTGCGCGAGGATGGCGGCTTCGGGCTCGCCCTTCCAGGCGCCGAGACTGAGCAGACCGGCGTGATAGCCGAGCGAGAGGGCGGTTTGCGCCTCGCGGCGGGCTTGCGGAGTCCGGCCGCAGAGGCCGGCGATGAGGACGAAGTCGCGCGGCTTCGGTCCGAGCCACGCCTGGGCGGTCTCGGCGGCGAGCCGGAGGACGGGAGCGTAGAGCGCGACCTTTGGATCGCGGATGGCAAACTGCGTCGAGTGGACGCCGACGGCCAGGCCGCCGGCGCCGGCATCGAGATAGTAGCGCACGAGCGCGCGCTGGTGCGGTTCGTCCCAGCGGCGGCGGCGATCGAGCGCGAGCGGCAGGGCGGGGATGACCTGCCCGGCGCGCAGGTGCGAGCGTAGTGCGAACGGCATGACGGGAGAGCGGAGGCGGCGGCGTTCGTTCAGAAGCGGCCGTCGCGCCGTTCGAAGCCGGTGGGCTTGCCCCAGGTCTCGCCGCCCTGCCGGAGCCAGGCGGAAATCCAGCCGATCATCTGATCGACCGAGGTCTGCGGCGGGCCGAACAGGCGGTGGGAGTGGGTCGCGTTGTTGAGCCACGCCGTGTCGGCCTCGGTGCCGGTGATCTGCACGGGCACCTCGAGCGCGGCGCCGAAGCGGTGCGCGAGATCGCGCACGGAGAGGGTCTCGCGGCCGGTCACGTTGATCGGCACGGCGGGCGAGCCGGCGGACTCGAGGGCCTGGATGCTGTGCGCGACGGCGTCGGTCTGCCAGATGACGTTGACGTAACCGGTCGTGACGTCGACCGGGCGGTGGGCGAGCACCATCTGCGCGATGTCGACGAGGAGGCCGTAGCGGAACTCGATCGAGTAGTTGAGGCGGATTAGCGCGACGTTGGTGCCGTGGGCGGCGGCGACGCGCGTGAACGCCTGCTCGCGTGCGAGGCACGAGGCGGCGTAGTCGCCGACCGGGGCGGGCGGCGTGTCCTCGCGCGCGCCACCCGAGCCGGGCGTGACGAACGGATACACGCAGCCCGAGGAGAACGCGATAATGCGGGAGCGGGCGAATTTGTCGGCGACGCGCTGCGGCACCTCGACATTGATGGCGTGGAGCAGGTCGGGCGCCGCCGCGGTGCCGAACTTCACGCCGGCGAGAAAGAAGACGGTCGGCGCATCGGGAAGCTGCTGGAGGCTCGCCTGGTCGCCGAGATCGCAGGCGTGGGTCTCGACGCCCCGCTCCTCGAAGGCCGCCCGGTCGCGCAGCGTGCTGAAACGCGAGACGGCCAGCACGCGGTCCTTCCGGCCGAGCTGTTCCAGCGCGCGCCGCAGCATCACGCTGAGGTGCAGTCCGATCTTGCCCCCGGCCCCGAGGACGAGAAAGGGTCCGGGGGTGCGGGCGACCACCTCGAGGACGCGGGGCGTGGGCTGGCTGATGAAATCGTCGACCGCCCCGGGCGGGCAGGGCAGCCCGGGGGCGGCGGGCGGGACGGGACGGGCGGCGAGCATAGAGGTAACCGGCTAGTTACGTGTGTCGCCGGGGGCAGACAAGCGAAATTATCGGCATCGGGAGGATGGGGGAAGCGGGTGGCATCGGGCGATTGGCGCGGACCTGTCTGAGGGGCGTTCCGGGCAAGCTCAAGACCGGGATGGCGGCGCCCGCGCGCACCGCCGGGGTCGGCGGGCGATTGGGCTTGCCCCTCGATTCGACGGTAACTGTATGGTTACGCCGTCGCCGCATGCATCCCCTCGACTACGCCGTCATCGCGATCTTCCTGCTGTTGGTCGCCGGCATCGGCTGGACGGCGGTGCGCCGGATCAAGGGCTCGAGTGACTACTTCGTGGCGGGTGGCCGGATTCCGTGGTGGCTGGGCGGCATCTCACACCATGTCTCCGGCCACAGCGGGGTGGTGTTCGTGGCCTACGCGGCGGTGGCCTACCAATACGGCTTCACGTTGTATGTCTGGTGGGCCGGCTCGATCACCCTGGCGTGCGCAGTGGGCGCCTTCTGGTTTGCGCCACGCTGGGCGCGCCTCCGGGCCGCGCGGGCGATCGAGTCGCCGACGGAGTATCTGGCGGTCCGTTACAGCGTCGCGACGCAGCAGCTCATGGCGTGGAGCGGCATCCTGCTGAAGCTCTTCGACGTCGGGGCGAAGTGGGCCTCGATCGGCGTGTTGCTCCACGGCTTCACCGGCCTGCCGATCGCGACCGGCATCTGGCTGTCGGGCGCCGTCTCCCTCTTCTATATCACCGTCGGCGGCCTCTGGGCCGATCTGTATACCGACCTGCTGCAGTTTGCCGTGCAGGTGGTGGCCGGACTAATCCTGTGCGTGGCGGTCGCGCGTCAGCTCGGCGGGTGGGAGAGCGCGTGGACGATTTGGGAACGCCTGCCGGCGGGCCACGGCGATTTCCTCAACGGGCCCTACACGCCGCTCTTCCTGCTCGGCTACGCCGCCGCGTCCACGCTCAGCTACAACGGCGGCACCTGGAACCTCGCCGCGCGCTACATCGGCGCGCCGTCGGCGGTGAGCGCGCGGAACTCCGCGCTGCTCTCGGGGGCGCTCTACCTCGTGTGGCCGCTGTTCCTGTTTTTCCCGATGTGGGCGGCGCCGCTGTTGCTGCCGAACCTCGCGGACCCTTCGCAGGCCTATGTGCTGCTGACGCAGAAATTCCTGCCGATCGGCCTGATCGGGCTCGTGCTTGCATCGATGTTCGCGGCGACGATGGCGATGACGACGTCGGATACGAACACGATCTCGTCGGTGATTACGCGGGACATCCTGCCGGTGCTGTCGGCGCGGTTCCGCGGCATGGATCAGCGGCGGTCGCTGCGGGTGGCGCGGATCACGACGCTGTTGTTCACGCTGCTGACGCTGGTCGTCGGGATCGAGGCGGAGCGCTTCGGCGGGATCCTCGGGCTCATCATCTCGTGGTTCGCCGCGCTGATCGGGCCGGTGTCGGTGCCGATGCTGTTTGGGTTGCTGCCGGTGTTCCGGCATGCCGATGCGCGGACGGCGATCACCTCGATCATGGGTGGCTTCGTGGCTTTCGTGACGGTGACCTATGCGCTGAAGACGGGGGCGGAGTGGCGCGTGCTGGCGCCGATCGCGACGTCGCTGTGCGTGTTCTGCGCAATGGCCTGGTGGAATCGCCACCGGGCGGTGCCGGTTGCGACGGCGGAGCTGATTCGCTGCGTGTCGACCGAGGCGCCGGCGACGACGACGGTGGCGTGATGATGCCGGCACCTGCAAACGTTGCGGCCGGACACGACCGGGCGCGAGAGTATGGCGAGCGGGCGCGGCGCGCGCTGGCGGAGACGATCGTGCCGTTCTGGTGCCGGACGATCGACGAGGTGCGCGGCGGTGTTTTCATCGGCTGGAACAACGCCGGCACGCAGCTCCGCAGTCGCGAGAAGTTCACGTGGTCCCAGGGGCGATTCGTCTGGCTGTGGTCGCGGCTGGGCGAGTGGGCGGCTCGGGGGGACCTGGCCGGGCGCGGCGGGACTTCATTTCTCGCACAGGCGGAAAGGACGGTGCGTTTCCTGGAGGCGCATGCGTTTCTGCCGGACGGGCGTTGTGCGTTCCTGCTGTCGGAGGAGGGTGCGGTGCGCGAGGCCGTGGCCGGGGGCGGGCCGGCGCCGAGCCTCTACGCGGACTGCTTCGTGGCGATGGGGATCGCGGAGTATGCCCGCGTGACGGGTGACACGGCGCGGCTCGACATGGCGTGGCGGCTGGCGGCGGAGATCGAGCGGCGGATCGCGGCGGGCGACGCGCCGACGCACCCGGAGCCGACGCCGGCCGGGCACGAGGCGCACGGCCTTGCGATGATCCGACTCAATCTCGGACTCGTGCTGGCCGGGGCAAGCGAGCGGCTGGGGGACTCGCGCGCGGCGCTCGCGCGTGAAGGCAGCCGCGCGGCGGCGGCGCGCATCTTCGAGCGTTTCCTCCGGGCGGACGGACGCATGGTTGAGATGCGTCCGTGTGACAGTGACTCGGATACGTTGCTCAGCCGGCATCTGAACCCGGGGCACGCGCTGGAGTCGCTGTGGATGCTGCTGACGGTGGCGCACGAGCATGGCCGCGCGGACTGGCGCGACCGGGCGCATGCCGCGATCCGGTGGACGCTGGAGCGCGGTTGGGACGAGGGCTGCGGTGGATTGTTGCACTATGCGGATTGCGACGGTGGCGAGCCGGTGGGCGAGCCCGGCGACTCGACCTACGAACAAGCGGTGCGCGCCACCTGGGACACCAAGCTCTGGTGGGTCCACTCCGAGGCGCTTTACGTGACGGCGTTGTGCTGGTGGTTGACCGGCGATGAGGCGATGCGGGAGTGGTTTGAGCGGTTGTGGGAGTATTCCTTCCGCGTGTTTCCGCACCCCGATCCGCGCGTTGGGGAGTGGATTCAGATTCGCGATCGCCAGGGCGCGCCGCTGGAACGCGTGGTGGCGCTGCCGGTTAAGGATCCGTATCACATCGCGAGGAATCTCATTCAGATCAGCGAGCTATTCTCGACTCCGCTCCGCCGTCTCCCGCGATGAATCCTCCCACCGCTGCTCCTCCCGCCCGCACCGTGCCGGCTCCGGCGCTCGGCTGGGCGTGGATTGGGCGCGAGGAGGAGGAACTCGTGCTCGACGTGCTGCGCCGGCAGGCGCTTTTCCGCTACTACGGTCCGGACCCGCAGTCGTCGCCGCCGATGGTGGCGACGCTGGAGCGGGAGTTCGCCGCGCTGGTGGGCGTGCCGTTCGCGCTCGGCGTGACGAGCGGCAGCGCGGCGCTCGAGGTCGCGCTCGGCGCGCTGGGCGTCGGGCCGGGCGACGAGGTGATCGTGCCGGCGTGGAGCTGGGTGTCGTGTTTCACCGCGGTCGTGCGCGTGGGCGGCAAGCCCGTGCTCGCCGAGGTGGACGACACGCTCTGCCTCGCTCCGGGCGAGATCACGCGCCTCCGCACGCCGCGCACCAAGGCCGTGCTCGTGGTGCACTTTCAGGGTGTCGCCGCAGATCTCGACGCATTGCTGGCCGAGGCGCGCGGGGCGGGCATCGCGTTGCTGGAGGATTGCGCGGAGAGCCCGGGCGCGTCCTACCGGGGCCGGCGGGTGGGGGCGTGGGGCGACATCGCGATCTTCAGTTTTCAGCAGCAGAAGACGATCACGAGCGGCGAGGGCGGCCTGGTTGTCACGCGCGACCCGCGGCTCCATGAACGCGCCGTGCGGATGCACGATCTGGGGCAGTTGCGCCCATTCCATGCGCAGCAGGGCTCGGCCGACGAACCGGCGTTCTGCGGCGGTCAGTTTCGCATGTCGGAACTGACCGGCGCCGTGGCGCTCGCGCAGGTGCGCAAACTCGACCGGATTCGGGCGCATTGCCGGCGATTGAGCCTGCACCTGCGGTCCCGAATCGCCGACCTGGCGGGCCTCCGGCTGCGGCGAATTCCGGATCCGGAGGGCGAGTCAGGCTTCGAGACCTACTTCTGGGTCGCGTCCCCCGAGCAGCGCGACGCGTATCGCGCGCAACTCCAGGCGGCGGGCGTGCCGTGCGAGCAGATGACGGGCACGTATGCGCAGTATCGCCGGCCCTACGTCGCCACCGGGCGTGCGCATGCGGCCGCGGCGTCGCCGTTCCCGGCCGGCCCAGCGTGGCCGGAACGTGGATACCGGGCGGAGGATTTTCCGCGGACGGAGGATCTGATCCATCGTTTCGTGGTGATTCCGGTCGGCGTGAACCACACGCTGGACGACATGGACTACATCGCCGCCGTGATCCGGCACACGCACGCGCAGTTCCTCCCCGCATGAAACACGGCCGCCGGCAGTTCATCCAACACGCGGGAGCGCTCGGGCTGGCTGCCGTGGCCATGAAGTCCGCGACGGGGGTGGGCGCTGGAGCCGCCGCGGCGCCGGTGGCATCCGGGCTTCCAAAGGACTGGCGTGCGATGCGCAAGATCGATGCGCACAACCATGTGTTCGGCCTCGCGCACCGGCCGAACGCGAACTGGGGAGAGGTCGAGGATCTGCTTGAGGCGGCGGATCTGCTCGGCATCGAGCGGCTGCTCTGCTCGCGGCCGGTGACCGGCGGCGTGATGGCCGACATCGGCGTGGTGCGCGAGTCGAACGACGCGCTGCTGGCGGCGATGAAGCGTTATCCGGGGCGGATCGCCGGCTACTGC
>CAZENI010000314.1:0-9779 GCA_964513055.1 uncultured Opitutus sp.
TCAACCCCACGTCGAACTGGCGGATCAGCGCCAACGCCGCGCAGCAGGAAACCGTCGTCAGCAACGTCCAGCCCGGCGCCCGCGCCGCGATGGAGGCCCTGCTGCCGGTCTGGAGCCAGCCGTCGTTCGCCAGCATTCCGCGCAGCACGGAGAACACGCTCAGCTACCTGACGAACCTCGTCGTGGTGCCCTACCGCAACATCCTCTCCTCCGACGGTCTCGCGTCCGCGGAGCAGCGCAAATACCGCGCGAACCTCGTCACGAACTACACGTTTCGCCGCGGCTGGCTGCGCGGCGTGGGCGTCGGCACCGGCCTCCGCTGGCAGGACAAGGTGGGCATCGGCTACGTGACCACGCGCGACGCGTCCGGCGCCATCCTCATCGATCGCAAGAAGCCCTACTTCGCGCCGGGTGAAACCAATGTCGACGTCTTCGCCTCGTATGGCCGCCGCGTCTGGAAGGACAAAATCGAGTGGCGCGTGCAGGTGAACGTGCGCAATGCCCTCGGCACCGACACACTCATCCCCATCAACGCGCAATACGACGGCACCGTCGCCTCCTACCGCGTGCCGCCGGAGAAGCGGATCTACCTCACGAACACGTTTACGTTCTAAACCGCCATGCTCCTCCGCGCCTCCCGTCGAGTCCTCGCGTTGCTCTCGCTGACGGCCGGTTCCGTGCTCCCCGCGGCCGACTTCTACGTCTCCGAGAAGGGCGACGACGCGAACGCCGGCACGAGTGTTGCCCGGCCGTTTCGCACGCTGCAACGCGCCGATGGCGCCGTGCAACCCGGCGACACGGTGTGGGTGATGGCCGGCACCTACCGGAACGATCTCAAGCGGCCGGGCGGCACGACGAGCCTCCTCACGCTCACGACGTCCGGGCGGCCCGACGCGTGGATCACGTGGAGAAACTACCAGAACGATCGGCCCGAGTTGATCGCCCAAGGGTGTTGGAATGCGATCAACCTCCGTGCTTCCTATCTCGTCATCGACGGCCTGACGTTGACCGGCAACAACGACAACGTCCGGCAAATCGATGCCGAGGTGAACGCGGAGATCGACGTCGCCAAGACGATGGCGGCGTTCGCCGCCACCACCGCGGCGAAAGCGGCCAGGACGATCGACGAGTCCGTGGCCCCCGATGCCAGGCTCTCATCGAAAGAGATCGCCAAAGCCGTGCCCGCCCCGCGTCCAAAACCCGTGCAGGCCCACAGCCCGGATCCGCGCTTCAACGGCAATGGCATCAGCGTCGATTGCCGCAGCGGCCCGAAGTTTCACCACTTCATCATCCGCAACTGCACCGTGCGGAAATTCGGCACCGTGGGAATCAGCATGATTCACACCGACTACTACACGATTGAGCACTGCACGATCTACGAGAACGCCTGGTATGGCCGCTACGGGGGATCAGGCATTTCCCAGTTGCTCGGACTCAATTTCGACGACGCCCCGGGCTATCACAATATCATCCGCGGAAACCGCGTCTGGAACAACAAGTGCCTCGTGCGCTGCTTCAACACCGATTGTTTTTCCGACGGCAACGGCATCATCCTCGATTCCCTCGGGGACTACTCCGGCGGCGTCCTCGTCGAGAACAACCTCTGCTTCAACAACGGCGGCTCCGGCATTCACGTCTTCAAATCCAAACGGGCCCGCATCGACGTCGTCCACAACACCCTCTGGCGCAACCAGCAGATGTGGTCGCTCTACGATCTCGGCTGTCACTCGGCGGTCAACGTCCGCTTTCTCAACAACGTCGTCTGCGCCGAGCGCCGCAAGCAGGTGAACGGCCGCCCCGACCCCGGCATCGTCTACGACTTCAACCTCTACTACGGCAGCGACCAGATCCCGACCAAGGGAAAACACGATCTCGTGGCCGATCCCAAGTTTCTCCTCCCCTCCACCGATCCGGCTCGGGCCGATTTCCGCCTGCAGGCCGGCAGCCCTGCGATCGACAGCGCCACCCTCGAACTGTCGCCAAAGTCCGATCTCGCCGGCACTGCCCGCCCGTCCGGCGCGACCCCGGATCGCGGCGCCTACGAACACCGGCTCCTATGATCGTTCGCCTGCTGACCGCGATTTCCCGCATCAGCCTGGCCGTCGCCGTCCTCGCGAGCGCGGCGTGGGCCGCGGTCGATTGGCAACGGCTCGCGCCGCACCCGCGACTCTTTGCCGATGCGGCGCGCTGGTCGGCCTTGAAGCAGCAGATCACGAGCGATCCGGTGTCGCAGCAGATCTTCGCCGTCGTGAAGAATTCCGCCGAGCGCCTACTCGATCAACCCCCCGTCGCCTACGTCGACACCGGAGCGTTCTGGCACGGACCGATGCGCCAGGCGCAGGGCCGCATCCTGTCACTCGCGCTGACCTATCGGCTGACCGGCGACGTGCGATTTCTCACGCGCGCGAAATTGGAAATGCAGACGATGGCCGAATTGCCCCACTGGTATCCGAAGCACTTCCTCGACACCGCGGAGGGCGCCCTCGGACTGGCGACCGGCCTGGACTGGCTCCACGATTCGCTCACCGCCGAGGAGCGCGCCCGGTTCGCCACCGCGCTCGCGGAAAAAGCGCTGCAGCCCGGCTTGCTCGTGAGCGAGGAAAATTCCTGGGTGAGCGGCACCAACAACTGGACCGCCGTCTGTCACGGCGGCCTCGTGATCGCCGCACTCGCCATCGCCGAACGGGAACCCGCCCTCGCGCAACAGACCGTCGCGCGCGCGCTCAAGCACCTGCCGCACTACGCCGAACTCTACGCCCCCGTCGGTGCCTACTCCGAAGGCCCCGACTATTGGGCCTACGGCACGACCTTCTATGCATTGCTCGCGGAATCGCTGCGCACGGCCCTCCGCACCACGGCGGGGCTGGAGCGCGCTCCCGGTTTCCTGCAGACCGCCGACTACACCCTGCAGATGACTGCGCCCAGCGGCCTGTTGTTCAACTTCGGCGACAACGGCTCCGGTCTCGGTTACGAGCCCGTCATGTTCTGGTTCGCCCGCGAGCTGCGTCGCGGCGACCTCATCACGCGCGAAATCGCCAATCTCAAGACCCTCGCAGATGCCATCACCGCCGGCGCACCGCGCGGCGACGCCAGTCGCATGCTGTCCCTCGCACTCGTCTGGCGCGAACCGTCCCTTCCCGCCACCCCGCCTTCCGCGCCTCCGCTCGCGTGGTGGAGCGAAGGCGGCTCGCAACCGCAGGCCGTGCTCCGCTCGAAGTGGGACGACCCGCGCGCCACCTTCGTCGGAATCAAAGCCGGCCAGGCCGACGACTCGCATGCGCACATGGACATCGGCTCGTTCATCCTCGAAGCCGACGGCGTGCGCTGGGCCGTGGACCTCGGCCGCGAAAGCTATCCGCACGCGCGCGCCAACGGCATGGCCGCCGATCTCTTCAAGACCACTCAGGCGAGCAAACGCTGGAGCATTTTCCGCTGCGGCCCCGAGAGCCACAACCTGCTGCGCTTCGATGGCGCCCCGCCGCTCGTCACGGCGAAAGCCGAGATTCGCCCGCTGCCGCCGTCCGCCACCGGCGCGCCCGGTTTCCTCGTCGACTTGTCCCCGGTCGTGCGGGACCAGGTGGTCCGCGCCGAGCGTCGCGTCCGACTCCACCCCGATCGCTCCGTCTCGATCGAAGACGAGTGGACCACGCGCACCGCCGCGTCTCACGTGACGTTCCAGTGGCTCACGCGCGCCGAGGTCACCGCGCAGGCCGATGGCGCCACGCTCCGCCAGAACGGTGAAACGCTTCGCCTCCGCTTCACCACCACCTCAGAACGCCCCGCCCGCCTCGAAGTCGAAGACGTTTCCGCCCCACGCCATCCGTGGGACTCCCCGAATCCCGGCCTCCGCCGGATCGTGATCCACCTCGACACACCCGCTGCCACCACCGCACACCTTCGTGTCACCGCCGCGCCGGGCCGCCCATGAATCGTCGCGCCTTCCTCCAAACTTCGTTCGCCGCCGCCCTCGCCTCCTCGCTCCGGGCCCAACCCGGCCGCCGCGCGCCGCGGATTCTGCTCTGCTCGGCCTGGCAGGTCGTGAACATCGGCGACATCGCGCACACGCCCGGCGCTCTCGCCGCCATCGAGGAATTCATCCCCGGAGCAGAGGTCACGCTCTGGCTCTTCAACCCGCTCACGCCCGAGGCGCGCGCGATGATGCTGCGGCGTTTCCCCCGTCTCCAGATCGTCGAAGGCAAGCTCGACGCCCGCCGCGAGGTCACCGCCCCCGCGGTGCTCGCCGCGATGGATCGCGCCGATTTTTTCCTGCACGGCTCCGGCCCCGCGACCCTTGCGTGGGCGCACGCCGAGGCGTTCTCGCGCCGCACCGGACGCGGCTTCGGCATCTTCGGCGTGACCTACGGGCTCTACGGAATTCCGGAAAAGGCGACGCTCTCGCGGGCGCGCTTCGTCTACTTTCGCGACTCGGCCTCCCTCGCCCGTGCGCAGGCCGACGGTGTGCGCGCTCCGATCATGGAGTGGGGCCCCGACACGGCCTTCGCCACCGATCTCCGCGACGACGCCCGCGCCGATGCCTTCCTGCGCGCCCACGGTCTGATCGCCGGCAGATTCCTCTGCTGCATCTCCCGCTACCGGTTCACCCCCTTTTGGCTCATGCCTTCGAAGCACGAGACCATCAACCCCGCTCGCCACGCCCGCAACGAGGAGAAGAAAGTCGCCGACCACGCCCCTCTCCTCGCCGCGATCACCTCCGTCGTGCGCGAGACCGATCTCCGCATTCTGCTCTGCCCCGAGGACGAGACGCAGATGACGATCACGCGCGAGATGCTGTTCGATCGCCTGCCCGCCGACGTGCGGCCGCGCGTCGTGTGGCGTGAGACGTTCTGGCTGCCCGATGAAGCCATCAGCGTCTATCGCCGCTCGGCGGGCCTCTTCGGCCACGAGATGCACAGCCCGATCCTGTGCATCGGCCACGGCATCCCCGCGATCGTGTGCCGGTGGGAAGAACAGAGCACCAAGGGCATCATGTGGCGCGACATCGGTCTCGGTGACTGGCTCTTCGATTTCGACGTGCCCGCCGAAGCCGCAGCCATGCCCGCTGCCGTCCTCAGCCTCGCGCGCGATCCCGCGGCGGCGAAACGTCGCGCGGAAGCTGCTCGCGACCGCGTCCGCGACCGCTTCCGCGAGACCATGACGGTCCTCGCCCGCGAAGCGTCGCAGAGCGCTCCCTGATCTCCCGGCACGCAGCCACTCACTCTCCACTCCGCAGCATCATGCAGCCCTTCCGTTTCATCTACCTCGCGGCGCTGGCCGTCCTGGGCAGCCTCGCGGCGCCCCTCGCCGCGCAAACGACGTCCGGCCCTCCTCCCAAGTTCCGTTACCTCGTCGACGCCGCGACGCTCTCCGCCGGCGAATCGGTCAAGGGCGCCTCGCGCGTGCTCGATCTCAAAGGCCGCAAAGGGATCAATCCCACGAGCATCCACACCGCGATCAAACTCGACCGCGGCCACACGCTTAATCAGCCGCAAGGCACGCTCGTGCTCTGGTTCTTCGCGCTCGAGGATCTCGCGGCCAGCTTCGTTGCGGACCACATGAAGCTGCAGAACGAGTTCTTCGACAACTACACCTTCCTGAGCGATCACGAGGTGCCGCGCGACTATCCGACGGCGAAATTCTCCTTCATCTGGAATCGCTTCAACGAATTTCGCGCGAAGTTCTTCAAGGGCACCGTTTATCCGACGCACGAGGGCTTCGAGCCGCCGCAGAAGGCCTGGGTGCAGGCGGTGCCGTTCAACTATTTCCGGCAGCACCGCTGGTATCAGCTCGCCGTCACCTGGGACGATGCGGCCAAAAGCGCGTCGCTCTTCGTCAACGGCGTCCTCCTCGGCAAGAGCGACATCTTCAACAAGGACTTTCACCGCGACCGCGCCGGCGACGCGCTCTACGCGGGCTCGCCGGCGCTTTGTCACGGCGAGATCGCGTTTCACGACCGCGTGCTGACCGGCGCGGAACTTTACCGGCACTACCGCGCAGGCGCGCCCGACTACGACGCCGCAATCGAACGCGAGCTGCGCCACCACTTCGAGGGCGCCGAGCTGCAGCCCTTCACCTTCGACCCGGTCGCCGCCGGATGGACGAAGCAGTTCGACGTCGATTTCCAGAACCCGACGGAGCAGATCAAGGAGTTCTACATCCAGGGCCACACCGCCTCGGTCAAGCCGGACGGCCACCCCGAGGGCCTGCTGATCGAAACGCCCGAATTGCGCTATGGCAGCCCGGAGTCGTGGAACAGCCAAGTCTACATCTGGAGCCATCGCACCTTCGAGGGAAACATCTATGTCGAGTTCGAGTGGAAGGCGCTCAAACCAAACGGACTCAGCCTGCTCATGATCCAGGCCTCCGGCATGTCGCGCGAGGACTTCATGGCCGACTATCCGAAGAAGACGCGCGGCTCGATGAACACCGTGCACGCCGAAAACGTGCGCAACTACCACTGGGAATTCTACCGCGAGATGAACGACGTGCGGAACGACACCGGCACCGCGTTCAGCCGCAAAAATCCCTTCGCCTACCGCATCGGCTTCGGCAGCGCGCCCGCACCCTTCACGATCAACGAATGGCACAAGCTGCAAATCGTGCAGATCGGCGGCAAGGTCCGCGGCGCGATCGACGGCAAGGTGCTCCTCGAGTTCGAGGACAACTCCCGCACCAACACCGGTGCGATTCTCAACTACGGACACATCGCGATCCGTTGCATGGTCCATTCCGCCCTCGTGTATCGGAATCTCAAGGTCTACACGGAAAAGCTCCCGTTTACCGAGGTGAAGAAACTGTGACCACCGCCATCCCCTGCCTCGGTCGCCGCCTGGCCGGCTCGCTGCTCCTCTGGGCCTGTGCCGCCATTGCCTCGCGCGCCGCCGAGCCCACGCGCGTCTACCTCGCGAACGACGACCACACCGACTTCATGTGGACCGCCGATGCGGACACCTATGCGAACGTGTTCGTGGAGATGCTCGACTGGCACCTCAAGCTCGCGGACGAGACCGCCGCCCACCCGCCACCCTATCGGAATCGCTTCAACACCGACGGCACCCTGTGGCTCTCGACCTACGAGCAGCGCAAGTCGCCGGCCGAATTCGCCCGGCTGATCGGGAGAATAAAGGACGGCACGATCAGCCTGCCGCAGAACACGCTCGTAACCAGCTACGGCGGCCAGCCGGTCGAGGCTGTCCTGCGCGGGATGTATTACGCCGGCCGCATCGAGCGCGCGCACGGCCTCCGCTTCCCGCTCGCGGTCGCGATGGAAAACCAGACGCTCCCACTCGGCCTCGCGTCGCTCTTCGCGGGCGCCGGTGCGCGCTACAGTTGGCGCGGCGTGTGCGGCTGCGCGAGCAAGCTGCCCAACCGCATCCTCGGCGAGCGCGACCACGAGGTCTATTGGTGGACCGGCCCCGACGGGCAGCGGCTCCTGCTGAAATGGTATTCGCTCGGCGCGCACAATGTCGGCGGCTACTGGGAAGCCGGCGATCCCCTGAAAGCGCTCCGCTATGTCGCCACCGATGCCGGCTTCCTCCGCCGCCACGTCGATCCCGCGACCCGGCAGCCCTATCGCGTCGTCGGCCTCTTCGGCTTCGGCGGCGACGATCTCGCGCGAAAGACCGGCATCGCTCCGCCGCCCACGATTCCCGCCGTGCCCGGTCTCGCGAAGCTCATCTCGTCGCCCTACAGCGACCACTTTCACGACATCGCCCAGCGCGAAACCACGCCCGCGCGCCAGGTGATCGTTTCCAACGAGCTCGACTACTTTGCCGACTTCGAGCGCACGCACGGCGCGACGCTGCCCTCGAAGACCGTCACCCATGGCAACGAGTGGGATCTCTATTCCGCCTCCATGTCGGAAACCTCCGCCCGCGCCAAACGCGCCGTCGAGAAACTCCGCTCCGCCGAGTTTCTCGCGACCCTCGTCAGTCAGAAGTTCCCCGACTTCATGCGCCGTCACGCCGCCGCGCGCGATCGCGCGTTCACGGCCATCGGGCTTTTTTGGGAACACAACTGGACGGCCGATGGCCCGATCTCCCGCGGCCAGCGCGCGGCCTGGCAGGAAGAAGTCGCGACCACGATCGAATCGTATGTGAACTCGGTCCACGCCGAGGGCATCATCCGCCTCGGCGGCCTGATTCCAAAGCCGGAGCAGTCCAACCGCTTCTTCGTCGCCAACCCGCTCGGCTGGACGCGCACGGGCCCCGCCGACTTCCCGTATTCAGGTGCCAGTGACATCCATGTGCGCGATGTCGCCTCGGGCGAGGATGTGCCCCACCAAATCGTGCGGCTCGCCGGCGCCCGCCATCTGCGCCTCCTCGCCCGCGACGTCCCCTCCGCCGGCTATCGCGTCTACGAGATTCGCCCCGGCGCCGGCTCCGCGCCGTCCGATGCCGCCGGCACCATCTCCGAGTCGTCCGACGGCGCTCTCACCTTCCAGAACGCGGCGGTCAAACTCGTGGTCGAACGCGACGGGGCGATCCGGAGCTTCATCGATCAACGCCGCGGCCACGTCGAACTCGCCGCCACCGTCGATGGTCTTGCCCTCAACGATCTCGCCCCCCACTCCGCCGCGGGTGAAGCCCTGCGCGTCGAGAACGCCGGCCCGGTCTCCATCACGCTCCGCGCCCGCAGCGAAGCCGGCCTGGAACATCACACCGCGATCACTCTCTATCGCGACTCCGATCGGGTCGACGTGCGCAACGAGATCACGGCCAACTTCAGCGACGTCCGGCACTGGTCCTTCAGTTTCAACCTGCCCGCTCCGGCGGTTCGCACCGAGGAGGTCGGCGCGCTTATCCTGAACCGGCTCACCTCCGACGGCGGCGACTACGCCCCGACGCACGCGCGCTATGACTACGTCACCGTGAATCACTTTGCGGATATCAGCGCCGGCGATGCGCGACACGGTGTGACCCTCTCGAGCCCGGATCTCGCCTTTGCGAAGCTCGGGCGGAGCACCGTGGCGTCCCTCGACACCACCACGCCGCAACTGCACCTGCTGGCCGGCGGCCAGGTCGACGGATCGAGTCTCGGCATCCGCGGTCAAAACGGCGCGACGCATTTCCTCGAGCGCTTCGCGTTGCGGCCGCACGGCGCCTATGATCCCGCGGCGGCGATGCGGTTCGCCCTCGAGCATCAGAACCCGTTCATCTGCGGCGCGCTGCTCGGGAAGGAGGGCGGGCCGCTTCCCGCCGAGACGTATTCACTTCTTTCGGTCAGCGATCCGGGGGTTCTGCTCTGGGCGCTGAAACCGGCGGAGGAAGGGATTGAACGCGGCCTCATCGCCCGGTTGTGGAACGTCACCGACGCCACCGCCACCGCGACGCTCACGCTCCCGGGCGGCCTCGCCGCCGCGCAGCGCACGACGCACATCGAGACCGACCTCGAGCCGCTCCCGCTCACGAGCGAGGGCGCAGCGCGTGCGACGTTCGCCCGGCAGCAACTGCTGACTTTCCGCCTCCAGACCAAGTGAGCCTTCGCACCCGATTCGCCCCCGCTCGATCCTGATGAAAACGCCCCTCCCCGACACTGCGTCCTCCCGGTCTCTGTCCCGCCGCGACTTCATTGGCACCACCGCCGCCGCGCTCGTCTCCGGTCTGGCCGGATCCGCGTGGGCCGCGCAGGCCGCCGCCCCGTCGACCCGCAAGCTCAAGCTCGGCGTCGTCGGCAACGGCGGCCGCGGCGCGTGGATCGCCAAGCTCTTCCAGGCGCACGGCGGCTACGAGATGTGGGCCGTCGCGGATTATTTTCCCGCCGTCGCGGAGAAATGCGGCGGG
>CAZENI010000315.1:0-9761 GCA_964513055.1 uncultured Opitutus sp.
GACAGCGGGCAGATCCGCGGGTTCAAAGTTTTTGATGGTCGCGAGAGTGTGTTTAACGACCCGCGGAATCGCAAGAAAGGGAATTCCACCCGCGAGGAAGGCCGCGACGGCGACTTCGTTGGCGGCGTTGAAGACGGCCGGGGCGACGCCGCCGGCGACCATGGTCTCCTTCGCGAGGCGCAGGAGCGGGAAGCGGCCCTCGTCGACCGGGCGGAACTCGAGGCCGAGCAGGCGCGTGAAATCGAGCGCGGAGTCAACCCCCGGTGCCCGCTCGGGATGCAGCAGCGCATGCTGGATGGGAAACGTCATCGAGGGCGGACAGAGCTGGGCGAGCATCGCGCCGTCGGTGAACTCGACGAGGCAGTGCACGATGCTCTGGGGATGAAGCACGGCGGTGCATTGCGCGGGCTGGAGGCCGAAGAGCCACTGGGCCTCGATCAACTCGAGGCCCTTGTTGGCGAGCGTGGCCGAATCGACGGTGATCTTGGGGCCCATGGCCCAGTTGGGGTGCTTGAGGGCGTCGGCGGGCGTGACGTGGGCCAGCCGTTCGATCGGCCAGTCGCGAAACGCGCCGCCGCTCGCGGTCAGCACGATGCGGCGCACGCCGGCGTGCGGGTGGCCTTCGAGGCACTGGAAGACGGCGTTGTGTTCGCTGTCGACGGGGAGGAGCTTGGCGCGGTGCTTGCGGGCCTCGGCCATCACGAACTTGCCGGCGAGGACGAGAATCTCCTTGGAGGCGAGGGCGAGGTCCTTGCCGGCGGCGAGGGCGGTGAGCGCGGGCTCGAGGCCGGTGATGCCCACGACGGCGACGAGGACGACGTCGGCGGAGGGGAGGGCGGCGAGCTCATTCAGGCCAGCGAGACCGCCCACGAGATGCGTGCCGGCGGGAAAGGCGGCGAGGTTTTCGCGGGCGGCGGCGAAGGCGCGATCGTCGAACACGCCGACCTGGCGCACGTCGAACTGCCGCGCGATGGTGGCGAGTTTCTCCCAGTTCGAGCGGGCCGCGATGCCGACGAGCTCGAGCTTGTCGCGATGAGCGGCGAGGACGCGGAGGGTGTTCTCGCCGATGGAGCCGGTGGCACCGAGGAGGACGACGCGTTTCTTGGTGGCGCGAGTGGCGGAAGCGGTGGAAGGCACGAAAGGGAGCAGACGCTGCCAGAAACGCGCGGCTGACCGCAAGCGCCCGGTGGCGGATGGACGGCGGGCCGCGGACGGGAGTTGAGCGCAACCGCCACCCGCCCCGGACGTCTCGCGGGCCAGCACCCACCATGCGCCGCCTCCGCCTGCTTCTCCTAGCTGCCAGTCTCGCCGTCACGGAGCGCCTCCCGGGCGCCATCATCGGCACCAATCCGCCGGTGCTCCCGCTCACCGCCGAACGCATCGCGGCACTTCCGGCCGGCCAGCGACCCGCCTGGCAGGAATACCTGGAGCGCTCGGAGCGGCTCCGCGCCGCCGATGCCGCGGCGCTCGCGGCGGAGCTGAAGGCCGCGGGGCTCGCCGCTCCGCTCGTGCCGGCCAAGGGCCCCGGCGTGCCGCGCAACAGGCCGGACGCCTTCTGGCCGACGGCCGAGGCCGCGCAGATGGCGGACAACGTGATCACGTTTCAGACTCCGGCCGGCGGCTGGAACAAGAACACCGACCAGACGACCGCGCCCCGCCGGACGGGAGAGCGGTCCGGCTATGAAGCGGGCTACGTTGGCACCATCGACAACGACGCCACCATCTCGCAGCTCCGCTTTCTCGCGAAGACCACCGCCGCCGCCGCGCCTGCGCGCAGCAAGGCGTGGAAGGCCTCCGTCCTCCGGGGAATCGAGTATCTGTTGATTGCGCAGTATCCGAGCGGTGGCTGGCCGCAGGTGTTTCCGCTGGAGGGCGGGTATCACGACGCGATCACCTACAACGATGGCGCGATGACGAACGTCCTCACGCTGCTCCGCGATCTCGCGACGGCGAAGGGGGAATTCGCGGGGTCGTTCATTCCCGCGGCGCTACGGGCGCGGGCGGCCGCGGCGGTCGAGCGCGGGCTCGCGTGCCTGCTCGCCTCGCAGATCACCGTCGACGGCCGGCGCACGGTGTGGGGGCAGCAGCACGATTGCATCACGCTCGCGCCGTGTTCGGCCCGCAACTACGAGATGCCGTCGCAGGCCTCCGGCGAGAGCGCGGCGATCTTCACCTATCTCCTCGCGCTGCCGGAGCCGGGTCCGGCGGTGGTGGCCGCGGTGCACGCGGCGGCGGCGTGGTTTGCGAAGACGCCGCTGCACGACGTCGCGTTCAAGCCCGTGCCCGGCGGGGGCGGCCGAAAACTGATCCCCGCGCCCGGAGGCGGACCGATCTGGGCCCGCTACCATGAGATCGGCACGGACCGCCCGATCTTCGGCGATCGTGATCGCACGATCCACGACGACGTCAGCGGGATCTCCGCCGAGCGGCGGAATGGCTATGCCTGGTTCGGCGACTCGCCGAAGCGCGCGCTCGATCACTACCGGAAGTGGGCCAAGGCGCATCCGCCGGCGGCGCGCGCCGACTGACGGGGGCGCTATTGCGGGCGGGTGGTCGCAGCGGGACGCCACACGCCTTCGGTCATGACGATTTTCGGATGCTGGGGCACGCCGCGTTCGCCCTGGCGGAGCTCGGCGACCGCGAGATCGATCGCGGCGGCGCCGACGAGGTGCGATTGTTGATCGATGCCGCTGATGTCCTTCATCGTCGGCCACAGGTCCAGGAAAACGTAGCCGACGTCGTCGGGCACGCGCGCCCCGCAACGCTCGATCCAGCCGACGATGTCGCCTTCGCGTGCGACGTGGACGACGGCGTCGGGTTTGTGTCGTTTGAACCAGCTCGAGAATCCGGCAAACGTCAGCGTGTCGGGAATGAGCGGTGGAATCACGGCACCGCCCCGGGCGAGGTGGCCGGCGGTGAGAAATCCGGCGCTCCAGCCGTGGCCGGCGCGGCGGTCCTGATTCGCGTCGAGCGCGAGGCCGAGGCGTCGGTAGCCGAGCGCGCGGAGCTGCTGGCAGGCTTCCAGCGCGGCGCGCATGTGACTGACGCAACTGCGATGGAGCAGCGGTGATTTGAGCGAGTAACCGATCGCGACGAAGGTGAACTTCGGCCAGTCGAGTTTCATGGCATACGCCGCCTCGCGATCGAGAATGGGAAAGATGATGCCGCCCTCGATGCCGCGGGCCCACATGATCTGGCTGGCGCGGCGCTCGGTCATGCCGGCGTCGTTGAGCAGAAACTCATCGAGCTTGAAGCCGAGGGCTTCCGCCTGGCGCTGGGCGCCTTCGAAGTAGGAGCGGTGGGTGGAGCTTTTCCGCCACGAGAGATCGCCCTGTTGATTGGTGATGACGGCGAGCGCGCTCTGCGTCTTGGCAAACGTCGCCTTCCGCAGCCGGCCCATCAGATCGCCGACCACGGGATCGCGGCGGTAGCCCAGGTCGTGCGCCGCCGCCTGAACGCGGGCGCGCGTCGCCGCGGAAATCGTCAGGCTGCCGCGCAGGGCGAGCGAGACGGTCATGCGCGTGACCCCGGCCTTGTCGGCGATGGCGCGCAGCGGGATGCGTTCGGGATCGGGCGGCACCGGCCGCGATGCAGCCGGACCGGGCGCGGCGGGGCAATCACTTTACGTAAAGTGACGATGCGAGTTCTGCCGCGGGCAGGCTCCTGCATGGTCACGCGCGTGCCTCTCGCGCGGATCGCTGTGCCGGGGCGGACCTCAACCCCTGTTACCCCATGCAAACTCCGTCTCTCCGACCGGGCCACCGGCTCGCGCTGGGCTTCGTTGGATCATTCTCCGCGCTCGCCGTCGCGGCGTTCTCCCAGACCGTGGTGGCGCCGGCCGCGATCCCCAAGCCGGCCGCGCCGCCGGCGGTCGAGCTCTCGCCGTTCGTCGTCAGCACGGACACCGATGACGGCTGGCTGGCCGGCAACTCGATGCTCGCCAACCGCACGAACCAGGCGCTGAAGGATTCGCCCGTCACGATCGAGGCGCTGACGAAGGAGTTCCTGCTCGATGTCGGGGCCTTCGACGATCTCGCCGCGGGCCAGTGGGTCGCGAATGTGGCGGTGACCTTTGAAAACGAAAACGTCGGCGTCGGCAGTCCCACGCAGACGCCGCCGAACGCCGACTCCAACCGCGTGTCCGTGCGCGGCATCGCCAACGAGGGCGGCGCCTCGCGCAATCTGTTCAAATGGCTCGTGCCGAGCGACAGCTACAACGTCGAGCGGATCGACTTCGGCCGCGGCTCCAACTCGCTGCTCTTCGGCGAGAGCGAGCCGGGCGGCAACGCCAACATCTACACCAAGCGCGCGATCGTCGGGCGCAGCTTCGGCGAGGGGCTGCTGCAGGTCGGGTCGTTCAACTCCTACCGCGCGAGCCTCGACTACAACCGCTCGCTCTCGGAGCGACTCGCGTTGCGCGTGAACGTGACGCGCAACTACGGCGAGCGCGATTTCGACTTCAACTACTTCCTCTTCGAGGGCCTGCACGGCGCGCTGTCGTATCGCCCGTTCAAGCACACGCAGGTCCGGGTCGAGGGCGAGGCCGGGCGCTACACCCGGAGCTGGGGCAGCAACCGCGAGGTGGCGCTCGAGCGCGCCACGCCGGGCCGCGGGTTCAACAGCCGTTTCACGATCCTGACGGACAACACGCTGGTCGACAGCCTGACGCTGCCGGCGGTCGATCGCAACGGCCCGCCGGCGGGGGCGACGATCAGTTTCCTCGAGTCGGATCCGGGCGGATTCCCGCGGCACTACAACTGGATGGGCGAGAACGACGCCGACCGGAAGTTCACCACGGCCTCCGTCTACGTCGAGCAGCGGCTCGGGCCGGTGAACGTCGAGCTCGGTCTCAACCAGCAGATCCAGGGCTTCGACGAGCGGCAGAGCGTCGGCAACTACATCATGCGCACCGACGGCGCCGGCCGGCGCTTCATCGACTTCTTTTACCGCGACCGGTTTCAGGGCAACAAGCTCCAGACCATTCGCGGCATGGCGACCTACAAGTGGGAACCGGTGAAGTGGATGTCGCAGTTCCTCGTGGCGTCGGCGGAGCTGCGCACGGACGATTTCACGACGCGCGCGATCGGCGAGAAGAACGAGCGGGCGGCCGGGTCGCTCGCGGGCGGCACGGTGCAGTTCTGGTATCGCGTCTACGTCGACGAGCCGGGGGCCTACGATCCGCGCAACCTGCGGCGCCACGAGACGACGCCGGAGTCGGCGGACTTCAAGCGCATCCTCTTCGTGCAGTCCGGCCGGCGGCAGATGGAGTGGGCGCGGGCGTATTCCCTTTCCGCCAACGGCAAATACTGGGGCGGCCGGCTGCACACGCAGCTCGGAGCGCGGCTCGACAACGCCACCGGCATGACCAACCAGCCGTGGGTCAACGCCAACACCGGTCCGCGCGGCGAACAGATCTACCAGGCGAGCTACGACGAGCATCCCGAGCGCTTCACGCCGTTCTCGGCGCGCAATCACGTGAACAACTGGAGCAAGAACTTCGGCGCCGTGTATCGGGTGAGCCACAACGTGAACCTCTACTCGGTCTTCTCCACCTCGTTCCGTCAGGCCAACTCGACCGCCGTGAACTTCGCCAACGAGCCCGTCGGCCAGCAGATCGGCGAGACGTTCGAGGTCGGCGTGAAGTCCGACTTCCTCAACAAGAAGCTGTCGTGGAATTTCAACTGGTATGACCTCACGTTCAACAACCTCAACTTCACCTACACGCTGAACGGCATCACACAGGAGCAGATCGAGGACCTGTTCAATCCCGCCGGCCGCACGATCGGCCAGCCGGGCTTCATCGACGTCGTGGGCAATGGCGAGTCGCGCAAGCAGTTCTCCAAGGGTTACGAGACCACGCTGATCTTCTATCCCGGGGCGGGCTGGAATGTGCGCATCGCCGGGGCGCACAAGAAGGTGACGCAGGACAAGTCGATGCTGCGCTTCAAGGAACTGCTGGCCGACGCCATCGCGCGGGGCGGCGAGAACCCCGCCTACATTGCGGCGGCGCAGTCGATGATCGCCCTGAGCGGCGCGGATGGCCGCGAGCTCGCGTCGCGTTCCTCCACGCCGCTGTCGTTCAACTTTGCCGTTAACTATCGCTTCCACCGCACCAGCCCGCTGAACGGCCTGAGCGCGGGATTCAGCGGCTCCTATCAGGGCGACTTCATCCTCGGCTACATCAACAATGCCCCGATCCGCGGCGGAAAACTATTCGGCGCCAATGCCAACGCCTCGTATCGCACCAAGGTGTGGAACCTGCCGACGACGTTCCGGCTGAATCTCGCGAACCTGATCGAGACCGATTACCTCACACAGAGCGTCGTCCAGTTGCGCGACGGTTCGCCGCGCCACGTCCATATCTACGGCCAGCCGCGCACGTTCATGCTCACGGCTTCCACCCAATTCTGATTCCCATGCGTCGTCTCCTGTTCACGGCCCTGGCGCTGGCGTCCGCGTTGCAGGCTCAGTTTGTCGAGCCGCCCGAGCCCCTCGCGCTGGAGCCGGCGTTTGCCCACGTGCCGCTGCCGGTGACGGCCGAGACCCTGCTGCATTATCGCGCGGATGCCCGCGGCGGGCTGCGCGCGCTGGTGGCGGCGCCGCGGCCGCCGGTGCTCACCGGCCGCTGGCGCTCCGGCGCGCCGGGCACGGGCCTTCCCGGATTCGAGGCGGTGCTGGAAATGGACGAGGCGGTCACGGCGCCGTCGAGTATCGAGTTTCCCGATGCGGCGCGGGTGCTCGGCCCGGCGGCCGTGTCGATCGAACTGCTGGTGCGGCTCTCGCGGCGGGATGGCATCATCCTGCAGGCGGGCGAGGGCACGGGCCTGTGGGAGCTCGCGTTCTTCGACCGCGATGGCGGGACATTTCGGCTGAGAGTGCCCGTGATCGCGGCGGATGGAAAAGCCCACGGGCGCACCCTGGAAGTGGCGGGGGCGCTGGAGAAGGCCGGACCGATTCGCACCGGTGAATTTCAACGGCTCACGGTGTTGTCCGATGGCCGCGGTGGTTATCGCGGACTGCTCGACGGCACGGAGTGTTTTGCGGGGACGATTCTCACGGCCGGAGACAAACTGGCAGCGGTCGCGGGGGCCTTGCGCCTCGGCGCGACGACGAAGGCCAACGCGACCTTCGGGCTCGATTTCGCGGAAATCCGGGTGCAGCCCGGCCAGGTCGCGGTTTCGCCACCGGCGCGGGTGGCGCGCACGCCGGGCCGGCACGGCGCGGGCTGGCATTTTGATTTTGGCTCCGAGGCCTCGCCGGTGGAGCCGGGCTGGATCGGGCTGACGCCGACTGCGGTTTACACAGAGGGGAAATCCTGGGGGCTGCTGGCGGCGGGCAAGGGGACGTTCGATCTGTGGTTTGTCGGCGACCGCTGGTGGAGCACGCCGGAGCAGGTGACGACGTCGAAGTCGCGGCGCGCGCGGGCGTGGCAGCTCCGCGACGGGATCGAGTTCGAGAGCGGAAAAATCCTGCGGGTCGATGTGCCCGCGGGACGCTACGCGGTCTCGGTCACCTTCGGGCACATCGCGAAATCGCTGAAGGTCGAGCGCATCGAGGTGAACGGACGGAGCATCGGCGAAGTGCCGGGGCAGAAGCTGCGCACGGTGCACAGCTACTATCCCCGCAACACCAATCGCACCGCGCGCGGGCTGATCGACGTGCCCGCCGGACAGCCGCTGGAGATCGCGGTAATCGGCGAGGAAGAGAAGGGCCGGCGGATGGACGTGGCTGTGCTGACCGTCGAGATCATCCCGATCGCGGCGCCGCCGCAGATCGTGCCACTCGCCGGCGCGAGCGACGCCGCCTGGCAGGCGGCGGAGAAAATCACGGATCCCGTGGTGCGGGCGACCCAACGCCTCGCGATCCTCGGCCGGCCGGAGCTGACGACGGAGCAGGGGCTGGCGCGGCTGCGCGCCACGCGTGCGGAGCTTTGGCAGCATCTGCAGCGCAATCCCGCCGACGGCGCGGCCCGCTACCTCTTCGAGCAGGCGGAGTATGCGCGGCAGGCCATGTTGTCGTATCTCTATCAACCCGCCAACGGCACGCTCTTCGGGGCGCGCAAGGGCCGCAACTGGCACGAGGGCATCGATCAGGCGCTGCGGCTCGTGCCCGGCGAGTTGTTGTTCCCGCACGCCCGCCTGCTCGCGGGCAATCTGCTCTGGCAATCAGGGCAGCAGGGCGGCGGCTACCTCGACGAAGTGAACTGGCGGCGGACCGACCGGCCCTTCAACTACGCGCCGCCGGTGGCGATCTTCCGCGAGATCGCGGCGGCGTATCCGGAGTCCGGGCTCGCCAGGATGTTCCTCGGTGAACGCGTGCCGGTGGAGAAGAAGATCACCGTCCCCGCCGGCACGCCCGAGTGGGCGGCGCTGCAGCATCGGGCGATGACGCGCATCCTCGACGTGCTGACCTACTGGCGGACGCAGCGTTCGGAGGAGGATGGCACGATGGGCGGCGGCCTCGGCGACGACGTTGAGATGCTGCGGTGGTGGAACATGGGCGTGCTGGTGGCCGACGACGCCGGCGCCCGCGAGGGGTGGCGCAAACTGGCCGAAATCGCGTGGGAATCGATGGGCCGCCAGGCGATGATGGCGGAGCCGATGTCGGATGCGGAGCACATCGCGGAGGACTTTGCGGATTCGCATTCGCTCCTGCCGGTGGTGAACTTCGCGCAGCCGGGCTACGACGAGGCGATGCGGCGGGCGCGTTCGCTTATGGGCATCCTCACGCGGAAGATCGTGCAGCGAAATCCCGACGGCTACCTGATGTTCAAGAGCCACGTCTACTCGGCCAACGAGGTCGACAAGCGCGACGGCGACGCGCCCTACAACATCCGCACGATCTTCCCGCTGATCCACTACGCCTTCCTGCGGCCCGACGACAAGGAGGTCGTCTCGTTCATCGCCGACTACGCGCGGAGCTGGCGCGACATGACGATGCGCGCGATCGATGGGAAACCGGCGGGCATCACGCCGATGATGATCCGATTCGACCGCTCCTCGGTGATCCTGCCGGGCAAGGAAGGCGCGCGGCTCAAGCAGGGCCTCGACTGGGTGTTTCCCGGCTACTGGAGCTACGAGTATCCCGGCGGCTTCACCAACCACATCTACGATCTCTGCCTCGCGGCGTATCGGTTGACCGGCGACGCCACGATGCTCGAACCGCACCGCCGGGCGGCGGAGTTCCTGCGCACCGTGCCGCGCACGACGCCGCGCCGGGCCGAGGTGCGGCAGGTGTCGGTCGGCGGCTTGTCGACGTTTCCGCTGCAGGCCGCCAAGGATCCGAATGCGCCCGAACTCGTCCGCGGTTCGCTCGCGTGGGCCATCGACAGCAACCAGGTGGGCCTCGCCACGGCGGTCGAGAAATACCGCATGATCACGGGCGATCGCAGCTACGACGACGTGTTGCGGCTCCACGGTTCGCCCTACGTGCAGTTTCAGATCGCCCTGGACGAGGGCGGCGATGCGGCTGCGCGCCGCCGGGCCGTGGCGCCGATTGTGCAGTCGCTGGAAGTGCTGATGCCGGAGCTGGATTTCAACGAGCCGTTCCGCACGAATCTCGTGTTCAACACCGATCGAATCTGGGTGCAGGGGTCGCAGTTCATCAACACGCTCGCGACGGGTCTCGTCTCGGGCGAGCCGCCCTTCAGCACGCGCGGCGCCGAGATCAACTGGCCGACCTTCGGGGTCTCGTGGGAGCAGACCGGCAACGATGTCGCCATGCTCGTCGGCAAGAACCAGGTCGGTCGCTTCGAGACGTTT
>CAZENI010000316.1:0-4484 GCA_964513055.1 uncultured Opitutus sp.
TCCAGACCTCCCTCTATGGCGCCTCCAAGACCGCCGGCGAGGGCCTGCTCGCCGCCTACGCCGAGGGCGCGCAGATCGCCGAGGCCTACATCTTCCGCTTCGTCTCCATCCTCGGCGAACGCTACACCCACGGCCACGTCTTCGATTTCTACCAGCAGCTCGTCGCCCACCCCGATCACCTTCGCGTCCTCGGCAACGGCCGGCAGCGCAAGAGCTACCTCTACGTGCAGGACTGCATCGAGGCCATGCTCCACGTCACCCGCGCCGGCACCGCCCGCGACGCGAAGCACCACACGCAGATCTACAATCTCGGCACGCCGGAGTTCGTGCAGGTCAACGACAGCATCCGTTTCCTCTGCGCCGCGCTCGGCCTGCAACCGAAACTCGAATACACCGGCGGCGACCGCGGCTGGATCGGCGACAACCCGTTCATCTTCCTCGACACCGCGAAAATCCAGGCCACCGGCTGGAAGCCGAAGCTCACGATCGAGCAGGGCATCGTCCGCACCCTCCGCTGGCTCGAGGCGAACCGCTGGGTCTACTCCGAACGGAAGTGAGCGTGAGAGGGAAAGTGAAAGGGGATCATGGCCGCCGACGAGAATCTCGCTAAGTTCGGCGCCCATCAAAAGGCGCTCCAGCTTTTCGATTTCGTCGTGTCAGACATCCGACCACTCAGCCAACATCCCGCGCTGGCGCGCCTCGTCGGTCAGCAACTCGCCAGCGCCGACTCCATCGCATCCAACATCGAAGAAGGCTACGGTCGCGGCGGCCCCAGGGACTACGCCCACTTCCTCGTCATCGCCCGCGGCTCAGCCCAGGAAACGGCCGGCCGCTATCGCCACCTCAAACACTGGCTGCCACCCGAAATCGTCGCCGCCCGGGTTGCGCTTTGCGGCGAGGTCATCGCCATCCTCACGAGTTCGATCACCACACTCCGCGGAGGAAAGTGAACCCACTTTCACCATCACTTTCCCTTTCACTTTGGCGCCGCGCCACGCCACGCGTGCCGCTCCTCATCCTCCTCGCCCTCTTCCTTGCGGAGTTCGTTCTCTTCGACCAATTCGGCGCCAAGCGCCACACCGGCGTCTACCCGCGCTGGAATGATCAGATCCAATACCTCACCGAAGCCTACACCGCCTATGAGCGCGCGCGCGCCAGCGGCTTCGCCACCGCCTTCGAGGTCACGCTGACCAATCCCTCCGCGCAGGGCACGCTGCACGACACCTTCGCTCTGATCGCGTTCACCCTCGCCGGCCCGTCCCGCAGCGCCGCGCTCGCCCTCAACTTCGCCGCGCTCCTCGCGTGGCAGGCCGCGCTCTGCTTCGCCGTCTCCCGCCGCGGCGGCCCGCCCGCCGTCGCGTTCGCCGCCGCCCTGCTGCCACTCGGCCTCGCCGGTCCCTGGGAGAACATCCCCGGCTCCGCCTACGACTTCCGCCTCGATCATCTCGCGATGTGCGGACTCGGCGTCGCCGGCGCCGCCGCCCTGCTCACCGACGGCTTCCGCTCCCGCCGCGCCTCCACCTGGTTCGGCGTCGCCGTCGCCATCACGCTCGTCACGCGCTTTCTCACCGGCACCTACTTTGTCGTGATCTTCGCGGCGCTGCTCGCCTGGACGCTCACCGGCCCCGAGCGCCAGCGCCGCACCTTGCACCTGCTGCGCGCCGCCGCCGTCACCACCTTCCTCGCCGGCCCCTTCCTCTGGCTCAACCGCGAGCGCATTCTCGATTACTACTGGGTCGGCCACTACGCCGGACCCGAAAGCGCCATCCGCGATCCCGGCCTCGGCCTCCTCACCTCGCTCCAATTCGTCTTCGGCAAATTCGGCGCCATCCACCTCGGCGCCTGGTTCGCCGCCGCCGCCGCGCTCGGCACCGCCGCGTTCTGGACCCGCTCCGGTGAACGCGTTCTGGCGGCGCGCGACGCCGCGCTCCTCGGTCTCGTCTTCCTGCTCGCTCCCGCGCTCGTGCTCACGTTGCACCGCCAGAAATCCGACGTCGTCCTCAGCGCGCTCGCCGCCGGCGCCGTCCTGCTCGTCGTCGCCGCGTGGCTCGCCGCCGCGCGCGCCGGCCGCTCCCCGCGCCAGCTCGTTGCCGCCGCCGCCGTCTCCGTGTTCCTCGGCGCCTTCTTCACCCAGCGCCAGCTCCGGCCCGCCTACGATCCGCCGACGCTTTCGCACATCCGGCAAGTGAATACGCTCGCCGACACCGTGTTCGCGCGCGCCGCCGCCGCCGGCCTCGCGGCCCCGCGGATCGCCGTCGACCACATCACCGACAGCCTCGACGCCCCCGTCCTCCGCGTCGTCTGCTACGAACGCCGGCGGACGTGGCTCCCGTTTGAGATGACGCTGCCCACCGGGATTTTCGAACCGCCCGCCGACGAGGTCATGGCCCGGCTTGAGCGGAGCGATTTCGTTTTTCTCTCCGAAGAGTCGCTGCCCGGCCTCTATCCCTACGATCGCACGCTCGCCGCCCTGCGCCCGCGGTTGCAGGCGTGGTGCGACGCCCACCTCCGCCCCGTCGAGCGCTTCACCCTGGCCGGGCGCCGCATGGTGCTTTACCAGCGCCGCGAGATTCCTTTCGCTCCGCCGCGCCCATGAACATCGTCCTCACCGGCTCGAGCACCGGCATCGGCCGCGCGCTCGCGGAACGCCTCCTCGCGCAGGGTCACCACGTGTGGGGGCTCGCCCGCTCCGACCAGGCGGACTTCGCCGCTCAACACCCGGGCGCGTTTCGCGCCACGCGCTGCGATGTCGGCGCCTGGCCGCAGGTCGCCGCCGCCGCCGCCGAAATCCTGGGCGCCTGGAAATCCCTCGACGCCCTCGTCACCTGCGCCGGCCTGCAGGGCGAGATCGGTCCCGCGCTCGCCGCCGATCCGGAGAAATGGAGCGCGACCGTCCGCGCCAATCTCGACGGCACTTACTTCGCCCTCCGCGCGTTCGGCCCCGCGCTCACCGCGCATCCGCGCCGCGGCAAGATCGTGTGCTTCTCCGGCGGCGGCGCCACCAAGCCGCGCCTCCATTTCTCCGCCTACGGCGTCGCCAAGACCGGCGTCGTCCGCCTCGTCGAGACCATCGCCGGCGAGACCGCCAGCCAGCCGCTCGACATCAACGCGGTCGCCCCCGGCGCCATCAACACCCGCCTCACCGACGAAGTGCTCGCCCTCGGCCCTGCCGTCGCCGGCGCCGCCGAATTCGCCGCCGCGCAAAAACAAAAAGCCTCCGGCGGCGGCTCCCTCGAAAAAGCCCTCGGCCTCGTGGAATGGCTGCTCTCGTCTGCGAGCGACGGCGTCACCGGCCGCCTCCTCTCCGCCCCCTGGGACCCCTGGCCCACGCTCGGCCAGCACGCCACCGCCCTCGCCGCCAGCGACATCTACACCCTCCGCCGCATCGTCCCCGAAGAGCGCGGCCAGCAGTGGTAGGGCACCGCGCCCGGCTGCCATTGGCAGCCGCCTAACTTGCTGCGAAGGCGATTAGCCGGAGCTCACCTCGAAATTTCGCCCGTTGGCGAAATCCATCAGTGGTTTTTCGAGCGGGAAAGAACCACCCATCGGGTTCGGCAATGGCCGAATCTTGGAGAAGAGCCGTGGCCAATCGCCACGACCGCAACGATGGGCCGGCCAATGGCCGGCTGGATGTCTGCCATTGGCAGACCCGTCCTTGCTCCGAAGGCGATTAGCCGGAGGTGTGATCAAGATTTCGCCCCTTGGCGAAATCCGTCAGTGGTCAACTCCCCCCGGCCCGCCCTCACTTTCCGAATACGCGGAAGTTTAGAATGAGAAACACCACGATCGTCGACGGCGGAATCGCCAGCAGCGTCGCCCACGTCGTGCTCACGTCGAAGTGCCGCAGCAGTTTGAACATCCCTAGGTTGATTCCATAGCTCAACGCCACGGCGACCAGATACTCGCCGGCCTGCCGCGCCGTGTCGCGGCGCGTGCTGGGCAGCGCCCAGAAGCGGTTGGCCACATAGTGCGTGGTCGTCGACACCACCCATGAAATCGAAAACGCCCACGTCTCGCCGAGCCGCTCCTTCAGCGCCAGCAGCACCGCGAGCTGCACCAGCGCCGTCCCACCGCCGACCGCCAGAAAGCGCAGCAGCCGGAGCTGCGTTTCCCGATCGGTGAGCAAGGAGTCAAACATCACGCGCGATCCGACGAAACGAAACCGCCCCGCCGCAACTTCATTCGCGCGCCACCCGCTCCGCCAGCAGCAGCCGCCCCGTGAAGACCAGCCCGCAGCTCGTGCCGCCGATCGGGTTGCGCCCGACCGCAAACTCGTCGGCCGCCGCCGCGAAGAACGCCGCCGGCCGCTCCCACACCACCGCGCCGTCCAGCCGCACGCTCACACTGCCGCGGCGCACCTGCCGCTCCGGCTGCCGCGCGTCCGCCGCCGCCAGCGTCCCCAGCCGCACCTCCACTTCATGCGCCCGCCCGAACTCGACGCGCACCGGCCCCTGCCAGGTGCCGCGCCGCAGCGCCCCAACGAC
>CAZENI010000316.1:4494-9753 GCA_964513055.1 uncultured Opitutus sp.
ACCAGCGGATCGCGCGACCCCGCGGGCCGCCCCGCCGGCCACACCACACGCAGCCGCACCGTGTCGCCCGCCGCGGCCAGCAGCGGATCGCCACCGTCCGCGCTGCGCTGCACCTGATGCACCACGCCCGTGAAATCGGCCGCACAGCCGCCCTCGCCGCTCACGTTCTTCCCGATCACGTGCGTCATCCGCCCCTCGATCCAGGCGATCTCGCGTATCCAGACTATGGTGCCGTCGAGCCGCAGCTCCACCCGCCGGCGCTCCGGGTCGGCCGTCTTCCACCACCGCACCACCAGATCGTGCACCACTCCGGGCGTCACCGTCACCGGCTCGCTCGGCTCCGCCCGCTCTCCCCGCCCCGAACTGCCAAACGCGATCCGCCCCGAGTCGTCCAGGTAGTGCGCGAAGATCAGCGCGCCCGCCCGCGCGCTCCCCACCGCGATCAACGGCTCGCGCGGCGTCGGCGGTCGCGCCGGGAACGCCAGCCGCAGCCGCAGGAACTCCCCCGGCGCCTCCGTCTCCGCCGGTCCGCCGCCCGGCCGCCGGATCGCCCCCGCCACCAGCCCCGTCGCGCCGGCCCGCACCTCGCCCCGCCCCGGCGCCTGCGTCCGCCGCTCGTCGATCACCGTCTCGCCATCGAGTGTGATCCGCACCTGCCGCGTCGCCGCCACCGCCGCCGCCGCGCTCATGTCATTGAAAAACGGATGCGCCAGCGGCGGCAGCAGCGATCCCAGCGCCACCCGCAGCGTGTGCGGCCGACCCGCCTCCAGCCTCAGCTCCCGGCTCAGGATCGCCGGCGCTCCCGGCTGCGCAAAGCCCAGCACCCCGCGCCCCTCCTCCAGCACCCGCAGGAAGACCCGATCCGCCCGCGCCGGCTCGCCCACCGCCAGCAGCTCGTGTTCGCCCGTCGTCCCTGGCGGCACCTGCACGGTCAGCTCCACCGCGCCGTGCCTCACCCCGCGCCACTGCTCGAAGACATGCGGCACCCGGTTCAGCACCCGCGCCACCGCCCGTTCCAGCTCCGGATTCTGCGCCCGCAGCCGGCCGTCATACTGCACGCTCGACAGCATCGCGAACGCCGCGGAGTAGACCGCCGCGCCGCCCCACGCCGCCCGCACCACCGCCCGGCCCGTGCCCGCCCCTGCGCCCGTGCCCCACGCCCGCACCTCGCGCTCCACCGCCAGCAGGCCCACGACCGCCAGCAGCATGAGCGTCGGCGTGAAGTCGAACTGGTAGCGCGCCAGCGACCCGAAGAAAAACACCAGCACGCCCGCCATCACCGCGAACAGCACCGCCGCGCTTCCCAGCCACGCCCCGAGCCGCCCGCGCTCCTCCGCCGTCCGGCGCCGCAGCGCCAGCGGCGCCAGCAACGCCAGCCACGCGATCGGCAGGTTCGTCATGATGCCATGCACATCGTCGTGCCCGCCAAAGCCCGGCGGCTTCGGCGGCAGCTCCGCCGGCGCGATGAACGGAAAGAACGGCGACCAGCGCGGCGTCGAGAAGAAGTAACGCCAGAGATTGAAAGGCGCGTGGCTCGCGCGGAAGTGCGCCATCTTCGACTCGTAATCCAGGCTGAACTGGTAGGCCTGCCCGAACTGCAGCGGATGCTCGAAGCGCGCGTAGTTGTGCCACGCCATCAGGCTGCCGACGCACGCCAGCGGCACGACCGCCGCGAGCGCCACCCGCCACGGCAGCCTCCCCTCCGCGCGCCACCACGCGATCAGCGGCACTGCCAGCAGTGGGCTCGCCAGCAGATACGTCGGCCGCGACGCGATCGCCAGCCCCAGCGCCAGCCCCGCCCCCGCGAACCACGCCAGCCGCACCCGCGCCCGCTCCGCGTGCAGGCTCAGCCACACCGCGCCGAGCGCCAGCATCGCAAAGCCGAAGCCCGCCGCGATCGGCAGCTCCCACATGTGCGGTCGCCGCATCAGCACCGGCCCCAGCCCCGCCCCCCCCAGCACCCGCACCCCCCGCAGCATCACCGCCGGGCCCGGCTCCGGAAAGTAACGACGCCGCACGCCGCGCCAGATCGCGAGGCTCGCCAGGAAGCCGCCGTAGGCGAAGACGAAGATCGCCACCGCCTGCGGCAGATCGTGCCCCGTCACCAGCCGGTAGGGCAGCATCAGCACCACCAGCGGCGCCGCCCCGAAATAGAGATAATACTTGCCGCGGTAGAACGACGCGTCGTGCAGCCCCAGCCCCGGCGGCCGCACCGCCGGATCATACGGGTCCTTCAGTTGCCGCAACGCCTCCGGCACCGGCACCTTCATGTGCAGGTGCCCGTCGAGCCAGCCGTCGATCAGCAGATTGTAGTAGTCGTTCTGCTCCCGCTCGAACGTCCACTCATCGTTGTTCGAGCGCACCGTCCACACGTAGAACCAGCCGATCGCCACGCAGAGCGCGCCGACCAGCAGCCGTTCGACCGCCCGCTTCACCGTCGCCCTCCGTCCTCGCGTGCCGCGCCCTTCATGACAAAACCCCACTTGCGTCACCCGGGCCGTTCGCTTCGCCTTGCGTCATTCATGACCACGGAATGAACCGCGCCACCTCCGAGCAACCCCTATTTGCCGTCATCGGCTGCGGCCTCATCGGCCGTAAACGCGTCCAGGCCCTCGGCAAGGCCCCGCCCGTCCGCTACACCTGCGATCTCGACGCCGGCCGCGCCGCCGATCTCGCGAAGCTCGCCCCCGGCTGCACCGCCGTCACCGACGCCCAGATCGTCTTCGCCGACCCGCGCGTGACCGCCGTGATCATCTCGACGCTCAACGCCTCGCTCGCGCCCCTCGCCCTCGCCGCCGTCCGCGCCGGGAAGCACGTGCTCGTCGAGAAACCCGGCGCGCTCAACGTCGCCCAGCTCCGCACCCTCCGCACCGCCGCCCAGTCGGCCGGCGTGCGCGTGCGCCTCGGCTACAATCACCGTTACCACCCCGCCCTGCAGAAAGCCCGCGCCCTCCTCGACGCCGGCACGCTCGGCCCGCTGCTGTTTCTCCGCGCCCGCTACGGCCACGGCGGCCGCCGCGGCTACGACCGCGAGTGGCGCGCCGCCCCCGCCCTCTCCGGCGGCGGCGAACTCATCGACCAAGGCGTGCACCTGATCGATCTCGCCGGCTGGCTGCTCGGCGACTTCCCGACCGTCGAGGGCCACGCCGCCACGTATTTCTGGGACATGAAAGTCGACGACAACGCCTTCCTCTCCCTCCGCACCGCCGCCGGCCAGACCGCGTGGCTCCACGTCAGTTGCACCGAGTGGAAGAACCTCTTCTCCCTCGAGCTCTACGGCCGCGACGCCAAGCTTGCGATCGACGGCCTCGGCGGCAGCTACGGCGTCGAGAAACTCACCCTTTACCAAATGCTGCCGGAAATGGGCCCGCCCGAGACGACGTCGTGGGAATACCCGCGCGGCGACGAATCCTGGGCGCTCGAGACGCGCGCCTTCGTCGACGACATCCGCCTCGGCCGCGAGCCGGCGCCCGGCCTTGCCGAGGGTATCCGGACTCTGGAGATCGTGGAAAAAATCTACCGCCAGAGCGGTTTTCCCGTCAGCGAGGCGGGTTTGTGAGCTTCGCTTGTCACCACCCTCGCCGGAAGGCACCGGCCGAAGGCTGGATTGCTTTTCAATCGGCAATCGGCATTCGGCATTCGGCAATTCCCAGATGATCATCACGCGTTCTCCCCTTCGCGTCTCCCTCGGCGGGGGCGGCACGGACCTCCCTTCGTATTATCGCGAGCACGGCGGCTTCCTCGTCGCCGCCGCGATCGACAAATACGTCTACATCACGAAGCACCGGACCTTTCAGCCCGAGATCATCGTGAAGTATTCCAAGCTCGAGCGCGTGAAATCCGTCGACGAGATCGAGCACCCGATCATCCGCGAGGCCCTGAAACTCGTCGGCATCACCGACCCGCACCTCGAACTCACCTCGATGGCCGACATCCCCGGCGGCACCGGCCTCGGCTCCAGCGGCAGTTTCACCACCGCCCTCCTGAAGGCGCTCCACGCGCACAAGAAGAACATCATCTCGCCCGCCCAGCTCGCCGAGCAGGCCTGCGACATCGAGCTCAACAAGCTCGGCGAACCCATCGGCAAGCAGGACCAATACATCGCGGCCATCGGCGGCATCACCGCCTTCACCTTCCATCCCGACGGCCGCGTCGAGTATCGGCCGTGTAACATCTCCGAGGAGACGCTCTTCAACCTCGAGGACAACCTCCTCCTCTTCTTCACCGGCTACAGCCGCAGCGCCTCCGCGATTCTCAAGGACCAGAACGACAAGTCCAAGAGCCACGACCCGGCCATGCTGGACAACCTGCATTTCACGAAGGACCTCGGCTACCAATCGCTCACCGCCCTCGAGACCGGCAACCTCGACGAGTTCGCCCGCCTCATGGACGTCCATTGGCAGCGCAAGAAGGCACGCAGCTCCGGCATGAGCAACGCGCACATCAACGACTGGTATGACTACGCCATGGCCCACGGCGCGCTCGGCGGAAAGTTGATCGGCGCCGGCGGCGGCGGCTTTCTCATGTTCTACGCCGGCGACAAGAAGAAGCTCCGCCACGCCATGCGCGAAAAAGGCCTCCAGGAAGTCCGCTTCCGCTTCGACTTCGAAGGCAGCAAAGTCGTCGCGCAGAACTGAATACGAAAAATCGGAAAATCGAGAAATTGAGAAAGTGGAAAACACCTCCGGAAAGAACGATCTCGAACACCGCACCTTGGCGTCTGCCGTAAAAGTCGTGCGATTCGTTTCCGCGCTTCCACGCAACGACCTGTCAGGGGTAATCGGGCGTCAATTGCTCCGGTCTGCCACCTCGATCGGAGCAAACTACCGGGAAGCCAATCGGGCGGAATCCAAAGAGGACTTCATTCATAAGACCGCGCTGGTCCAAAAGGAAGCTGCGGAGACTGACTATTGGCTGGATATCTGCCGCCAAACCCCAATCGGAGACTCGGCTACGGTGACGCTGCTCGCTCAGGAGGCCCGCGAACTCCTCGCCATCTTCACCACCATCAACCGCAAGGCAAAAGGCCGCTGACGCGTCTTCCGATTTTCCGCTTTTCCATGTCTTCCGATTTTCCTGTCGCATTGCTCGCCGGCGGCATGGCCACGCGCCTCCGGCCCATCACCGAGAAGATCCCCAAGCTCCTCGTCGAGGTCGCCGGCGAACCGTTCTTCTCCCATCAGCTCCGCCTCCTCCGGGCTGCCGGCCTCACCAAAATCGTCCTCTGCGTCGGCTACCTCGGCGAGATGATCGTCGACC
>CAZENI010000317.1:0-9728 GCA_964513055.1 uncultured Opitutus sp.
TCACCGGTACCATCACCGCGCTCGCCACGCCGTTTCGCGACGGCCAGGTCTCCTATGAAGATCTGAAAAAACTGGTCGCGTTTCAGGTCAAGGGCGGGATCAATGGACTCGTGCCGGTCGGCACCACGGGCGAGTCGCCGACGCTGAATTGGGAGGAGCACATGGACGTGATTCGCTTCACGATCGCCGAGGCCCGCGG
The DNA here is from genome assembly GCA_964513055.1 of uncultured Opitutus sp. Taxonomy (GTDB): domain Bacteria; phylum Verrucomicrobiota; class Verrucomicrobiia; order Opitutales; family Opitutaceae; genus ER46. The sequence continues at coordinate 200 of CAZENI010000317.1, forward strand.
CCGCGTGCCCGTGATCGCCGGGACCGGGTCCAATTCCACGCACGAGGCCGTCGAATTGACGCGGCTTTCCCACGAGGCCGGCGCCGACGCCATGCTGGTTGTCGCCCCGTATTACAACAAGCCGAGCCAGGAGGGATTGTTCCGCCACTTCAGCGTCGTCGCCGAGGCCACCGACAAGCCGATCATCCTGTATTCGATTCCCGGCCGCTGCGGTATCGAGATCAGTGTCGGCGTTGTCGAGCGACTGCGCGCGAAATACCCGCACGTCGCGTGGATCAAGGAAGCCGGCGGCAGCGTCGATCGCGTCGACCAGTTGAAGCAGGCGCTGGGCAGCGACATCGCCGTGCTCAGTGGCGACGACTCGCTCACGCTGCCGTTCATGGCGGTCGGGGCCGAGGGCGTGATCAGCGTCGCCTCCAATCTCTTCGTGCGCCCGATCGCCCGGATGGTCTCACTCGCCCTGCAGAACGACTTTGCCAAGGCGGCGAAGATTCACCGTTCGCTCTATCCAGCGTTCAAGGCGCTGTTCATCGAGCCCAACCCCGTGCCGATCAAGGTCGCGCTCGCCCGCGCCGGCATCATCCGCTCGGCCGAGGTTCGTTCGCCCTTGTGCGAGATGAGTCCGTCCAACGCACAGGCGCTTGAACAGGTGCTCGCTCAATTCGACTGAGCCCGGCGCGCATGTCTCTGCGAATCCTCATCAACGGAGCCAAGGGCCGTATGGGCCAGGCCGTGGCGGCTGCCGCCAGTGAAATGAACATCGCTGTCGCGGGCGCCGTCGACGTGGGCGACGACATTCCCCGGGCCGTCGCGTCGTGCGACGTCGTGGTGGACTTCAGTTCGCACACGGCGACGCGGGCGTTGCTGGAAGCCGCCGTCGCGCAAGGCAAACCAGTCGTGCTGGGCACCACGGGTCATGCTGCTGACGAAAAGCGCCACCTGCTCGCGCTCGCCGGGAGGATTCCCTGCGTGTGGGCCGGAAACTTCTCCGTCGGCGTCAACCTGCTCTTCGCCCTCACCCGAAGGGCCGCGGCGGTGCTCGGCTCCGACTACGATGCCGAGGTGATCGAGATGCATCACCGCTTCAAGAAGGACGCCCCCAGTGGCACCGCGGCGCGGTTGCTCGAAATCATTCTCGAGGAGCGGAAGCTCGATGCCGCCGCGCTGCGTCACGGCCGGCAGGGCATCACCGGCGAACGCCAGTCGACCGAGGTCGGCATCCACGCGTTGCGCGGCGGCGACGTTGTCGGTGACCACACCGTGATGTTCGCGGCCCTGGGCGAGCGCGTGGAACTCACGCACAAGGCGAGCGACCGCGGCATCTTTGCGCGCGGCGCGCTCCGTGCCGCCCGGTGGGTCGTCGGGCAGAAGCCCGGCGTCTACGACATGCAGGATGTGCTCGGCCTGAAATAATGATCATTTCCATCCAGGGCTTGCTGACTTCGGCGACGCCGTTGCACGCGATTGTCGAACTGAACGGCTTTGGCTACGAGGTGAACATCCCGGTGACGACGGCGGAGAAGCTCCCCTCGCCCGGCGCCATCGTGAAATTGCACACGCTCGTGATCTATCGCGAGGACGCCCAGACGCTTTACGGCTTCGCGACTCCGGCGGAGCGGGATTTCTTTCGCCTGATGATCGAAAATGTCACCGGCGTCGGGCCGAAGATGGCACTGACGATCATGAGCCGCCTTTCCCTGCCTTCGCTGGAAAGCGCCATCCGTTTGGGTGATATCGCGACGCTCGCAAAATGCCCCGGCATCGGCAAGAAGACCGCGGAGCGTCTGGTGGTCGAATTGAAGTCCAAAGTCGGAGGCGCCGAGATGGGCAGCGCCACGGGAGGCGACGCGGCCGCGGCGGCCCCGACGGGCTCGAACACTCACCGCGATGCAGTTTCCGCGCTGGTCGCTTTGGGCTACAAAGCCGCCGACGCAGATCAGGCGGTGCGGCGCTCGGCGCTAACCCTTGGCCCACAGGCCTCGATCGAGGCGTTGATCAAGAAATCGCTCAGCGGCTGAGCAGTGGTCGGACACAAAAAAGGCGGCTCACGAGCCGCCTTCGTCGGACGCGTGTGACGCGCGCTTACTTCCGAAACCGGAAGGCCGCCAACTCCACTTCGGCGTCGGTTTCGGTTCGCGGTCCGCCAAGTGTGCGCGCTTCGGGCTGCAACTTGGCTGGCAACACATCGAACCGCAGCGACTCAGCCGGCAGCCGCTGCTGCAAGGGTGTCAGTTGCAGATTCTGAATCCACACGAGGCGGTTGTTGGCCTCCTGCATCGCCGCCGTGACCAGGACATTCGCGGGCGGGCTGCTGAGGAAGAGCGGATCGGAGACCAAAGTCGGCTGGGATACCGGGGCCTGCGACCGCGCCGCTGCCACCGATACGATTCCACCGCGATTCACCAGGCTCGGCGTGGGCTGCGCTGCCTCCGGCGTGGCGACGGCCACCGCGACCGGCACCGGCGCTGCCGGCTGTGCGACCGCCTGGACCGAACCTTCCGTCACCCGTTCACCGCGCGACACGAAAACCAGCGCCACGCAGGCCGCCGCAGCCGCAAAACTGCCAAAGGCATAAACTCCGTGCACGCGCTTCCGCCGGGCCATCGCGACCGAGGCCGCGGCTGGGTCGAACGCCACCACCTTCTTCCCGGCGTCGACGGAGCGGGCTTCGTCGGCCACGAAATCGGCCGCGAGCACCTTGCAGGCCTTCTGCATCCGACAGTATTGCTGGTAGATTTTGCGCCGGTCCGGATCCCGCTGGACCTCGGCTTCAAGCCGGGCGGCGTCCGCCGCTGAAATCTCGTGATCGAGATAGAGGTTTAGCAGTTCGATAAACTCTGAATCGTTCATTTGAAGTCCTCGCCGAGTTTCGAACGCAGGCTTTCGCGCGCACGAGCAATTCGGCTCTTAACGGTCCCGACGGAGATGCCGAGAATGGCGGCAATTTCTTCGTAGGACATGTTTTTGACGTTCCGCAAGACGAGAATCTCGCGGTGCTTGGCTGAAAGTCGCTCCATCCCTTTGCCGATGCGCGTGACGAACTCCTGCGTCACCGTGATGTCGTCAGGCGATTCGACCTCGGCGGGGATGATGTCGGCGAGCGTCATGTCGTTTTCCGCACTCACCGGCGCGTCGAAGGAGACCGACTTGTCTCGCTTCCGCCGCCACCAATACCAGTAGCGGTTCCGGGCGAGATTCGTGGCAATCTGATAGAGCCAGGTCGAGAAAGCCGAGTCGCCCCGGAAGTTCGCCAGCCCACGATGGGCCCGGATGAACGCGTCCTGCGTCACCTCCTCGGCGTCTTGCTGGTTGCGCAGGAGCTGGTGGACCATCGAGTAGATCCGATCCCAGTAGCGCGACACCATCTCATCGAACGCCGACTGATCGCCGCCTTTGAATCGGTCGACAAGCAGCCGGTCGAGGGCAACTTCTTGAGCTTTGGCAGACATACGTTCCGCCTCCGTCTGATGAGTATATTTTTGAATTGTTCCCACGATCTGGTGCCGAGCGTGCGTGCATAGGCCCGCGCGGATGGACGGTCAATGGCCCTGCGCAATTCACGGGGGAGAAATTTCTTGCAAACCCGATGCGCGGAAACCCATTTTCGCCCCTCTGCTGAATTGGGGGTCGATAGCTCAATGGTAGAGCAGCGTCCTTTTAAGTCGTTGGTTCTGGGTTCGAATCCCAGTCGACCCACCAATCCGCAGTCTCCACCCTCCCCTCCTACATGAAACGCCTCGTCATCATCGAAGATCAAACCGCGATTCGCGAGATGTTGGTGGAGATCCTCCGACTCGACGCCAACTACCAGCTCGTCGGCGAGGCCGGCGACGGACAGGCCGCCGTCCAACTCTGCCTCGAGACGAATCCCGACGTGTGCGTGCTCGACGCCAAGCTCCCCGGCCTGAACGGTGTCGATATTCTCCGGCGCATCAGCAAGAAACTTCCGCAGATGCGCGTGCTGGTCTTTTCCGGCCACGAGAATCCCGTCCTCGTCCGCGAGATGCTGGAGGCGGGCGCCCACGGTTTCGTGGAAAAGACCGCCGGCCTGTTCGAGTTCAAGAAGGGCCTCGAGACCGTCGCCAACGGCGGCACCTACTTCGGCCCCGCCGTCGCCGCCCTGCTCCGCAACGTCGTCGCCAATCCCGCGACCAGCAGCGCGCCTGATTTCCTGACCGACCGCGAACGCGAGATCCTGCAACTCGTCGCCGAGAGCCACTCGACCAAGGAGATTGCCGCCAAGCTCGGGATCAGCGTGAAGACGGTCGACAATCACCGCACGAATCTCATGCGGAAACTGAACCTCCACGATGTCGCGAGCCTCACCCGCTACGCGCTGGAGGTCGGGCTGATCGAGCCGAAGAAAACCGTCTGACGTCCGTCCGCTAAAAGCCTTGCGGCACCGGGCGCGTTTGTCCCATAGGTCTGTGTTCGCGCCCGGACCAATTTCCTTCTCATGAAACTTGCCTCGCAGAAACTTTGCCTCGTTGTCGCCAGCGCCGCGCTGCTGCTCGCAGGCTGCACCAAAAAGCCCTCGCGGCCGAATCCCTCGGAAACGACGCTGGGCCTCGCCCCGGGTCCCCGCGGTATCGACACGGGCGGAGCAACTCCGGTCAATCTCGGCACGCCGGAGGGCCTCTCGACCCGCACCGATGGCTTCGATCCGTCCGGCATGAACCGCACCGCCCTCCAGGGCCAGACGGTCTATTTCGATTTCGACAAGTCCGACATCAAGTCCGCGGAGCGTGAGAAGCTGAAGGCCGCGAAGGACTACCTCGACAAGAACCCGACGCACCGGCTGCTCCTCGAGGGTCACTGCGACTGGCGCGGGACTGCAGAATACAATCTCTCGCTCGGCGACCGCCGCGCGAACGCCGCGAAGAAATATCTCCAGACCCTCGGCGTGAAGCCGGAGCGCCTGGAAACGCTCTCCAAGGGCAGCCTCGAGGCGTCCAAGAATGCTGATGACGCCACGATGGCCAAGGATCGCCGCGTCGACCTCGTCGTCCTCGATCCGGCCCGCGCGGCGCCGAATCCGCTCTGAGCCCCCGGCCTTCTGCTTTTCCCTTTGCGCCTACGCCCCGGATGATTCCGGGGCGTTTTGTTTTTCGGCGCGGCGCGGTCCGCCCGCTTATCCTCGTGCCAGCGCCAGAAGCATTCGGCGCGTCGTCTCCGTCCCTTTCTTCATCACGTCCAGATTGAAGCTTTCGTTGGGCGCGTGGAGATTGTCCTCCGGCAGGAACAGGCCGAACATCACGGAGTCGAGCCCGGTCTTGCGTTTGATCTCCGCGATGATCGGCACGCTGCCGCCCTCGCGCAGGTAAAGCGGCGGGCGTCCCCAAACTTCGGTGACAGCCTGCTCCGCCGCACGAAACGCCTTCGCCAGCACCGGCGACTGATCCTTCGGGGTGTTGGAGCGATCCGGCGGCACCACGACGTAGGCCTCGCCCTTGTGCTGATCGACGAACTCCAGCTTCACGCCCTTCGGGGTGCGCGCGCGGATCGTGTCCATCACGAGCTTTTTGATCGCATCCGGTTCCTGGTTCGGCACGAGCCGGCAACTGATCTTCGCGAAGGCCTTGCTCGGGATGACCGTCTTCGTCCCCTCGCCCTGGTAGCCGCCGCCAATGCCGTTGAACTCGAGCGTGGGCTGGAACCGCACCGACTCGAAGGGCGAGAAACCCGGCGTGGGATGAAACGTGTCGATCCCGAGAAACTCCGCATACGCCTTCTCGTCGCACCCGAGCTTCTTCAGCTCCTCGCGCTCCCACGGGTGCACGTCGAGCACCGCGTCGTAGAATCCGGGCACGTTCACTTTTCCCTCCGGCGTGTGCAGCGTCGCGAGGATCTCCGCGAGCGCCTGAATCGGATTCAACAATACGCCGCCGTGCAGGCCCGAGTGCAGGTCGCCCTTCGCGCCCGTGACGTGCACGTCGAACAGCGCGAGCCCGCGCAGACCGCAGGTGAGCACGACCTGCTGCTCGTTGGGCAGCGCGGTGTCCGAAAGGTAGACGAAGTCCGCCTCGCGCAGCCGGTCCGCATAGCGCTCGAGGAATTTCGGAAAGCTCGGGCTGCCCATCTCCTCCTCGCCCTCGATCAGAAACGTGATGCGGAGGGGCAGGTTCGGATCCGCCTCGAGGGCCTGCGCCACCGCGGCGATGTTCGTGAGGAGCGGCCCCTTGTTGTCCGCGGCGCCGCGGCCATAAATCCGGTTGCCGATGATCGTCGGCTCGAACGCCGGCGTCTTCCACAGGTTCAGCGGATCGGCCGGCTGCACGTCGTAGTGGCCGTAGATCGCGATGTGCGGCCAGCTCGGATCGCCGCGCTGGGCGAAAATAATCGGATGGAGGTCCGTCGCCACAACATCGACCGTGAATCCCAGCGAGCGCAGCAGCCCGGAGACGAACTCCTGGGCTCCCTTCATGCCGTCGCGGTATTTAGAGTCGGTCGAGACGCTCGGGTGTCGGATGAACTCCTTCAGCTTTTCAACAGGATCGAACATCCGGATATCGTGCGGAGTTCCACGGGCAGCGCCAATCGGAAAAGTGAGCGATGGATCGAGATGAAGCGCGTTGTCGCCAACGCGCTTTCAAGAGGGGCAGCGTCGCCCAAACGCGTCGGGGCAACGCACACCACCGCTCCACCCCTACTGCTTCCCGCGGTTCTGCTCGTAGATCGGCACCACCTGCGGCATCAGCGCCTTCAAGTCCGCGATTCGCTTCTCGTCCGCCGGATGCGTGGACATCAACGCGCTGATCGCTCCCCCACCCGCGCCGCCCGGGGCCGAAGCCTGCTTCTGCGCCATCATTTTTTGCCAGAACGTGATTGCCGCGCGCGGATCGTAGCCGGCGCGGGCGGCGTAGATCGCGCCCATCCGATCCGACTCGCTCTCGTTCGCGCGCGAGTGCGGCAGCACCCGGCCGAGGGTGGCCGCGCCACCGTAGGCGAGCTCGAACCCCTGTTTCCATTTCGGATCTTCTGTCTTCGCCTCCACGACGGCGCTGCCCACCGCGCCGCCGAGCGAGATCAACATCGCTTCCGACATCCGCTCCGCCCCGTGGCGCGCGATCACATGACCGATCTCGTGGCCCATGACGGTCGCCAGCTCCGCATCGCTCTCGGCGAGTTTGAGCAAACCGGTGTAGACCCCGACCTTCCCGCCCGGCAGCGCGAACGCGTTCAACTCCGGCGAATCAAACACCACGAACTCCCACTTCGCGTCTGGCAGCTCGTTTCCGACCGCCTTTGCGATCCGCTGTCCGATGCGGGTCACGCGCGCGTTCGCACCCGCGTCCGTGGAAATCTTCTCCTTCTCGCGAATCTGCTGAAACGACGCGGCGCCCAGTGTCGCTTCCTCGCCCGGCGAGAGCAGCACGAGCGACTTCCGGCCGGTGACCGGATTCGTGTAACAGCCGGCGAGGACGAGGAGGAACGCGGCGGACAGCGAGAGGTGGAGGCGTTTCATGGGGTGAATGATGGCGCCACTGACCGCGGGAGCGGGCCGTGGTTCTCGTCAGTGTTTGAAGTGACGGCTGCCGGTGAAGACCATCGCCATGCCGCGCGCATCGGCGGCCGCGATGACCTCGGCGTCGCGGATCGCCCCGCCCGGCTGGATCGCGGCGGTCGCGCCCGCGTCGGCGGCGGCCAGCAGACCGTCGGCAAACGGAAACAGCGCTTCGCTCGCGACGACCGATCCCCGGAGGTCGAGGCCCGCCTCGCCGGCCTTCCACACCGCGATGCGGGAGCTGTCGACGCGGGCCATCTGCCCGGCCCCCACGCCGAGCGTCTGTTCGCCGCGGCAATAGACGATGGAGTTGGACTTCACGTGCTTGCCGACCTTCCAGCCGAACATCATCGCCGCCCACTCGTCGGGCGTCGGCTGGCGCTTGGTCACGACCTTGAACTCGTTCACGTTGCCCAGCGTGCGATCGCGGTCCTGCACGAGCACGCCGCCGACCACGCTGCGGATTTCCTGCAACGCATCCGCGCCGATCCCGCCCTTCGCGACCATCAGGCGCAGGTTCTTCTTCTTCGCAAAGATCGCCATCGCCTCGTCGCTGAAGCGCGGCGCGATGATGACCTCGGTGAAGATCTCGGCGATCGCCTGCGCCAGCGCGCCGTCGAGCGTCTGATTCACGACGATGATACCGCCGAACGGCGCCTGCCGATCCGTCGCGTAGGCCTTGTCCCACGCCTCGAGCAGCGTGTCGGCGCTGCCGACGCCGCACGGGTTCGTGTGCTTGAGGATCGCGACGGTCGGACGCTCGAACTCGCCGATGAGGTAGGTCGCCGCCGTGATATCCAGAATGTTGTTATACGAGAGTTCCTTGCCCTGGAGCTGCGTGAAGTGCTCGTGAAACGTCCCGTAGAGCGCGGCCTTCTGGTGGGGATTCTCGCCGTAGCGCAGCGCCTGCGCCTTTTTCCACGAGAGCGAGAGCGCGGCGGGAAAGCCGCTGATGGCCTCGAGGTCGGGCTCGGTCGCCTGCGCTTCCAGGTAGCGGGCGATGGCGGCGTCGTAGGTCGCGGTCCGCTGGAACACCTTCAACGCCAGCTCGCGGCGCAGCGCCGCCAGTGGCGCTGGCGCGGTCGCCTCGTCGGCGAAGGCCGCCAGCACGCGGCCGTAGTCGTCGGGATCGCACACCACCGTCACGCTCTCGTGGTTCTTCGCCGCGCTGCGCAGCATCGACGGCCCGCCGATGTCGATGTTCTCGATCGCCTCCTCGAAATGCACGCCGGGTTTCGCGACCGTCTGCTCAAACGGATACAGGTTCACGACCACGAGATCGATCAGCGCGATGTCGTTCTTCGCCGCCTGCGCGAGGTGGTCGGCCTTGTCGCGCCGGCAGAGGAGACCGCCGTGGATCTTCGGGTGCAGCGTCTTCACGCGCCCCTCCATGATCTCCGGGAAGCCCGTGTGCTGGCTCACCTCGGTCACCGGCAGGCCCTGCTCCGCCAGGAGCTTCGCGGTGCCGCCGGTGGAGAGCAGCGTGTAACCGTGCTGGCGGACGAGCACGGCGGCGAAGTCGGCGAGACCGCGTTTGTCCGAAACGGAAAGGAGGGCGAGTTTGGCCATGGAACGCGATTTCTGTTTCGGCCCGCGGCGCGCAGCAAGCGCGAATCTGGCCCGCCGCCGGGACCGCTCCGGGCCGTCCCCGGCCGACGAACCTGCTTGCTGTGCCGACATTCCCGGCTCTCTTTGCCGCGTGTCCTGCTCCCGCGAAGTGTCCGGCCTCACGGCTTCCCTCGACAAGCTGTGCTATCACCACGGCGGCGCGAGCCTGCCGGCGGACAAGCCGCACGCGTTTGTCTACTTCGTCACGATCAGGAACGCCTCCGACCGCACCGTCACGCTCCTCGGCCGCAAGTGGGTCGTGCTCCACGCCGACGGCACCCGGCTCGTGATCGAGGGCGAGAAGATCGTGGGCGAGACGCCGCGCCTCGCCCCCGGTGAGCAGTTCTCCTACAACAGCTACCACGTGACCGGCTGCGACGCCGTCGCGCACGGGAGTTTCCATGGTGCCGACGAGTT
>CAZENI010000318.1:0-9715 GCA_964513055.1 uncultured Opitutus sp.
ATGCGCGGGTAAGAGGTGATCGCTAGTTGTGCGACAGTATGCGGCGGTCGCCCCGACCGCCACGGCGACCGCTGGCCGTCGGGGACGACGGCCGCTACCGGGGCCAGCGCTACTGCGCGCGCGGCACGTGCGCGGCGACGGCGCGGCCGATTTCGTCGCGCGAGACGGGCTTGCGCAGGATGGCCCGCGCGCCGGCTTCCTCGAGCGAGTGCTGGCGGTCGCTGTCGACGAAACCGCTGACGACGACGACGGGCAGGTCGGCGCGGAGCGCGAGCAACTGCTGCATTAGTTCGCGGCCGTCCATGCCGGGCATCGCGAAATCCGTCACGACCAGGTCGAAGCTGGACGGTGCGGCGGTGAAGCGGGCGAGGGCCTCCTCGGGCCGCATACAGCGGCTCACGTGGTAGCCGAGGCTCTCGATCATCTTCTCGATCGCGAAGCCGCTGACGGCGTCGTCGTCGACGACGAGGATGCGCTCGCCGTTGCCGCGCGGGGCCTGGGGGGCGAGCCGGACGGGGGCGGCGGTCGCGGCGGGGACGGCGGGGAGATAGAGTTCGAAGGTGGAGCCGAGCCCGACGGTGCTGCGCACGAGGATGGCCCCTTCGTGGGATTTCACGATGCCGTGCACGACGGCGAGGCCGAGGCCGGTGCCGGTGCCGGTCTCCTTCGTGGTGAAGAACGGCTCGAAGATGTGGTCGAGGGTCGCGGCATCCATGCCGCTGCCGTCGTCGGCGACCGTGAGCCGCAGCCAGTCGCCCGGCCGCAGATCGGGATGGGCGGCGGCCTGCGCGGCGGTGAGCGCGCAGGGTTCGAGCCGCACGGTAATCCGGCCGCCGCGCGGCGGCATGGCGTGCCAGGCGTTGGTGCAGAGATTGAGGACGACCTGGTGAATCTGGGAGGCGTCGGCGCGGACGGCGGGCGCATCGGCGGCGATCTGGGAGTCGAGCTCCACCATCGCGGGCAGCGTGGAGCGCAGGAGGCGCAGCGCCTCGCCGACGACGGGCTGGAGGCGCTGGGGCACGCGCTCGCCCTCGTTCTTGCGGCTGAACGTGAGGATCTGGCGGACAAGCTCGCGGGCGCGCTGGGAGGACGCGGCGATGCGGTCGAGCCAGGCGTGCACGGGATGGTTCTTCTCGAGGTCGAGGCGCGCGAGATCGACGAAGCCGAAGGTGCCGTTGAGGATGTTGTTGAAATCGTGGGCGATGCCGCCGGCGAGCGTGCCGAGCGACTCCATCTTGCGGCTCTGGCGGAGCTGCGCCTCGAAGGTCTTCCGCTCCTCCTCGGCGCGCTTGAGGCTGGTGACGTCGGTGATGGTGCCGACGTAGCCGGCAAGCGTGCCGTCGGGCCGCAGTTGCGCGCGCGACTGGCCGACGAGCCAGGTGAGGGTGCCGTCGGGCCGGACGAAACGGAACTCGGCCGCGGACGATTCGCCGTCGCGCACGGCCTGCGCCCACGCCTCGGCGACGCGGCCGCGATCGTCGGGGTGCAGCGCGACCTTCCAGCCGTCGCCCATCGCCTGCTCGGCGGTCAGCCCGGCGATCTCGCACCAGCGCCGGTTGACGAAGACGGTGCGGCCGCTCGTATCGGAGCTGAAAATACCCACGGGCGAGACCTCCGCCAGCACGCGGAACCGCTCCTCGCTCTCGCGCAGGGCGGCCTCGGCGCGCCGGCGATCGGTGATGTCGCGGAAGCTCCAGACGCGCCCCGCGGGCCGGCCGCCGAGCAGTTGCGGATGCGAGTAGCGCTCGAAGACGCGGCCATCGTGGCAGTGCAGCACATCGAACACCTCGTCCTCGGAGCCTGCGTAGAGATCGCGCACGCTGACAAGGAAGCGTTCCGGCTCGATCAACTGGGCGAGGAGCGTGTGCAGCAGCGCCTCCTCCTCGGGCAGCCGGCCCGGGGCCGGCGGATCGAGGCGCCACATCTCGGCGAAGTTCCGGTTGTAGGTCTCGATGCGGCCCTCCGCGTTGACCACGAGGATGCCGTCGGCGGTGGACTCGAGCGTCGCGCGCATCAGCGCGAGCGAGCGATCGCGGGCGGCCTCGGAGTGCTTGCGCGCGGTGATGTCCTGCAGAGTGGCGAGGCTGTAGCTCTGGCCGCCGATCGTGACGAGGCAGCCGCTGTGCAGGACGGTGAAGGTGGAGCCGTCCTTGCGGCGCATCTCGGCCTCGAAGTTCGCGACGACCGTTTCGGTGCGGAGCCGGCGGAAATATTCCTCGCGCAGACTCACGTCGACCCACACGCCGAGGGAGAGGGTGGTCCGCCCGATCGCCTCCTCGCGCGTGTAGCCGAAGGCCGCGAGCGACGCGCTGTTGGTCTCGACGATGCAGGCGTCGGCCATGCGCACGAGCGCGAGGATGATCGGGCTCTGGTCGAACACGGCGCGAAACTGGGCCTCGCTCTCGCGGAGGGCCGTGGTGCGCTGCTCGGCGTCGCGGACGGCCTCCTCGTGGATGGCGGCGTTGTGGAGGACGAGCGCGGCCATCTGGGCGAGCATGACGCCTTCGCGGATGTCGTCGGGCGTGAAGGGCAGTCCGGGCAGCTCGCGCGCGACGCCGAGGACGCCGACGCACTCGGCCCCGCGCATGATCGGAAACGTGGCGGCGGCGTGGATACCCCGGGCGCGGTAGACTTCGCGGCTTTCGGGATCGCCGGCGTAGTGCTCGGTGACGACCGGGGCGCGGGTGTCGATGGCCCGCCAGGAGAGCGCCGGCGTGGCGCGGGTGATGCGGTCGTCCGCCAGGTAGTCGCGGCCCTGCGAGTAGGCGCGCACGACGAGCTCCTCGCCGACGAGCAGGGAAATCTCCGCGTGCGGCGAGCTGAGCAGCGTGGCCGCGCGGTCCACGAGGGCGCGGAGCAGATCGTTGACGTTGCGGCGCGCGAGGAGCTCGAGTGTCGTCTGGTTGAGGGTCGCGAGAAAGCCGACCTGGCGGCGGAGCGATTCGTCGGCGCGGTGTTTCTCGGTGACGTCGAGGATCACGCCGTCCCACACCACGCTGCCATCGGCGAGCTCGCGCGGCTGGGTGCGGAAGCTCACCCAGCGGAGCGTGCCGTCGGCGGCGCGGATGCGGACGTCGTGATTGAAACGGCTGAGCTGGCGGCGGGAGACCTCGCCCGCCTGGGCGATGCCGGGGCCGTCCTCCGGCAGGATGCGGGCGGTGAGCCATTCGACGGGGGCGGGGATGGCCGGGCGTTCGCCAAAGATGCGCTCGGCGCCGCGGCCGAGGTAGGTGAGCAGGCCGCGGCTGTCGGGAGTGACGGTGTATTGATAGACGACGCCCTCTGGAAAGTTCTCGCTGAGAAACTGCAGCTGCCGGTTGTGCTGACGCCCGGCGTCAGCCGGATCGGAGGCCGGCGCGACGGTTGTGGCGTCAGGGGCGTTTTTCATCCGCAGGTCGGACCCTACCGATCGGCACAGGGGTGGGAAGCTTGAACCGGACGGCTGCGTCCGGCGGGAGGGCCGTTTCAGGCGACGGAGCTCGGGCCGGCGGCGACGAGCGAGTGGATCCGGTGAGCGAATTCCTCGCGGTCGGGCGGCTTGCGGACGAGGCCGCGGATGCCGAGGCGTTCGAAGGACTGCTGGCGTGCGGGCTCGACGTAGCCGCTGACAATGAGGACGGGGAGACCGGGGCGGATGCGGAGGAGTTCGCAGGCGAGGGTGTCGCCGGGCATGTCGGGCATGCCGAGGTCGGCGACGATGGCGGCGGGGGCGAACGGCGCGGAGTTGAAGCGGGCGAGGAGGTCGCCGGGACGTTCGAAGCGCGTGACGGTGTAGCCGAAGGAGGCGATGACGTTCTCGAGGGCGAGGCCGCTGGCGGTGTCGTCGTCGACGAGGAAGAGAAGCTCGCCGCGACCGCGCGGGAGGGGGCGCGGGGTGGAGGCGGCAGGAGCGGGCCCAGCGACGATCGCGGGGAAGTAGAGGTCGAAGCGGGTGCCGCGGCCGGGCGCGGTGTCGAGGTGAATGGTGCCGCCGTGGGACTGCACGATGCCGTGCACCACGGCGAGGCCGAGGCCCGAACCCTTGCCGGATTCCTTGGTGGTGAAAAAGGGTTCGAAGATGCGCTCGGCGACGGCGGGGCCCATGCCGGAGCCGTTGTCGGAGACGGAGAGGCGGAGGTAGGGGCCGGCGGCGAGATCGCCACTGGCGGTGGCCTGGGCGGGCGTGATCTCGCAGCCCTCGAGGGTCACGACGATGCGGCCGCCGGTGGCGGGCAGCGCGTGCCAGGCGTTGGTGCAGAGATTCATCACGATCTGATGAATCTGCGTGGCGTCGGCGAGCGCGGGCGGCGCGGACTTCGAAATGCGGAAGTCGAGCTCGACCATGGCGGGGAGGGTCGAACGGAGGAGACGCAGGGCTTCCTCGACGACGGCCTGGAGATGCTGGGCGATGCGGTCGCCCTCGCTGCGCCGGCTGAACGTGAGGATCTGGCGGACGAGATCCTTGGCCCGCTGGCTGGTGGTGCTGACCTGGTCGAGCCAGCCGCGGGCGGGGTCGTCGGGCGGGAGGGACATGCGCGCGAGGTCGGTGAAGCCGAATATCCCGGTGAGGACGTTGTTGAAATCGTGCGCGATGCCACCGGCGAGCGTGCCGAGCGATTCCATTTTCTGGCTTTGGCGAAGGGACTGCTCGAGCCTGGCGCGCGCGGTTTCGGCCTGCTTGCGGGCGGTGATGTCGATGGCGGAAGAGAGGATCAACTGCCGGTCGCCGAGCGTGAGGAGGGTGCCGGTGCAGAGCAGATGGACCAGCGCGCCGTGGCGGGTGCGCAGGGTAATCTCCATCCCGTGCACCTTGCCGGTGGCACGGAGCTGGGTGAGGAACTCGTCGCGCTGCGTGGAATCGGACCAGAGGCCGAGCTCGGTCGTGGTGCGGGCGGTGACCTCCTCGCGGGAGAAATCGAAGAGGGCGAGGCTCGCGGCGTTGGCTTCGACGACGCGGCCGTCGATCGGGCTCGTGATGAGAATGGGGATGGGACTCTGGTCGAAGACGCCGCGGAAGCGCTCCTCGTTTTCCCGCAGGGCGAGCGCGGCGCGGCGCTCGGCGGTGGTCTCGCGAAAACTCCACACGCGGCCCACGGTCTCGCCCGCGACGACGAGGGGGCGTGAGTGGCGGTGGAAGACGCGGCCGTCGCGGAAGGCGAGGATGTCGAAATGGTGGTGGTCGGACTGCCGGGCGAGGTCCGCGGTCCGTTCGCGGAAGCCGGCGGGATCGAGCAACTGGTCCCGCAGGTGGTCGAGGGTGTGCTCGAGGCTGCGGCTGGCGAGCGCGGCGGCGGGGATCAGGCCCAGGTCGACCAGGAGGCGGTTGTGCGTCTGGATGCGGCCGGTGGTATCCACGACGAGGATGCCGTCGGCGCTCGAGTCGAAGATGGCCTGGTTGAGGGCGGCGCTGCGGGCGAGCCCGACCTCGGCTTCCTTGCGCTCGGTGATGTCGACCATCGTGGCGAGGCTGAAGCGCTGGCCGCCGGACATGACGAGGGCGCCGCTGAAGAGGACGGTGCCGGTGCGGCCGGCGCGGTTGCGGACGCGCGCCTCCCAGTTGCGGATGACGCCGTCGGCCTTGAGGCGCGCGCCGATGTGCTCGCGATCCTCGGGCTCGAGCCAGATGTCGAGTTCAACGCCAACCTGGTCGACGAGGTTCGTTTCCCGACGGCCGGCGAACGCGAGCATGGCGGCGTTGACGGAGAGGATGCGGCCCCCGGGAAACGTCATCAGGGCGACGGGGACCGGACTGTGGTCGAAAATATTGCGGAAGCGCTCCTCGCTTTGGCGGAGTTCGACGGTGCGGGCCTCGGCCAGGCGCACGGAGTCTTGATAGACGGCGGCGTTGTGCAGGAAGAGGGCGGCGAGCTGGCAGAAGGAGGCGCCGTGGGCGAGGTCGGCGGTGTCGAGGCGGCGCTCGGATTTGCGACGGAGCAGGCAGAGCACGCCGAGGCAGCGGCCGCGGTGGAGGATGGGGAGGACGGCGCCGGCGTGGAAGCCCTCGGCGCGGGGGCGGTCGAAGCCGGGCGAGTCGGCGTCGAGGAGGACGGGGGCGCGAGTGTCGAAGGCGCGCCAGCTGGTGGCGTTGTTGGCGCGTGTCCTGCGTTCGCCGATGGCGGCCTCGAGCCGGCAGGTGGAGGCGCGCACGACGAGGAGGTCGTCCTCGGCCAGGGCGAGGTCGACGTGGGGGGTGTCGAGGAGACGGGCGGCGCGCTCGGTGATGGCTTGGAGCAGGTTGCGTCCGGAGCGGCGGCGGAGGAGGTCGAGCGTGGTCTCGTGGAGCGCGGCCAGGAAGGCCAGCCGGTTCCGGGCCCCGGCCTCGGCTTCCTTCCGGGCGGTGATGTCTGTGCTGGTGCCGATGATGCGGGTGGCGCGGCCGTTGGCGTCGCGCCCGGCGACGCGGCCGCGGCTCATGATCCACATCCAACTGTCGTCCGGGCGGCGGACGCGGTGCTCGACGACGTAGGCGTCGTCGGGCCCGGCCGTGCAGCGGGCGATAACGCGGGACAACTGCCAGCGTTCGTCGGGGTGGGTGAGCTGCAGGAGGGCGGAGGGGGTGGTGAGGGTTTCGCCGGCGGGGCCTCCCTGCATGGCGGCCCAGCGGACATCGAAGCGGACGCGGCTGGCGCTGAGGTCGCTGTCCCAGGTGCAGGTGTCGGAGGAAGCGAGTGCTAGCTCGAGGCGGGCGCGGGCGGCCTGGAGTTCGGCGGCGATGGACTCGCGGGCGGCGACCTCGGCCGCGAGGCGCTCGGTTCGTTCGGCGAAGCGGGCTTCCAGGTTGACGAGGTCGAGGCGGTATTTGCGCCGTGAATGCGCGAGAAACAGGAGGAGGGCGAAGGTGGCGACAACCCAGCCGGCGGTGACGAGCCAGAGAAGCTGGGTCGAAATGCCGGCGGCGAGGCGCGCCGGCGCGAAGCTGCGGGCGTGGTCCCCCACGAGGCGCCACGTGGCGAGGGCGGCGAAGGTCAGCAGCAGGCCGGTGCAAAGCACGAACGAGGACGGGAGGTAGCGGCGGACGACGGACATGGTTTGGAAAGAAACCGGGCGCGACGATCAGCCGAAAATCCGACGCCTCGAGGAGCAGCCGTGACAAACCGAGGACGATGGCTCTGACCAAACCATGGAGGTGGCTTGCGGGAAGACACTTGCCATCGCAAGTCGGCACCCGCACCTGACGGGAATTGCTTAGTCGGAGAGGAAACTACGGAGTGGCGCCGGGTCGGCGCGCGCCGGTGAGTGTCCCATCACGCGAAGGAGTTCGGTCGGCGTGAAGGGCTTGGGCAGGGTCGATTCGGCGCCGAGGTGGCGGGCCATCGGGAGGCAGACACGGGCGCCGAAGCGGCTCCCGCCGGACATCGCGATGATGCGGGCGGGGTGGCGGCGCCGACGGAGTTCGAGGATGGTCTCGATGCCCTCGATGTCGGGCATGACCAGGTCGGTGATGATCCAGGCGAACGGGAACGCTGCGGCGAGTTCGAGGGCCTGGCGGCCGTTTTCCGCCACGGTGACGCCGTAGCCGTGGAGGTGCAGGGCGGTCTCGAGGAGGCGACGGATGTCCGGATCGTCGTCGACGACGAGAACCTGCGGCGAGGCGGAGGGAGAGGCGGACGCGGCCGCGTTCATGCGGAGGGGGCGAGGGGGGGCCGTGCCGCGCGGAGGCCGTTGACGGGGGCGAAGTCGTCGAAGTGGCCGTCGGTGGCGGTCGGGGAGGCGACCGACCGGGCGGCGGTGCGGCGGGTGGGCGTGAGAGGTGCGGCGTGAGAAGGGACGCTGGCGGAAGGCGGGCTGGATTCGGCGGGAGCGGGACCGGCGGAGACGATCTGGCGGAGGGTGCCGACGGCGGCCTGCATGGCGGTCGATTGGCCGCTGAGCTCCTCGGCGGCGCCGGCGGTCTCCTCGGCACCGGCGGCGTTGGCCTGCGTGACCTTGTCCATCTGACCGACGGCCTGGTTCACCTGAGTGATCCCCTGGTTCTGTTCGTGGGAAGCGGTGGCGATCTCGGCGACCAGCAGGTCGACCTGGCGGGCCTTCTCGACGATCTGACCGAGCGAGAACGCGACCTTGCTCGAGATTTGCACGCCGCGGGCGCTCTTCTCGATCGCTTCCGCGATTTTGGCGGCGGTCTCCTTCGCGGAGTTGGCGGAACGCTGGGCGAGGCTGCGCACCTCGTCGGCCACGACGGCGAAACCCATGCCAGCTTCGCCGGCGCGCGCGGCCTCGACGGCGGCGTTGAGCGCGAGGATGTTCGTCTGAAAGGCGATCTCGTCGATCGTCTTGATGATTTTCGAGATGTCGTCGGAGGAGCGCTTGATGTCGTCCATGGCGCGCTTCATCGCCTCCATTTCAGCCGCGCCGGCGTCGGCGGCGGTCCGCGTCTCGGAGGCGAGCGTCTTGGCCTGCTGGGCGGAGTCGGCGTTGCGCTTGGTCATCGAGGCCATTTCCTCGAGCGAGGCGCTGGTCTCCTCGAGCGAGGCGGCCTGCGAGCTGGCGCCATCGGCGAGGGCCTTGCCGGCGACGCGGATCTGCTCGGCGGAGGCCGCCACGCTGGTTGCATTGCCATCGAGTTGATCGACCGCCTTGCCGATGGAGGCGCCGATTCGGCCGCCGACGAGAAGGGCGACGAGCACGACGGCGGCGATGACGATGGAACCGGCGACCGTGAGCACGATCAGCGCCTGCCGGGTGGCGGCGGTGTAGGCGGCGGCGCTGGAAAAAATCGCGGCGCAGACGGCGTTGTCGCCGTCGGCTAGGCCGGCGAGCGGCGCGTAGGTGACGAACTGGGCGTCCTTGCCTTCCCCCACGAGCACCTGGCGCGGGGATTGCGTGGCGAGCGTGGCGGCGAGCAAATCGGCGTGAGGCTCGAACGGGGTGAGCGCCGGCTGGCTCGCGATGAGCACCTTCCGGGCGCGAATCAGGGCGACGTCAGCGCCGAGCGAGCGGCCGATGCGCTGGAGATCCGCGACGTCGATGATGTTGGCAAGGCCGACGACGCCGACGATCTTGCCGGCGATGGCGACTGGGGCGAGGGCCTCGATGACCACGCCGGCGGGCAGGGAGGCGACCGCGGTCTGCGCCTTGCCGTCGCGCGCCACGTCCGCGACGAGGCGGCCCGGGTCGAGGGCCGCGGCGTCGGCGGACTCGGCGCGGGCGAGCATGGCGCCTTTCAGATCGTAGACGCGCACGGAGTGGAGCCCGCCGGTCCTCTGATTCTCGCCGGCGCGAGCCTCGAGAGCGGAGGGGTCGCCATAGGACACGGCCGACTCCAGCGCGGTTTGGAACGAGGGATTCGTGACCCACGCCGTGAGGTATTGCGAGAGATAGCCCTTTTGGTCCTCGAGCGCGGTGGCGAACGCGTGGCTGGCGTTGGCCTGATATGCCTGGCGGAGATTCGCCTGACTCGAACGCGTGAGATAGCCGGCGGAAAGGAGGAGCACCGGCACGATGGCGAGGAGAACGGCGCCGACGATGCGGGAGGTGATGCGGTTGCGCGTAATCATGGAAGACGGGCGGGACGAGCGGACGGAGAATTCGGAGAGCGGGCGGAAGCGGGTTCCGCAGCGGCGGCGGGGACGAGTGCGGTGAGCCACCGCGCAAACGACCCGGAACCGCCGCTGCAGAGCATGCGAAACGAAGCGGGTGCGGCTGCCGGTTAGTTCGCGCCCTTGGCGACTTCGGCCCGGAACGACGCGATGACCTTCTGCACGTCGGCGCTCGGGGCGCCCTTGGTGATGAAGCC